>NZ_JBICYZ010000074.1:48041-49545 GCF_043201465.1 Kitasatospora sp. NPDC048298
TGTAACCCTGCCAACCGCTGCCGATCTTGACCGGTTGCGCACTGCTGTAACCACGGCTGCTGTCGCCCGGGTACAGCCACAGATCACCACTCGCGTCATTACGGGCGACGATGTCCTGATGACCGTCGTTGTCCCAGTCGGCCACCCCGAACGGCGTGTAGGGCAGTTTGGTCATCTGGCTCAGTGGTTGTTGTCTTTCCGGGCTTGAGGGCTGCATTTCCGCTGTTCAGGCATGGGGTCGGCGGTCTCGGGGAGTGGTGCCGTGTCGTGTCGTCGTTCTGGTGGAGGTCGGGGATGCCGTCGGTCGTGGGGCTGCTGGAACAGCGTGAGCTGACCGCTCGCCGTCGTGTGGACGCGCTTCGGGAGGAGGCGGACCGTATCCAGGCCGAGCTGGTCGCGGCCGAGCGGGAGTGGAACGAGTGGGTCATCGCCCGTTCACGCGTCGGCGAGGTGCTGTCCCCGGGCGAAGAAGACACCGCCGGCCTGGACGCCGCCGAGGAGCCGTCGGATCGCGGTGAACCGCCCGCGCTGCCTTCATCTTCGCAGGCGGCGAAGCCGAAGTCGGTGGTGCCGATGTGGCGTGCGGGGCTGGCCCGGTCGGCACTGTCGGCGGACTACCAGCGCATCGTGCAGGTGCTCGCGGACCGGGGCCAGCTCGGTCAGGGCCCGCTGACCTGTCAGGAGATGGCCGGCTGCTTCGGCCTTGATCCGGTGCCCGCGAAGATCGAGGCGTTGCGGTCGAAGGCGAAGCGGCTAACGGCGCGCGGGTGGCTGGCCGAGCCGGCGCCGGGCCGGTTCACGCTCGCGAAGGCCGTGGCCGGGCAAGGCGGCGGGTCATGAGCAGGGTCATCGACCAGTAGATCATCGCCTCCGCGCTGCCGGTGGATCGTTCGAAGTCCCGCGCGAGGCGGCGGCTTCGCATCAGGTGGGCGAAGAACCGCTCCACGATCCACCGCTTGGGCAGCACGACGAAGCCGCGCATGTCGTCACTTCGCTTGACGATGGCCAGGACCAGGGCGAGGACGGTGAGGCCGTACTCGACGAGGCTGCCGGTGTAGCCGCCGTCGGCCCAGACCAGCGCCAGCCGGTGGTGCGAGGCGGCGGCCCGGGCGAGCAGAACCTGCCCGGCGGCGCGGTCGCCGATGTCCGCGGCGGTGACCATCACGGCCAGCAGCAGTCCGAGGGTGTCGACCACGGCGTGCCGTTTGCGGCCGTTGATCAGCTTGCCGCCGTCGAAGCCGCGGCTGTCATGGCCGACGACGGCGTCGGCCTTGACCGTCTGGGAGTCGATCACGCCCGCGCTCGGCTCCGGGGCCCGCCCGGCCTGTTCGCGGACATTGCGGCGGAGCCGGTCGTGGAACTCCTTGACCAGACCGTGGTCGCGCCAGCGGCGGAAGAAGGCGTAGACCCGGTCCCTATTAGTTACGTGGAATCAAGCGCCGCAGGATGCGTCTCGTATCCTGCGGCGTCCCCATGTACTGAGGAGACCTGTTGGGCAACGCGG
>NZ_JBICYZ010000075.1:0-23620 GCF_043201465.1 Kitasatospora sp. NPDC048298
CCCGCCACTAAAACACGCGGCGCGGGCGGGCGCCCGCGGCGGGGCGGGGGGGGGGGGGCCCCGGCCGGGGCGCCCCCCCCCCGCCCCGGCGGCGGGGGGGGGGGGGGGGGCCGGGCCCCCCCCCCCGCCTCTCTCGCGGCTGAGGCTCAGGCTCAGCCGAGACGCGCGACGAGGTTCCGGTACTCGTCCCACAGCTCCTTCGGGGTGTGGTCGCCGAAGGTCTCCAGGTGGGCCGGCACGAGGGCGGCCTCCTGGCGCCAGATGTCGGCGTCCACGGTGAAGAGCAGGTCGAGGTCCTCCTTGGACAGGTCCAGGTCGCCGAGGTCGAAGCCCTCGACGGTCGGCAGCACGCCGATCGGGGTCTCGACGCCCTCGCCGGTGCCCTCCAGGCGCTCGACGATCCACTTGAGCACGCGGCTGTTCTCGCCGTAGCCGGGCCAGACGAACTTGCCCTCGGCGTCCTTGCGGAACCAGTTGACGTAGTAGATCTTCGGCAGCTTGGCGGCGTCGGCCTGGGCGCCGACCTTCAGCCAGTGGGCGAAGTAGTCACCCATGTTGTAGCCGCAGAACGGCAGCATCGCGAACGGGTCGCGGCGCAGTTCGCCGACGGTGCCCTCGGCGGCGGCGGTCTTCTCGGAGGCGATGTTGGCGCCGAGGAAGACGCCGTGCTGCCAGTCGAAGGACTCGGTCACCAGCGGGACGGCGGTCGCGCGGCGGCCACCGAACAGGATCGCCGAGATCGGCACGCCCGCCTGGTCCTCCCACTCCGGGGCGATCGTCGGGCACTGCGCGGCCGGGACGGCGAAGCGGGCGTTCGGGTGGGCGGCCGGGGTGCCGGACTCGGGGGTCCAGTCGTTGCCGCGCCAGTCGGTCAGGTGCGCCGGGGGCTCCTCGGTGAGGCCCTCCCACCACACGTCACCGTCGTCGGTGAGGGCGACGTTGGTGAAGACGGTGTTGCCCCAGAGGGTGTCGATGGCGTTGGCGTTGGTGTCCACGCCGGTGCCGGGGGCGACGCCGAAGAAGCCGGCCTCGGGGTTGATGGCGTACAGGCGGCCGTCGGCGCCGAAGCGCATCCAGGCGATGTCGTCGCCGATCGTCTCGACCTTCCAGCCCGGGACCGTCGGCTGGAGCATGGCCAGGTTGGTCTTGCCGCAGGCCGAGGGGAAGGCGGCCGCGACGTACTTGGCCTCGCCGCTGGGCGGGGTGAGCTTCAGGATGAGCATGTGCTCGGCCAGCCAGCCCTCGTCGCGGGCCATGGTCGAGGCGATGCGCAGCGCGTAGCACTTCTTGCCGAGCAGGGCGTTGCCGCCGTAGCCCGAGCCGAAGGACCAGATCTCCTTGGTCTCCGGGAAGTGCGAGATGTACTTGGTGGTGTTGCACGGCCACGGCACGTCCGCCTGGCCCTCGGCCAGCGGGGCGCCGACGGTGTGCGCGGCCCGGACGAAGTCGCCGTCCTCGCCGAGCTGGTCCAGCACGGCCTGACCCATGCGGGTCATCACGCGCATGGAGACGGCGACGTAGGCGGAGTCGGTGATCTCGACGCCGTACGCGGCCAGCGGGGAGCCGACCGGGCCCATCGAGAAGGGCACGACGTACATCGTGCGGCCCTTCATCGCGCCGCGGAAGAGGCCCTGCTCGCCCTGGAACAGCTCCCGCATCTCGGCGGGGGCCTTCCAGTTGTTGGTCGGTCCGGCGTCCTTCTCCTGCTCGGAGCAAATGAAGGTGCGGTCCTCCACGCGCGCCACGTCCGTGGGGTCCGAGGCGGCGTAGTAGGAGTTGGGGCGCTTCTCCTCGTTGAGCTTCTTGAAGGTGCCCTGAGCCACCAGCAGGTCCGCGAGGCGCTGGTACTCCTCGTCGGAACCGTCGCACCACTCGATGCGGTCCGGCTGGGTGAGCTCGGCGATCTCGCTCACCCAAGCGAGCAGCTGCTTGTGGCGGGTGGGCGCGGATGCGCTGAGAGCAGAGATCTCGTACGACACGATCGCTCCGTTTCACGCCATCTCGGCGAGGAGATGGCGTCGCGGGGGTCTGAGGGTGCTTGCAGCGTAGCTCCGGACCCACGGCCGGAACGCGGCGAAGCGTCGAAATTGACGCATCTTTTACTACAGCCAGTATGATTACTGATGAGTAACATGCCAACCGAACGCCCGACGGAGTGCGCGGCGCCACACTCCAATTACTCCAAAACGTCCAACAGTGATGATCGCCACTTCCTACGCGTCAGTAACCTACGGATCCGTAGGTAACGGGTAGCATGCTGCGCATGACTGCTGCTGCGCTCGCGGAGAGTGCACTCACGGAGAGCAAGCCGAAGTGGCGCGGCTGGCTGCACGCCGGGATGTTCCCCGCCACGGTGGCCGCCGGGATCGTGCTGATCTGCCTGGCCGACTCCACGCCCGCCAAGATCGCCTGCGCGATCTACTCGGTCAGTGCCTGGCTGCTGTTCGGGGTCAGCGCGGTGTACCACCGCTTCGACTGGGGACCGCGCGGGGACGCCGTGCTGCGCCGGCTGGACCACGCGAACATCTTCCTGATCATCGCCGGCACCTACACGCCGTTCACGATGCTGCTGCTCGAGGGCGCCGCCCAGCAGCTGCTGCTCTGGGCGGTCTGGGGTGGCGCGCTGGCCGGGATCGCGTTCCGGGTGTTCTGGGTCGGCGCGCCGCGCTGGCTGTACACGCCGGTGTACCTCGCGCTGGGCTGGGCCGCCGCCTTCTTCCTGCCGGACTTCCTGCGCACCGGCGGCGTCGCCGTCCTGGTGCTGATGATCGTCGGCGGGGTGCTCTACAGCATCGGCGGCGTGGTGTACGGGCTCAAGCGGCCCAACCCCTCACCGCGCTGGTTCGGGTTCCACGAGGTGTTCCACGCCTTCACCCTGGGCGCGTTCATCGTCCAGTACGTCGGCGTCTCACTGGTGGCGTACAGCGCGGCCGGCTGAACCCGGCGCACCCCGACGGGCGGTCGAACGGTCCACGGACCGGCCGGCCGCCCGTTCCGCCGTCCAGGGCCGCTCGTACGGGGCCCGGATCTGCGGACGGCGCGAGTAGGCCGGGTGGTCGGCGCCACCGGGCTCCGACTGCGGGCCCCCGTCCTGCAGCAGCCCGTGCGCGTGGTGCAGCTCGCCGTGCGCGCCGTGCGACTCCCCGTGCGCGCGGTGGAGCTCGCCGTGCGACTCCCGGGAGGGCTCGGGCGATGGCCGGTGCGGCTCGCCCGGCGCGCCGGGCGGGGTCGGGAACGTCGCGGCCCCGGAGCGCCGGACCGCGCCGGCCGAACGGGCCCGCGCCTCCCGGGCGTCCAGCGCCTCACGGGCCCGGCGGCAGCGCTCGCAGTGCGCGGCGTCCGGGGTGCCGCGGCGCGGGCGGTGCCGGACCGGGGCCGACCCGCCGTGCAGGGCGCGCCAGCGGCGGGCGACGTAGACCATGAGCAACACGGTCTCGATCCCGGCGACCGCCAGGACCAGCGGGGCGCCGTTGATCAGATAGGCCGCGACCACGGCCAACGCCGATCCCACCACCACCGCCGAGCCCCACACCTGGGCGCTCATCTGCTTGTCGTCCGCGTCAGCCACCTTGGTCCCCTTTCCCGGTGCCGGGCTCGTGGTCGGCTCCCGCCGCCCCACCTCTTCTCCGCTCTCGGCACGCGTCGGCCAGCACTGACCGATTGCCACATGGTATCTACCGTCAGTCATGGCCGACTGCCCAGGGGCGGCGAACGACAGATCAACGTTGCGTCAATTCCTTGTGTGGAAGCAGCACTTCCAGGACACATCACGGAGCGTGGCCGGGCCGTGCCGCGCCGCCCGGTCCGACGGCGGGAGCCGGGGCCGCCCAAGGCCTCCCCGGAAACGCCGGACCCGGCCCTCGACCGCTGGGTCGAGAGCCGGGTCCGACACTGCCGCTGTTCTCTTACGCGCGCACGTCCGACGTGTGTGTACGGCATGGACGGCGGGCGGCGGGGCCCGGCCCGACCGACCGGGCCCCGCCTGCCGTCAGCCGCGCCGGACGGCCGTCCTCCGCCGCAGCACGGCGCCCGCGCCCACCAGCGCGGTGGCCCCCAGGGCAGCGAGCGCCGTCACGGCCGGTAGCGGCGAACCGCCGCCCGCGGCCTCCGCCACAGGCTGCGACACCGCCTCGGGCTGAGCCGCGGTGTCCGCCTCGTAGCCACCGCCCCTGCCCGTCCGGTCGTACGCCGAGCCGGGCAGCTTGTCCCCGTACCGCTGGTGCACGAGCTGCTGGTACGCGGCCAGCGTGACCCCGCCCGCGCCCACCGAGCGCAGGGCCTCGTCGTCCAGCGGCAGCACCCGGCCGTCGCGCAGCACGTACCAGGCGTTGACCTGCGGCTCGCGGAAGGCGGTGCCGCCGCCGCTGCCCGCCGCCTTCGCCGCGTAGTCGCTCTCGTCACCGCCCGAGGCGATGTTGACCACCTTCCAGGCCCCGCCCTGCCGGACGGTCCAGACCGAGGCGCTCTGCCCGTCCGCCGCGACCACCTTGCTGGCGGTGAACTCGGCCTTCGCCACCGGTGCGCCCGGGGTGCCGGCCACGAAACCGGGGTCCAGGAGGTACACCGGCACGGTGTCGCCGGCCAGCCGCGGCGCGGCCGCGCTCGCCGCCCGGGCCTCCTCGGCCGCGCCGATGGTCAGCTGCCGGGTCGGCGGGACGCCCTTGCGGGCGAAGAAGTGGCCGACCTTGTCGAGGACGGCCGGGTCCTGGACCGCGCTGCGGGCCTGTGCCAGCTCGGCGGCGGGCACCGGGGCCGGGGCGGACGGGGAGTCCGCGTACGCGGCCGGGGCGAGCGCCGACGCGAGGCCGGCGGTGAGCAGGGCGGCGACGACGGTGACGGTGGTGGCGGCCCGACGGCGGCCCGTGGTCTCGGTCATGGTCGCCCTCACGCGCCGATCCGGTACAGGGAGTGGGTCCACGAGAACGTGTCGTTGTTCACGTAGTACCAGTAGTCCGCCCAGTTGTAGCGGTAGTTGGAGGGCCACGGGTCGCCCCAGTAGACCCAGTTGTTCCCGGTGTCGTAGCCGTACAGGACGTGCATGTGGCCGCCGCCCGAGCTCCACTGGATGCGCGTCTCGATCGGGCGGTTGGCGTTCACCTCGGACTGCACGGTGCCGTAGTTCAGGTACCCGTTGACGTACGAGCCCGGGTTGATGCCGACCCAGTTCAGCCCGTTCTGCACATCGGCCAGCGTGGCCTGGCTGTTGGGGCAGGAGGAGTTGGCGGCCCGGCCGAACGCGGCGTTGCAGAACTGGTTCTGGCTGTAGTTGTAGCCGAACCAGGTGGCGATGGTGTTCCCGCTCGCCGCCCAGCACCAGTTGGTCTGCTGTTGCTGCTGCATGGTGATGTTGAGCTTCTTGTAGGTGCCGGCCAGGTCGGCCGTGCTGCCGGGCGCGGCGGCCTGGCGGACCTGGTGGGCGGCCCGGTCCTGGTGCGCGGCCGGAGCGGCGATCGCGGATGCGGCGGGGGCGGCGATCGCGGGTGCGGCCACCGCGGCGGTGAGCGCCGGGCCCAGCACGCCGAGGGCGAGCACGGAGACCGCGCGGCGCAGCCGTATTCGTGGAACTGGCATGGGGGAAGTGCCTCCTTGCACGAGTGGAGCGAGGTGCCGTGTGGGGGCGCGGTCCGGATCGCGCCCCGAGCATCGCCTCTCGCCAGGTACGGGTCAACGGCTCCCGGTGGGGCCAGGACCGAGGTGTGAACGGACGGGCACGGATGTGAACGGCGCCCGCGAAACCCCCGCGCAGCAGGCCAGGACCGGTGACAAACCTCCGCACCGATGTGAATATTCACGGTCAAAAGCCGGTCCGTCCCGAACCGTTCCCCGAGCCGCCCCCGAACCGTCCCCGAGCCGGACCCCCGCCCCCAGGAGGCCGCCATCCACAAGAGCGACCCAGCCGACCTCGCCGCCGCCCTGCGCACCGGCCCCTTCCACCTCGCCCTGCGCACCGCGATCTCCACCCGGGGCCTCGCCCTGCACCGCGTCCGCCGCCACCTCGCGCTGCGCGGCGTCAACGTCGGCCTCACCAGCCTCAGTTACTGGCAGCAGGGGCGCCGCCGACCGGAACGCGCCGAGTCACTGCGCGCCGTCGCCGCCCTGGAGGACGTCCTCGACCTGCCCGAACACTCCCTCACCCGGCTGCTCGGCCCCCGCCGCGCTGCCGACCCCGCCCCGACCGGCCCGCCCGTCCGCCCCTACCGCGACCTCATCTCCCCCGCGGTGGCCGTCGACGGCCTGCTCGCCACCCTCGCCGGCCCGCGCGACACCGGGCTGCACACCATCACCCACATCGAACGCATCCGGGTCGGCCCAGACCGCCAGCTCGCCCGCCGCGACTCCCAGCACGCCCTGCGCGCCCACCGCGACGGCATCGACCGCTACCTCGCCCTCTACCAGGGCGACCCGGGCAGCGACATCACCCGCGTCGGTGTCCGCGCCGAGGAGAACTGCCGCCCCGGCCGCATCCGCCGCGACCAGGCCCACCACCTGCTCGCCGCCGAACTCCTCCTCGACCGCCGCCTGCGCGCCGGCGACACCCACCTGCTCGGCTACGGCTTCGACGACGCCCCCTCCCCCGAGCCCAGCTGCGAGTACGTCCGCGGCTTCAACGCCGGCGCCGGCCAGTACGTCCTCCAGGTCACCTTCCACCCCGCCGCCCTCCCCGTCCGCTGCCACCGCTTCGCCCTCCACTCCCCCGGCGCCGCCCCGTACGAGACCGAGGAGCTCACCCTCGACGGCCACCACTGCGTCCACCTGGTCGCGACGGCGCTGCGGCCGTGCCTGCTGGGGATCCGCTGGGACTGGGAGTGAGCGGAGCCGGTCGGTGCGACCGCCCCCTCACCCCCGGTCGAAGTCCACGATCAGGGAGTCCTCCACCGGCACGTAGCCGATCTGCCGGTAGATGGAGTTGCTGGTCGGGTTGGCGAGGTTCGTGTAGAGCAGGACCTCGGTGGCGCCGTGGGCGAGGAGATGGGCCGAGGCCGCGGCGGTCACGGCGGTGCCGTAGCCGCGGCCGCGGCTCGCGGCGGGGGTGTAGACCGGGCCGATGCGGGACATGCCGACGAGGATCGGACTCCTGCCGGCCAGGGCGACCGGGCGGCCGCCGTCCTCCCACAGGTGCAGGCAGCGGTTCGCGATCCGCGCGTCCACCGCCCGTGGCACGTCGGGGAGTTCGAGCTCGGCCTCGACCAGGAACTCCTCGTACCAGCGGATCGCCAGCTCGCGGTCGGCCGGGCCGGCCAGCCGGTGGCGGCCCGCCGGCGGGCGCGGCGGGTCGGCCAACTCCCCGAGCCGGTAGAGCCGTTCGTCGAAGCGGACGGACTGCCGGGTGCCGGTGGCGGCCGTCCAGGCCTCGGCGAAGGCGCGGACCGCCTCGACTCCCCCGCCGACGCCGGTCACCGTGGTGAACCCGGGCCCGGCGGCGGCCAGTTCGACCGCCAGCTCGGCGGCCGCGGCCGGGGGCATGAAGGAGAGCCGGGGGTCGAACGGCGGCGTCCGGAGGAAGGCGCCCGCGACCGGGCCGCCCTCCTCGGCCCGCCACCAGCCGAAGACCGGCGGCTCGCCGAACACCGTCAGGCCGGCCTCGGCGAGCCGGTGGGCGATGGTGAGCAGGACGGTGTTCTCGGCGGGGCGGGCGGCCAGGAAGGCGCCCGCCCGGTCGCGAAACTCGTCGAGGGAGGTGCTGAGGGTCCAGGTCATGGCCCATGGTGGGCCAGGCCGGGACCGGTGCGCCAACGTTTTGCCTACTCGACCGCCGTGCCCAGCTTCTCGGCCAGCGCCGCCGGATCGGTGGTCGGGGCGTCGCAGGCGAAGTGCCGGCAGACGTAGGCCGCGGGTGCCCCGCCGATCAGCGGCCGGTCGGCCAGCAGCGGCACCTCGGACTCCCCCGGCGCGCCGACCGCGACCACCGCCCCCGGCGCCGTCCCGAGCAGCGCGGTCCGCCGCAGCGCCGCGGTGGCCGGATCGCCGTCCGGGCCGATCACGGCGACCTCGCGCGGCCCGTCGAGCAGCGCCTCGGCGACGGCGAGGCCCCAGCCGATGAACCGCGGTGCCCGGCCGGCGAGCGCGCCGACCACGCCGAGGGCCCGCTCGGCGGCCGTGCGGTGCCGGTCGGAGCCGGTGTACGCGGCGTAGGTGAGCAGCGCGCCGGTGGCGGCCGTCCAGCCGGACGGGGTGGCGTTGTCGGTCGGGTCCTGCGGGCGGCGGATCAGCTCCTCGGCGTCGTCGGCGGTGTCGTAGAGCGCACCGGAGGCCTCGTCGGTGAAGTGCTTGAGCACGGTGTCGAGCAGGCCGCCCGCGAGCTGGAGCCAGGAGGCCTCGCCGGTGACGGCGTACAGCGCGAGGAAGCCCTCGGCGGTGTCCGCGTAGTCCTCCAGCACACCGGCGTTGGCGCCGGGCCGACCGTCCCGGGAGGTGCGCAGCAGCCGGCCTTCGGGGGTGAGGTGGACGGCGAGCAGCAGGTCGGCGGCGCGTTCGGCGGCATCGACCAGGTCGGGGCGGTCCAGCAGCGCGCCGGTCTCGGCGAGCGCGGCGATGGCCAGGCCGTTCCAGGCGGCGACCACCTTGTCGTCCCGGGCCGGGGCGGGCCGGGCCGTCCGGGCCTCGGCCATCCGGGCCCGGATCGTCTCGTACTCGGCGAAGCCCTCAGGGTCGGCGAGGAGTTGGAGCACCGAGGTGCCGTGCTCGAAGGTGCCCTCAGCGGTGACGGTGAACAGCCGGGCGGCGGTGGCCGCGTCGGCGGGGCCCAGCAGGTCGACCAACTGGCCGGGTTCCCACGCATAGTACGCGCCCTCGGCGGACTGCCCGGTCTCCTCGTCCAGGCTGTCGGCGTCCAGCGCGGAGGCGAACGCACCCTCGGGCGTGCGGAGTTCGCGCAGCAGGAAGTCCGCCGTGGACAGCGCGACCCGGCGGGCGAGGCCCGATCCGGTGGCCCGCCACAGGTGCAGGTAGGCGCGCAGCAGCAGCGCGTTGTCGTACAGCATCTTCTCGAAGTGCGGCACCACCCAGCCGGCGTCCACCGCGTACCGGGCGAAGCCGCCGCCGAGCTGGTCGTGGATGCCGCCGCGGGCCATCGCCTCGCCGGTACGGACGGCCATCTCCAGCGCCGCCTCCGAGCCGGTCCTGGCGTGGTGGCGCAGCAGGAACTCCAGCACCATGGCCGGCGGGAACTTGGGCGCGCCGCCGAAGCCGCCGCGGTTCTGGTCGAAGTCCCGGCTGAGGGTCACCAGCGCCTGGTGCAGGTCGGCCTCGCCGGGCGGGTGGTGGGCGCCGGTCGAGTAGACGGCGGCCCGCTCGGCCAGGTCGGCCCGGATCCGTCCGGCGACCTCGCCGACCTCCTGCCGCCGGTCCCGCCAGGCGGCGTCCACGCCCTCCAGCACCTGCCGGAAGGACGGCATGCCGTGCCGGGGCTGCGGCGGGAAGTAGGTGCCGAAGTAGAACGGCTCCTTGTCGGGGGTGAGGAACACCGTCATCGGCCACCCGCCCTGCCCGGTCGCGGCCTGCACCGCCTCCATGTACACGGCGTCGACGTCGGGCCGCTCCTCCCGGTCCACCTTGACCGCGACGAACCGCTCGTTGAGGTACTCGGCGAGCCCGGCGTCCTCGAAGCTCTCGTGTGCCATCACATGACACCAGTGACAAGCCGCGTAGCCGACGCTCAGCAGCACCGGCACGCCGCGCCGCCGCGCCTCGTCGAAGGCCGCCTGCTCCCAGGGCCACCAGTCGACCGGATTGTCGGCGTGCTGAAGCAGATACGGCGAGGTCACACCAGCCAACCGGTTCATGCGACCCAGCCTCTCACAGCGCCCCGAGCCCGACGGCGGAACCCACGCGTGTCCGTCCGCTCGGCCGCTGTCCGCTCATGTGCCATCACCCGGTGGACGGGGATCGCCCCGGTCGGGCTCCCCCGTGCGGCTCACTTCCGCAGGGCGCTGCGCAGGAGCTTTCCGGTGTTGCCGCGCGGCAGGTCGGCGGTGAACTCGATCGCGCGCGGGTACTTGTACGGCGCGATGTCGCTCTTGACGAAGGACTGCAGTGCGGCGACGAGTTCCTCTCCCGGCTGGTGGTCGGCCGCGAGCACCACGTACGCCTTGACGATCTCGCCGCGCCCCGGGTCCGGCGCGCCCACCACCGCGCACTCCGCGACCGCCGGGTGCCGCAACAGCGAGTTCTCCACCTCGGGCGCGGCGATGTTGTAGCCCGAGCTGACGATCATGTCGTCGGAGCGCGCCTGGAACCAGAAGTAGCCGTCGGCGTCCTTGATGAAGACGTCACCGGTGAGCGTCCATCCGTCCCGCACCTGAACTCGCTGGCGAGGGTCCGCCAGGTAGCGGCAGCCGGTCGGGCCCTTCACCTGCAGCAGGCCCGGCACTCCGTCCGGCACCTCGGCCCCGCTCTCGTCCACGACCCGCGCGCGGAAGCCCGGGACCGCCCGGCCGGTGGCGCCTGGCCGGATGTCCTCGCCGGCGGCCGAGATGAACACGTGCAGCATCTCGGTGGAGCCGATGCCGTCGACCAGCCGCAGCCCGGTGGCCCGCTCGAAGGCCTGCCAGGTCGCGAGCGGGAGCGTCTCGCCGGCCGAGACGCACAGCCGCAGGCTGGCCAGATCGTAGTCGTCCAGCGTGTCCAGGACCCGGCGGTAGGCCGTGGGCGAGGTGAACAGCACGTTCACCCGGTGCCGGGCCACCGCCCGGAACAGCTTGTCCGGCGTGGTCTCCTCCAGCAGCAGACTGGCCGCGCCCACACGCAGCGGGAAGATCAGCAGACCGCCGAGCCCGTAGGTGAAGCCCAGCGGCGGGCTGCCGGCGAACAGGTCGGTCGGCTCGGGCCGGAGCACCCGGGCGGAGAAGGTGTCCGCGATGGCCAGCACGTCCCGGTGGAAGTGCACGGTGGCCTTCGGCACACCGCTGGTACCCGAGGTGAAGGCGATCAGCGCCACGTCGTCGGCGGCCGTCGGCACGGCCGGGAACACGCCCGTACGGGCCTTGGCCTGCCGCCCGAGCTCGCCGCCGTCGTGCACGTCGTACCGGACCACGGTCAGGTCGTCCCCGGCCGCGAGCTCCAGTTCCTCGGTGAACCGCTCGTCGCACAGCGCGAACCGCACCTCGGCCTTGGCGATCACCTCGCGCAGCTCGACGGCGCGCAGCAGGGCCATGGTGGTGACGGCGACGGCGCCCATCCTCATCACGGCCAGCCAGCAGATCGCCAGCCACGGCGAGTTGGGTCCGCGCAGCAGCACCCGGTCGCCCGGCCGCAGGCCGTGGCCGTGCACCAGCTCCTCGGCCGTCCGGTTGACCAGCTCGGCGACCTGTTCGTAGGACCACACCGTGCCCGCCTGGTCCAACAGGCAGGGCCGGTCCCCGCCGAACCGGTCGATCGCCCCGTCGAGCAGCTCCGCCGCGCAGTTGAGCCGCTGCGGGTAACGCAGCTCGGGCAGGTCGACGAGGATCTCGGGCCACTCCTCGACCGGCGGAAGACGGTCGCGGGCGAAGGTGTCGACGTGCGCGGATGGGATCGATGCGTCCATGGCTCCTCCGGAGACTTGACGATCCACCCTCGGGTCCGGGAACGATCAGACATTCGATTCGACCGCTTCCTGCCAGCGGCACGGGCGAGGAATGGCAACTTCCTGCCAGCCGCGAGCCTGGTCGCCGGGAGCCGGGTGAGAGTGGCAGCGAAGATCGAGCTCGGAGGAGGAGACGCGGTCATGCAGCCGGCCAGTCAAGAACCGGAAGGCCGGCGGTTCCGGCTGGAACGCCGGATCTTCTTCCACCATTGCGACCCCGCCGGCATCGTCTTCTACCCGCAGTACCTGGTACTGCTGAACGAGGCCCAGGAGGCCTGGTTCAGCGGCTGCCTCGGCGTCGACTACGCCGCCCTGTTCACCAAGCGTCTGCTCGGCGTGCCGACCGTCCGGCTGGAGTGCGACTTCATCGCACCCAGCCGCCTCGGCGACAGCCTGACGCTGGAGCTCGCGGTGGAGCGGATCGGCACCAAGTCGCTCACCATCGGCTACGAGTACCGCGGCACCGAGGCCGGCGAGGTGCGTGCGCGGTTCAAGACGGTCCTGGTGTTCACCTCCCTGGAGACGCACCGGGCCGTTCCCATTCCTGACGACATCCAGGCCGGCCTGCGGCACTGGCTCACGACGAGGGGCGACAGCGAAGAATGAGCAGTGGTCTGCTTGACGACCCCCGACTCGGGGCCGGGAACCTGTTCCGTCTGGCCGCGGCCGCGACCAGAGGCGCCGCGCAGAGCCGGATCGAACTGGACGTGCCGTACCTGACGCTCGGCGGCGAGCAGGTGCACGGGTTCACCCTGAACGCGCTGGACGAACTGACCGACCGGGTGGCGGCCGGCTTCCACCACGACGGCATCCGGGCCAAGGATCCGGTGGCCGTCTTCCTCGACGAGAGCGTGCGGTACCTGATCCACTACATCGCGCTGAACAAGCTCGGAGCGATCCCGGTCTTCCTGAACAGCTCGCTGGATCCGGAGACCGCCCGCGCCTTCATCCAGCGGGTCGGCGCCGTGGCCGTGGTCTCGGACCCCGAGCGGCTGGCCAAGGACGCGCTGGACCTGCCGTACTACGAGGCGGACCCGTACTCGCCGGACCAGGTCACGTACTTCCAGCACACCGAGAACGACCCGGTGCTGATCGCCCACACCTCCGGCACCACCGGCGTGCCGAAGGCCGTGCAGTTCAACCACTTCGGCTTCTTCTTCGGCATCAGGCAGCAGGCCGACGCGGACCTCGGCGAGCGCATCCTGTCCGTGCTGCCGCAGAGCCACGCCTCGGCGATCTCGGTGCTGATGTCCGGTGTGCTGCGCGGCCTGGACGTCATGCTCGCCACCGAGCGCTCCCCGAAGCGGCTGGTCGAGCGGTTCGCCGCCTTCCGCCCGCAGTTGGTGGTCGGATTCCCCAAGGTCTTCGTCGACCTCTGCCGGCTGGACCCGGACCCGGCGGACTTCGCCTCCATCTCGTACTGGATGTGCACCGGCGACGCCAACCACGAGCAGCACATCCGCAAACTGGTCGCGCTCGGCAACCACACCGACCGCTCGGGGCAGCGGCAGCCCGGGTCCCTGTTCATCGACAACTTCGGCTCGTCCGAGTTCGGTTTCGCCATGTTCCGCCAGGTGCACACGCCGACCAGCGACCGCTACGGCCGCTGCATAGGCCGCCCGTTCGCCTGGATAGACGCCCAGGTCTTCGACGACCAGGACGAACCGCTGGGCCCGTTCGCGGTCGGCCGGCTCGGCCTCAAGTCGCCGACGGTGACGGCCGGTTACTGGAACAACTCGCTGCTCAGCGAGAAGAACCGGGTGCGCGGCTACTGGCTCACCGGTGACTTCGCCTTCCGCGACGAGGACGGCCGCTTCTACCACGTCGACCGCACCACGGACGCCATCACCACCAGCCGTGGCACGGTCTACAGCACCCAGACCGAGGAGCTGATCCTGCGCAACTTCCCCGGGCTGCAGGACTGTTCGCTGGTGAAGTCGGAGGACACCGGGGAGCTGGTGCTGGCCGTCGAACTCGCCGACCCGGCCGCCGACCTGGACGGGCTGTTGACGCGGATCAACAAGACCCTGACCGCCGCCGCCCTGCTGCCGGCCGACCGGATTCTCGCCAAGGGGAGCGAGGAGTTCACCGGCGTGACCGGCAAGGCCCTCAAGCGGGCGATGCGCCGGTCCTACGCCGCCGACGGAGCTCACGGACAAGCCTGACATGGCGGTCGAGAAGGCCCTGCAGTCGGGTCCGGGAACCCCCGCGGGCGTCCCGGACCCCAGCCGACGGCCCCGGGCCGCCTGGGTCGTGGCCTGGCTGATGTGCACCCTGATCGCGGGCGCCACCGTGCCCACCCCGGTCTATCCGCTCTACGCGCACGAGCTCGGGCTCACCCCGCTGCTGGTGACGGCGGTGTTCTCCACCTACGCGCTGGGCACGCTCTGCACGCTGCTGCTGTTCGGCGGCCTGTCGGACCGGATCGGGCGCCGCCCGATCCTGCTGGCAGCCCTCTGCCTGGGCCTGCTCAGCTGCGCCCTGTTCGCCGTCTCGCCCACCCTGCCCGGCATCCTGGGCGGGCGGCTGCTGTGCGGCTTCGCCGTGGGCCTGTCCTCCGGCGCGGCGACGGCCTACCTCGGCGAACTGCTGGCCGACCGGCGCAAGGCGGCCCTGGTGGCCTCGGCGACCAACATGGCGGGCCTCGGCATCGGACCGATGCTCTCCGGCGTCCTCGTCCAGTACGGCCCCGGCCCGATGCTCCTTCCGTACCTGGCGCTGGCCGCCCTGCTCCTGCCCGGGTTCACCGTGCTCGCACTGCCGGAGACCGTCGTCCGCGCCGCCGGCCCGGTCCCCCTCCGCCCGCAGCGCCTGCGCATCCCGGCCGAACACCGGTCGGCGTTCGCCTACTCCGCGCTCGCCGCGCTCGGCCCGTTCGCGACCCTCGGCCTGTTCGCCGCCCTGGCCGGCACCTTCCTCCGGGACGGCCTGCACATCACCAACCACCTGATGGTCGGCGTCGCCCCCGGCACCGCCTTCACGGCGGCCGCGCTGGCCCAGGTCTGGGGCAGCAGGGTCGCACCCCGGACGGGCGTCATCGCCGGCATGGCCGTCCTCCCGGCCGGGCTGGTGTCGGTCGTCGCGGCGATCCCGGCCGTCTCGCTGACGCTCTTCCTGGTCGGGGCGGCGGTCTCCGGCGGGGCCGCCGGATTCGCCTTCCGCTCCGGTCTGGCCCTGCTCTCCGCCAACGCCCGACCCGACCAGGCCGGCCAACTGGTCTCCGGCTACTTCACCTCGGCCTACCTCGGGCTGTCCCTGCCAGTGGTCGGCACCGGCCTCCTGCTCGGCGCCACCACCCTGCTCGACACCGCCGCCGTCTTCACCGCCGCGGTGACGGCCATCGCCCTGCTCTGCATCGTCCCGGTCGCCCGCGCCCGCGGCTGACGGGGCGCCGGACCGGCTGCCGGGCGGGCAGGTCCCACCCGGAACACTCGTCAGTGGATCTCGCGGTCCTGCAGCTGGTGCAGGAGGTAGCCGGCGTGCAGCCGGTTCTTCGCGCCGAGCCGCCGCATGATCTCGGAGATGTGGCGCTGGCAGGTGCGCATGGAGATCCCGAGGCGGCGGGCGATCGCGCGATCGTCGACGCCGTCCACCAGCAGGCTGATGATCATCGCCTTGGTGTCGTCCGACGCTATCTCCACCATGCTGCGGTCATAGCCGGGGGACAGCGGCAGCGCGCTCGACCAGGCGAACTCGAAGGCCGCGTACATGAAGTCGACCACGCTCGGATCGCGTACCACCGCCACGCTCAGCGGATCGTCGCGCAGCTCGATCAGCGCGACCGTCCGATCGAAGATCATCAGGCGCACGAAGTCGTTGCTGGTGGTCCGCACCTCCGCGCCCTGGCCGGTCACGTGCTCGACGAAGGTCAGCGTGGGCTGACTGTGCCTGGCGGGGTGCTGGTAGAGCGTGCGCAGCTTGACGCCGCGCGCCAGGAGTTCATCGGCGCGCTCCAGCGACTCCGCCAGGGCCTCCTGGTCCCGGGCTCCGCCGGGCTGGGAGGCGACCACCTCGCGCCGGCTCGCCGCCGCGAGTTCGGCTATCACGCCACGCGCGGCGCCGACACCCAGCACGGGCTCGATCGGCGACGACCGGGCACCACGGAGCACCTTCTCCTGGTAGGCGGCCACCAGGCCGGTGTAGGTGGACCAGAGCCGGTCGGCCTCCCGCTGCCGCCGCGCCAGATCCTGCAGCACCGGTGCCAGCATCCGGATGCGGGCGGCTTCCGGGGGCACCGCCACCAGCCGACCGGCGTCGGCGGCACCGGCCCGCAGCAGCTTCAGCCTGAGCAATTCCGCTACCGCCCCGTCGACCTGACTGTCGGTCAGGTTCAGATCGAGCCCCGCCTCGGCGGGGGTCGGCGGAGAGGACTGCCGGAGCGTGAAGTCGTAGAGGATTTCGGCGGATTCGCCGAGCGGCGCACGAGCCGCGCCCGGAAGTTCCCGATTTAACACGTGCCATCCCCCTGGCGGATATGTGCAGGCCGAAAGAAGATAGCCCAGGCGGATGGGAAATGGTGCCTGTGGCTGGGCATGCTGGAGTGGTTGCGGTTGATCACGAACCGACGGCGAGATGACCCGGACGAGCTCGGCCATACGGACCCGCGGAGAGGCACTTGACCAGCATCGGGCAGTCGTTCGAGAACCTCGGCTCTCCCACCCTGCCGGCGCTGCGCGACCTGGCACTGCAGGTGGCGGAGATGGCCGGCCGGCTCTCCGGAGGTGTGGCGTACGGCCTCCGCCCCGACGCGGCCGCCGAGGACGCCCGCTCGGTCGCCGCGCGCCTGATCCAGCAGTGCAGCCACCGCGTGGTCAGAGCCCAGACCAGCTACGCCGACGGGCCGCACGAGTTCAACGACCCGCTCCTGGACCGGCTGCACACCCAACTCCTGGCCCGGGGAGGTGAGGTCAGGATGCTCGTCACCGGCACGCTGCTCCAGGACGAGGAGGCCCTGGCCAAACTGACCGAACTCGCCACCGCCGGAGCGCAGATCCGGGTCTCCCCCTGCGGGCTGCCCACCGCCGTGATCACCGACGGCCTGGTCGGCCTGCTGGCCTCGGAGCGCAACGCGCCACTCACCGTGATCTCCGGTCGGGAGGCCGTCCAAGCCATCTCCCTCCTCCATGACGCCGTCTGGACCCAGTCCACCGGCCTCGTGCCCGCCCACCGGGGCTGGACGGCCGACGAATGCTCCGTGCGCGTCCTGCAGGCGATCAGCCAGGGCTACACCGACGAGCGGGCCGCCCGGGAGCTGGGCCTGTCGGTGCGCACCTACCGTCGGCACGTGGCAGCCCTGCTCGCCCAGCTCGACGCGGGCTCCCGATTCCAGGCCGGCGTACGGGCGGCCCAACTCGGCCTGATCGGCGCGGCGGCCTGACCGGGGCCGCGCGCCTCACCCCGGCTTCCGCCGGAAGGCCACCATCCGCCCCTCGCCCGGCGGCACGCCGACCCGGTACTCGTGCGCGATCCCCAGCACGCGCTGCGACCACAGCGGTCGCAGCTTGCCCATGATGCTCCAGCCCTCCAGCAAATGGCGCGCAGCCTCGTCCCGCTCGTCGTACATCACATAGGCCTCCGGCCCCAGCGCCGCCAGTCCACGGGGTTGTCGGCGTGCTGGAGCAGGTACGGCGGGGTCGCGTCCGCGAGACGATTCGGCATGCCCCCGTCCTCGCGCATCCGGCGGCCGGAGCGCGGCAGGTCAGGCCGGGCCGGACCAGTAGCTGATCCCGAGGTTGGTGTCGAAGGTGCGCATCCGGCCGAGCACCTGGTCGGGGGTCGGGCGGAGGAGTTCGTCGACGATGCGGCCGTCCGCGAGGAAGACGACGCGGTCGGCGTAGGAGGCCGCCACCGGGTCGTGGGTGACCATCACGACGGTCTGGCCGAGTTCCCGGACACACCGGCGCAGCAGGGCGAGGATCTCGGCGGCGGAGCGGGAGTCCAGGTTGCCGGTCGGTTCGTCGGCGAAGACGATCCGGGGCCGGCCGGCCAGTGCCCGGACGCAGGCGACGCGCTGCTGCTGGCCGCCCGAGAGCTGGGCCGGGCGGTGGTCGAGCCGGCCACCGAGGCCGGCCGCCTCGACCAGGGTGCGCAGCCACTGCCGGTCAGGGGTGCGGCCGGCCAGGGTCAGCGGCAGGGTGATGTTCTCGGAGACCGTCAGGGTGGGGATCAGGTGGAAGGCCTGGAAGACGAAGCCCACGTGGTCGCGGCGGAGCCTGGTCAGCTGACCGTCGCTGAGCCGGGTGAGGTCCACGTCGCCGATCCGGGCCGCGCCCGAGGTGCAGGACTCCAGACCGGCGAGGCACTGGAGCAGGGTGGACTTGCCCGAGCCGGACGGGCCCATGATCGCCGCGAACTCCCCCTCCCGGAAGGACACCGAGACCTGTTCCAACGCCACCACCCGGGCATTGCCCGACCCGTGCACCTTGGTCAGGTCGACGGCCGACGCGGCAGCCGGGGCGTGGTTCGCGACGGGGCGGGGCGGGCCTCCGGGGAGGGGCGGGCGTGCGGTCATCGGTGGTGCTCTCCTCGGCTGGGCACGGGCGTGGATCGGGGGTGGGTTCGGGGATGAGGGCAGGGCGGACCGGCGGGCTCGGTGGGCGGCTCGGTGGGCGGCCGCAGGCCGGTGCCGGCGCCCAGCAGGGCGAGGGACCGGACCGCGAGCTCCCGTCCGGCGGCGGCCGGGCGCCCCTGGTGGCCGCCGCTGTCGTGGTGGTCGAGCAGGACCGGCGCGGCCCCGCTGCCGGCCTGGCCGAGCGCCGCGCAGAGCTTCCAGGCGTGCCAGGGCGGCACCCGCGCGTCGTTCGCCCCGGTGGCGAAGAGCACCGCCGGGTACGCCGTCCCGGGCACCACCCGGTGGTACGGGGAGTAGTCGAGCAGGGCCCGCAGCGCCTGCGGGTCGGCCGGATCGCCGTACTCCTCGGCCCAGAGTCGGCCGAGGCCGCCGACCTGGTAGCGGGCCAGATCGGTGAGCGGGGCCGCGCACACCGCGGCGGCCAGCAGCCCGGGTTCCCGGGTCAGTGCGGCGGCGACCACCAGCGCCCCGTTGCTGGCGGCCAGCGCGCCCAGCCCGTCGGCCGGGGCCTCGCCGCGCTCGACCAGCATCGCGGCGGCGGCCCGGAAGTCGTCCACGGTGGTGCTCTTGCCGGGGCCGCGGCCGGCGGCCGCCCAGGCGGGGCCGAGCTCGCCGCCGCCGCGCGCGTGCACCCAGGCGATCCGGCCCCCGGCCCGCAGCCAGGCCTCCAGGGCCGGATCCCAGCTGGGCTCCAGGGGGATGCCGAAGCCCCCGTAGACGGTGAGCAGGGTGGGTACGGGGCCGCCGCCCTGCGGCCCGGGGTCGCAGACCGTCACCGGGACGGGCGTACCGTCCCGGCCGACGGCGGTGAGCGTGCGCAGCGCGGCGCGGCGCTCGGGCGGCTCCACCGGGCCGGAGCCGTCCAGGCTCCAGGTCCAGGTGCCGTACCGGGGGTCGTCGGCGAGCAGCCAGACCGACCCGCCGACCCGCCCGTGGCGGTCGTACGGGGTGGCGCCGAGGCGCAGCCGGGCGGGCCAGTGCAGTGCGGTGGCGCCGTCCGCCGTCCCGTCCGAGGCTCCGCCAGCCGGTCCGTCCGCCGCCCAGCCCGGCCGGTGCACGTCGAGCCGGTGGGTGGTCCCGAGCCGGCGGAGCAGCGCCAGGCCGGGCGTCGGGCCGGGGCCGAGCACCCGCAGGGTGGTGACCGGGCCCGCGACCGGACCGCCGCCGGACGGTGCGCCGGCGGCGGGCAGGGCGACGGCGGGCAACACGGCAGCGGGCTGCGCGACGGCAGCGGGCCGACGGGTGGCCCCCCGGGCGACCGCGTCCAGGTCCAACGCCAGCAGTTCCTCCGCGGCGAGGAGGCAGACGGTCTCGTTCAGGTCCAGCGCGGTGACCCGCCGGCCGTCGAGGTCGAGCGGCTGCCAGTCGGGCACCGTCCGGCCGGTCCACCGGGTGGCCCACCAGCGCACCGGGCCGGACGGCTGCGGGCGGGTACGCAGCAGCAGGTGCCCGCCGGGGCCGCCGTGGAGGGTGAGCCGGACCGGGCCGGGCACCGGCAGGGCGAGCCGGCGGGCCGGGCCGTCGGCCGGCCGGCGGGCCACCAGGGTGTGCTCGGTGCGGGTGCCGGCCGTGTACACCAGCGCCTCGCCGGTGAAGGCGAGGGTTGCGTACGGGGCCGCGTCGGGCAGGTGGCGGGGCCGGCCGCCCTGGTGGGTGGGCAGCAGGTGCAGGCCGCCGTTCTCCGCACCATCCCGGTGCAGCTGGACGGCGACGAACCCGCCGTGCGGCTCGGGCTGCCAGCCGGCGATCCGGTCGCCGCGACCGATGACGCCCTCGGTCGGCGTCCGACGGGTGCCGTCGGGGTGCCGGACGGTCAGGAAGTCGCCGTCCGGGCCGCGTTCGTGGCGGAAGAGCAGGCCACCGGCCTGGGCGGGCGGGGTGGGCGTCCGGTCGGGCGCCTCCCGTTCCACCCTGTCGAGCAGTGCGGCCCAGGCGGGCTCGTCGGATCGCTGCGGGCGGGCGGCCAGCAGGCGCCGCTGCTCGGCCAGCCAGGCTCGGGTGCGCGGGGCGTCCGCGTCCTCCAGCCAGCGGTACGGGTCCGCCGGTGCGAGCTGCGCCGCCCCGTGGTCGATGTCAGCCACGCAGGGCCTCCGCAGGGTCGTCGTTCCGTCGTTCCGCGGCACACCCGGCCCCGGTCGGCCCGGCGGTGGGCCGACCCGCGGTGGCGGCCAGTCCGACGGCTGCGAGGACCACCACGACCACCGCCGCGCCGGCCACCGTGCCGGTCACACCGAACGCGTGGGCGCACAGGCCCGCGAGGGTCGGCCCGGCGGGCGCGACCAGCTGGGCGAGGAAGCCGATGCCGCTGTGCACCCGGCCCTGCAGGCCCGGCGGGGTCACCTCCATCTGGGTGACCGCGATCAGCACGGTGACCACCGGTCCGGCGGCCGCGGCGAGGGCGAGCGGCAGGACCGCCACCCAGTGCCCCTGGGCCGCGGTGAAGCCGGGCAGGGCGAGCGCGACCACGGCGGTGCCGAGGGCGATGCCCCGGGACGGCGGGAGCCGCCGGGCCAGGGCCGGCGCGAGCAGCGATCCGGCCAGCCCGCCGGTGCCCAGGGCCGCGGTCAGCACCCCGATGTTCACGGCGCCCCCGCCCGAGGCGACCACCACGATCAGCAGGCCGTTGAACACCAGGTTGAGCACGGCCGCGTTGACCACCGCGTACCGCAGGAAGGGCACCCGCCAGATGAACCGGACGCCCTCGGCCAGCGCGGCCCGGACTCCGGGCTCCGCCGACCCGGCCGCGGGGCGCTCCCGCAGCCCCTTGGGCAGCAGTGCCACGCAGCAGACGGCCGCCAGGTAGCTGCCGGCGTCGACGGCGAACACCCAGGACGGGTGGACGGCCAGCAGTGCGCCGCCGGCCAGCGGGCCGGCCGTCGCCGCGACGGCCGCCCGACTCTGCAACAGGCTGACCGCGCGGGGCAGTTGACCGGGCCGCACGAAGGAGCGCACCACGACGTTCTCGACGGGCGCCAGGGTGCTGCCCACCGCACCCAGCAGCAGGGCGGCGACCAGCACCGCCCACAGCGGCGGCATGCCGCCGACGGCCGACAGGGCCAGCCCGGCCAGTACGAGCGCGCCGGCCGCATTGCCGAGCAGCAGCATCGTCCGCCGCTCGCGGCGGTCGGCGAGGACGCCGGCCGGGAGCCGGGCAAGCAGCACCCCTACGGAGAGCGCCGTGCCGGCCAGGCCGGCCTGCCGGACGTCGCCGCCGGCCCGCAGCGCGACCACCGGGAGGGCGACCACCGAGGCGGCGGTGCCCAGGGCCGAGGCGGACTCGCCGCCGTAGAGCAGCCAGAACGGCCGCCCCAGCCTCCCGGCGGCCGCCCCGCTCACGCCGACCCCGTCGCGAACTGGCTCCGGATGCCGCGCAGCGGACGGGCCGCCAGTGCCGCCGGGACGGCCGTGGCGACCAGCACCCCGAGCAGCACGCCGACCGTCCACGGCACGTCCAGGGCGGGCAGCCCCTGGCCGACCGCCCGGGCCAGCGGCACCAGGCAGATCCCGGCCGTCACCACCGCCAGCACCGTCCCGACCAGTGCCGAGGCCAGCACCTCGTACACCACGCAGCGCAGCAGCTGGCCCCGGCCGAGGCCGAGGGCCCGTAGGTGGGCGCGCTGGGAGCGGCGGTCCCGCTGGGCGATGGCGCAGGTGTTGGCGACGGCGAGCAGCGCGTACCCGGCCACCACGGAGACGATCAGCCGGGAGGCCAGGTCGTCCTGGACGCTGCGCGGCCGCAGGTGGTCCAGGTAGTCGGCCCGTGCGGCGATCCGCTCGCCGGGCCCGGGCTCCCAGCCGCCCGGATCGCCGCCGAGCAGCACCAGGTCGGCGTGCGGGGCCGGGGTGTGGGCGAGGGCGAGGTCCGCGGGGAGGACGTACGAGGGGAAGGCGAGGTCCCGTTGGTAGACGGCGACGAGCCGCAGCTGCGCCTCCTGCCCGTCGGCGAGCCCGAAGGTGACGCTCTGGCCGAGCTGCCAACCCTGCGAGGCCACCGCGGTGGTGCCGGCGGCGAACGTGCCGGGCACCAACTCGTCCAGTCTGCCCTGCTGTTCGCCGAGGTCCAGGACGCTCCGCAGGGCCGTTCCGTCGACGCCCCAGGCGCGGGTGGGCCGGGGCTTGTCGTCGTAGAAGTCGGGCGGCGGTGTCACCTCGGTGGCGATCGGCGCGACGGCGGTGCCGCCGGGCAGGCCGGCCGGGCGGGCGGGCAGCCGGCTGCCCGGCTCGGCCGTCACCACCGCGTCGGCCCGCAGCGCCTGTGCGGTCTGCTGCTGCACGGCGGCGCCCATCGTCGCCCCCGAGCCGAGCAGGCAGACCACGATGCCGACGGCCAGCAGGACGGGCACCGCGATCGCGGACGTCCGGGCGGGCGCGGCCCGCAGCCCGGCGGCGGCGATCCGGCCGGCCTTCCGGTCCACCAGCTGCAGCAGGGCGCAGCAGGGGCCGATGAGCAGCGGCACGAACCACGGCGCGAGCACTGCGAGGGTGGGGATGACGGACATGGCCAGCCCCGTCACCAGGGCGCCCTGGAGCACCGGCGGCATGTCCATCGCGACCGTCAGGACCACCAGCGGCCCGCAGAGCATGATGACCATGGCGATGCCCGCCACCAGCCGGCCGGGGTTGCGGCGGGGCGGGGCCAGCGCCAGTGACTGGTCCTTGAGCAGGTCGATCGGCTGGACCCGGCCGGCCGCCAGCACGCTGGCCAGCGCGGCCAGCACCGCGACCGCGCAGGTGCCGAGGCAGGCGCCGACCGCGATCGCCCAGATCTGCCCGGCGGGGGGCAGGTCGACCGCGGCGGGGAACAGCTCGCGCTCGATCAGCATCCGTCGCCCGAAACCGGCCGCGGGAACCGTCCCGGCCGCCGCCGCGACGGCGGAGGGGGCCAGGGCGACCAGCGCGACGTCCGCGACGACCAGGGCCCGCAGCCGGCCGGCCGTCACCCCGAGGGCGCGCAGCACGGCGAACTGCCCGAGCCGCTGGTTGGTCCAGAGCGCGACCGTCGAGCCCGTCACCAGCACCGCGGACATCAGCAGCAGTGTCAGCAGCAGACCCAGCAGGTTCTGGGTGTCGGCGGCCGCCGCGGCGGCCGCCGAGCCCGCCGGGTAGGACCGGCCGCTGACCGCCGCGAGCAGCACCAGGCAGGCGCCGACCCCGGTGGCGGTGAGCGCGCAGGCCACCGCGACACCTATGACGCGCCCCGGGTACGCCCGTACCTCGGCGACGCACAGTCGCAGTCCGCCGAGCGGTCCACTCGGACGGGTAGTCGGTTCCGATGCCACGGCCACGGTTATCTCACCCCAAAACGGTAAATAGGATGCAGAGTTGGGGAAGGCCGCATGTCCCGCGGCCTTCCCCTTCTCCTGTCACCCGGTACTGCAGGACCTCGAAGGTCAGCAGCTGAACACGCTGTACGAGCTGAACGGGGCGTCGACGACGATCTCCTCGTCGAGCTCCTGAAGCGCCAGGACGTCGGCCATCACGGTCAC
>NZ_JBICYZ010000075.1:23718-49086 GCF_043201465.1 Kitasatospora sp. NPDC048298
CTCGTCGAGCTCCTGAAGCGCCAGGACGTCGGCCATCACGGTCACCTCCTCTCGTCATCACACCGGAACACGGCACCGGGCCGCAGGGACCAGGGGATCAGCAGCTGAACACGCTGTACGAGCTGAACGGGGCGTCGACGACGATCTCCTCGTCGAGCTCCTGAAGCGCCAGGACGTCGGCCATCACGGTCACCTCCTCTCGTCATCACACCGGAACACGGCACCGGGCCGCAGGGACCAGGGGGTCAGCAGTGGAACGCGCTGACCGAGCTGAACGGGGCGTCGACGACGATCTCCTCGTCGAGCTCCTGAAGGGCCAGGATGTCGGCCATCACGGTCACCTCCTCTCGTCGTCTCGCCGGGACGGGGTACCGGGCTCGGCCCGCTCCGGCGTCCACCCGCGGCTGGGGTGGGCACCGGGGAGCAGGCACTGCCCGGGGCTCTTGGCGGCAGCCAGCGCCAGCAGGGCGCCGGCGGAGCCGGTGGCCAGGTCGGTCGAGAGCCGGATCAGCTGGTCCCCGTGCAGGACACCGCCGTCCTGCTGCGGGGCCAGGTGCAGCTCCAGCAGCCGGAGTTGCTCCTCCGCCTCGGCCCGCCAGTGCGGCAGGCGGGCGGCGACCTGGAACAGGGTGTAGACGAGCCCGGCGCGGCCGTTGAACAGCCCGCCCTGGACGACCACACGGACCGCACCGGCCCGGGCCGCGGCCTCCAGCACCCGTTCGGCGCCGAGGGCTTCGGCCTGGACGGAGGGCAGGGCCAGGACGGCGAGCGCCACTCCGGCCGAGCCCTCCGCGAGGTACGGCAGCAGCCGGCCCGAGCTGTGCATCTGGAGCATGTCGTCGACCAGCCGGCCGTGCCGTAGGTCGCAGCGGACGGCCCGTTCGGCGGCCTCGACCCAGGACGTGTCACCGGTGAGGGCTGCGCAGCGGGCGAACAGCACTGCCGGCCCCGACCAGCCGCGCAGCAGCCCCGGCCGGTCCAGCAGCCCGGCCTCGCCGATCCGGCCGGCGGCCTTGGCGGCCAGCCCGAGCGCCTCGTCCGTCGCACCGGCCTCCAGCAGCAGGTGGGCGACGCCCGTCAGGCCGCCGTAGAGGCCTGGTGAGGCGGGCAACGGGCCGGCCAGCAGCCGGTCCACCACGTTCGGGGCGTCCGGGTGCCCGAGCCGGTGGAACAGCCAGCCGGCGCCGGCCAGCCCGTCGTACAGTCCGACCGGAGTGTCGGCCGGGGCGCGCCGCACAGCGGCGGCGAGCCAGTCCAGCTGCGCCTCCCCTGGTGCGACTCCGGCCAGGTGCCGGGCGAGCAGCACGCCGGAGGAGCCGTACGCCAGCCCGAGCGCACCGCCGGGGCGCAGCCCGGCCACGTCGCCGGGGTGGAGGCGGTCCTCCCGCTCCGGGGTCGCCGCCCCGTCGATGCCGCGCAGCAGGGACGCGACCGTGAGCTCCGCCCCGGCCTCGGCCGCGGGCCGGTCCCCGAGGTGGGGCCGCAGCGCCGGGGAGAGGGCGAGCCGCTTCGTCATCCGCTCGACGAAGTCGGCGGGCACCGTCGGGAAGGACTCCGCGACGAGGTCCAGCAGCCCGGTGACGACGGCCGGGTTGCGCCGGGTCAGCGTGGTCAGCGAGACGAGGGCGGCGAGCTGGCAGCAGCCGAGCGCGAACAGGTCGGCCTCACGGGCGTCCGTGATCGCCGGGTCGGTGAAGCCGGGGGCGCCGAGGGTGCGCCGGCGCGGGGTGTCCAGCGGCGTCGCGAGCTCGAAGTCGATCAGGGCGACGGTGCCATCCGGGCGGACCATGATGTTGCGGTGGTGGAGGTCCCCGAACGCCACCCCCTCCCGGTGCAGCGCCGCGACGCACTCCTCGACCAGCGCGAGCCGCGTGACCGCGAGCCCCGCGAAGTCGGCCAGGGCGCGGGCGTCCGGCCGGTGCCGGGTGAGCGGGTACTCCCGGCCCAGCCAGGCGTTGAGGGACTCGCCGGGGATGTACTCCATCACCAGGTAGTGGTGCTCCCAGCTGGTGAAGTACTCGTACAGCTCCGGCACGAACGGCAGGTGACCGACCCGTTCCAGGACGTCCCGCTCGACCAGCAGCCGGGCCACCGCGTCCGTCTCCGAGGCGTCCAGCCCGGCGTGCGGGCGGGCCTCCTTGATGACGACCCGTCGGCCGCCCTCGTCCTCGGCGAGGTAGACCCCGCCGGCGTTGGAGAAGTGCAGCGCCTTGACCACCCGGTAGCGGCCGAGGCCGGCTCCCGCGCCGGCGGCGGCCGCGGCGATCCGCTCGGCCAGGAAGTCCGGGGTCGTGGCCCACTCGGGGACGGTGAAGCGCGGACGCCGCGCGTCCGGCACCAGCCGGCCGTCCGGATCCTTCACCGCGGGCACCCTGGTGCCGTCCGGCAGCTCGCACCACATCAGGGCGAAGCCTCCGTAGCGCACCGACACCGGACCCTGGTTCCACCGCAGGTCGGACAGGACGTACGGGCCGGGGCGGCCGCCGAGGGCCCCGTCCAGCTCGGCGAGGACGGTCTCCAGCTCCGCGGCCATCCGCGGATAGACGGTGACGACCTTGCCGCTGGCGGACCGGTCGGCGTACTTGGCGTTCGTCACCGCGACCACCAGCCGGCTGCGCAGGTACTTCCAGGGCAGCCCGAGCCGGCGGCAGACCCGCCAGACCGTCTCGATCGTCTCCTCGGCGGTCTCGGGCGTGGCGCTGACGTGGACCTTCCAGCCCTGTTCCGGCAGCTGCGGGGCGCCGGGCGGTGCCAGCACCTCCCACACCCCCTGGGTGCGGCCGTGCCAGCCCTCGGGCAGCACGCCCCCGCCCGGAGCGAACCGGGAGTCCCGGTCGTCACACCGCTCCAGGGCGTCGTACCACACCGGATCGGCTATCGCATACGACTCGTACTTCGCGTCCACTTCGCCGCTCGCCCCCTTTCGAATATTCGCTGAACGGAATTCCGGTTTCCACCGGAACTTTCGAAGCCCCGGCTTCCCGTTCCGACAGGAACCATCCTTCCCCGACGCCTCGTCATGTGACAACAGTGTTAAGTGGGAACTGAATCCGACGCATACCAGGCGGAATCCAGGCCTTCACTTCGGGGCCGCCGAAAACCCGTGCGATCATGACGCCATGAAGACGCGTGTCGTGATCGCCGACGACCAGGCGAGCGTCCGCCAGGGATTCCGGCACATCCTGGCGGCCCAGCCCGACATGGAGGTCGTGGCCGAGGCTGCGGACGGCCTGGAGGCCATGGACGCCGTCCGCGCCCTGCGGCCGGACGTCCTGCTGGTCGACATCCGGATGCCGGGGCTGGACGGACTGGAGGTCACCCGCAGACTGGCCGGCATCACCCCGGAGGTGAAGGTCGTCGTGGTGACCACCTTCGACCTCGACGAGTACGTGCACACCGCGCTGCGCAACGGCGCCTGCGGCTTCCTGCTCAAGCACTCGGGGCCCGCGCTGCTGGCCGAGGCGATCCGCTCGGCGGTGGTCGGCGACTCGCTGATCAGCCCGCAGATCACCACCCGCCTGCTGCACCACTTCACCGGCCCGCGCCGGGTCGACCGCTCTCCGGTCGAGCCGCTGACGAGCCGCGAGGAGGAGATCGCCGTCCTGGTCGCCGAGGGGCTGACCAACGCCGACATCGGCGCCGAGCTGTTCATCTCGCTGAGCACCGTCAAGACCCATCTGGCCAACCTCCAACGCAAGTTGAAGGCCCGCAACCGGGTGGGCATCGCCACCTGGGCCTGGGAGTCGGGACTGGCCGAGCGCACCTGACCGGGCTCGCCCGAGCCGACCCGCCCGACACCGTCCGCACGACCCCCTTCCTCACCGCAGCGCCCGCCGACGGCCCTCGACCCAGCGCGGGGCGGCGCCACCCGGAGACCGGCCCTCCCCGCCCGACGGGGCCTCACCGCGCAGCAGCGCCCGCCCCAGCGGGGTGACGGTGTGCAGCACGCCGTTGCCGCAGCGCCGGGTGTCGATCAGCCCGGCCGCCCGCAGCACGGAAGTGTGCTGGCTGACCGCCGAGGCCGTCACTCCGAGCCGGTCCGCCAACTCGCCGGTGGTACAGCCGTCCAGCACGGCATGGAGGGCCGCCGCCCTGGTCCGGCCGACCAGCGCGGCGAGCGGCTCGCCCCCGCCGCGGCGCGCGGACTCCGCCGCCTCCGGCGCACCCACCGGCGCCGGGCGGCCGCCCCGCTCGGGACGCATCGCGAAGAGCAGTGTCGGAGCCTCCTCCGGCTCCCCCCGCCGCGGCCGGAGCAGCACCCCGGCGCCCTGCAGGAAGAGCGACGGGGCCAGCCGCAACCCCCGCCCGTCGAGGGTGAGTTCGATGTCCCGTTCGGCGGGGACCTCCAGCACCGGGGCGTTCCAGCGGATCTTCGGGTGCAACGTGCCGAGCAACGCGTCCACCCCGCCGCGGCCGGCGATCTGGCGGCGGACGTCCCGCTCCGCCTCCAGCCGGGCCCGGACGTCCGGCCAGCAGGGCCGCAGCGCCACCTGGTGGAACTCGCGGACCGCCGCGGCGACATCGGCCCGCTGGACCACCGACTCGGCACCCCGGCCGGACGACACGATCCGGCCATTCGCCCACACCCGCAATACGTCCCGGAAACCACCGTTGGATCCCGAAAGACGCCGCAGCCGCTCCGCCAGCACCGGCTGCCGCGCCAACTGCCCGCGGACGGCCCGCTGCCAGGGGCGGAAGAATTCCCCACCGCTCCGCCACGCCTCCAGCGCCAGCACCGCCTCCATCTCCTGTTCGACATTTCCAGCAATTCGTACACGAGCCAGATCTTCGGCAGACATGGTAATGCGAATCACAGGCCGATCCCCCGCTCGGGATTCTTTCGTCGGGACGGCTCAGGGGAACCCCGCACCCTGATCGCCGCACCGACATCCTTGCCCGCCCGCCGAGCGCGTCGCCATCGGCCGATCGGCCCATTTGATCGTTCCGAACGCCGAACCGGCCGCCGCCGGATGTGCCGAATGGCCTGGATCAGCCCGTCGACAGGCTCGAAACCGCCGTCGGACCGGGACTGCGGGACTCCGACCGGTCAGCCCCCGAGACCGGCCACGCCCTCCGTCGGCAGCACCGCGGCGACCCGCCAGCCGCCCTCCGGCCCCGGTCCGGCGGTCAGCTCACCACCGGCCGCCTCCACCCGCTCCCGCAGGCCCGCGAGCCCGAAGCCGCCGCCCTCCCGCTCGGTCCCGCCCAACGCGCCGCCGACACCACCCTCATCGGGCGAACCCGCACCGGACGAGCCCCCTGCCCCGCCCGGCAGCCCGTCGTCGGTGACCGTGACCCGCAGCGCCGCCCGCCCGCCGTGCCGGGCCGGGCCGACCTCGATCGCCACCTCCCCGGCCGCGGGCGCGTGCCGACGGACGTTGGTCAGCGCCTCCACCACCAGCCGGTAGCCGAGCCCGCTGATCGCCTCCGGCACCGCCGCCAGTTCGGCCTCCGACGGAGCCTCCAGCCGCACCCGCGCGGAGCCGCTGCGGGTGAACCGCTCGGCCAGCGCGGGCAGTTCGCTCAGGTCGCGGCGCAGACTGCGCGCCCCGGGCCCGCCCGCCGCCGCCCGTCCGGAACCCCGGCCCGGCCCCCGCTCCGCCACCGCAGCATCAGCCGCAGCCGCCCCGAACCGCCCACGCGGCTCCGGATCGGCGTCGTCCGCCGCGAAGACCTGCACGGTCCGGTCCATCGTGACCAGCGCCTGCCGCCCGGCCGCCTCGATCCCCGCCAGCAGTTCGACCACCTGTCGGGGGTCCTGCCGGGCCAGCACCTGCGCGGCCTGAGCCAGCACCACCACCCCGGTGACGTCGTGCGCGGCGAAGTCATGCAGGTCGCGGGCCAGGTCCAGGCGCTGCGCCCGTCGTTCGGCCGCCACCGCCGCCCGGGCCCGGGTGTCCATCGAGCGCAGGTAGCAGCCGACCCCGACCACCGCGCAGGACAGCAGCGCCGAGGTCAGGCAGAGCTTGGTGATCGCCCCGGGCGGGGCCGGCGGCTCGGCCCAGACCCCGATCCGCATCGGCACCAGTGCCGCCGTCGCGACCAGCAGCGCGCCGAGGCCGAACGCCGTCGCCGCCGGGGGCCGACGCACCGCGGGGACGATCGGCACGAGCAGCGCGACGGTCTCCAGCAGCCACCAGTTCTCGATGCTGCCGGACACCGGCCCGCGGTATCCGGCCGTCACCAGCAGCGACACGGCGCAGGCGACCAGCACCGAGGGGCCCACCGCACCGAGCCGGCCCGGGGCCCAGAGCGCCGGGAACAGCCCGGCGAGCACCCCCACCGCACCGGACCCGACGATCAGCGGCCCCGGGTCCCCCAGCCCCGCCGCCGCGGCCGCCAGCACCCCCGCCGCCGCCGTTCCGTACCCCGCCCTGCGCACCACGGTGTGCCACGACCACGTCATGGTTCGGGATCCTACGAAGCCGGACGGCCCGCCAGGGCGGGTACGGCGAACCGGCCGAGGCCCGTCCGGTGAACCGGCCGGGCCGTGTCCGACGAACCGGAGGCCGGCCCCGTGGGACCGGCCCGCCGGCTCACTCCTTCGGAGCCTCCGGCTGCTCGACGAAGTCGACCTTCTTGAACTGCTTGTTCATCGACTTGGCCAGGAACCAGGTCGCGACGCCGAGGGCGGCGAAGACGACGAAGCCGAGGAGGCCGGGGGTGACCTTGGCGTCGTCGACGGCGAGGTCAGCGGCGAGCTGGACGAGGTTCACGGAGGCACTCATATCTCTATGGTGGCCCGGCTCACGGGGAGCCGGGCCATCGGGGGGGGTGGTTCAGTCGCGCGTGTCGGCGGCCTCGACCGCCAGGGTGGGCGTGCGCAGGCCGGCGAACAGGTCGTCCTCCGGCAGGTCCACGTCGACCAGGGTACGGCTGAGCTCGTAGTCCTCGGTGGGCCAGACCTCGCGCTGGACCTCCAGCGGGACGCGGAACCACGGGCCGTCCGGGTCGATCTGGGTCGCGTGGGCGATCAGCGCGCGGTCGCGGGTCTCGAACCAGTCGTCGCAGCGGACCCGGGTGGTGATCTCGCGCTCCTTGCGGCCGCTCTTCTCCCAGCCCTCGATCCACTCGCCGTACGGCGACTCGTGGCCGTGCTCGGTGAGGTACGTGTGGAGGGCCCGGATGCGGCCCATCGGGAAGCCGTGGTTGTAGTACAGCTTGAGCGGCTGCCAGGGCTCGCCGGCCTCCGGGTAGGCGTCCGGGTCGCCCGCGGCGTCGAAGGCCAGCATGGTGATCTTGTGGGTCATGATGTGGTCCGGGTGCGGGTAGCCGCCGTTCTCGTCGTAGGTCGTGATGACCTGCGGCTTGAACTCGCGGATCAGCCGGACCAGCGGCTCCGCGGCCTCCTTGACGTCCTGGAGGGCGAAGCAGCCCTCGGGCAGCGGCGGCAGCGGGTCCCCCTCGGGCAGGCCGGAGTCCACGAAGCCCAGCCAGGCCTGCTTGACGCCGAGGATCGCCCGCGCCTCGTCCATCTCCTTGCGGCGCACCTCGTGGATGTTCTCCTCGACGTACCGGTCCCCCTGGAGCTTGGGGTTGAGGACCGACCCGCGCTCGCCCCCCGTGCAGGTGGCCACCAGCACGTCCACGCCCTGCTCGACGTACATGGCCATGGTGGCCGCGCCCTTGCTGGACTCGTCGTCCGGGTGGGCGTGCACCGCCATCAGTCGCAACTGCTCAGTCAACGCCTTGCGTTCCTTCCACACTCGTCGGGCGTTCCGCGAAGTCCGGGTCTGCCCACCGTACGAACCGCTCACTTCGGGACCGCGTCGCCGCGGGGCCGGGCCGCGGAACGTCGCCGCCGCGGCCGAGCCCTGCCCCCGCCGGACCGGCCGCGGGCGTGCCCCTCCTATAGTGACGGACTGGAGGAGCGTCGCATTCCCCCGCACCACCCGCGCGGCCCCTCCCCCAGGAGAGGACGGAGTCCGATGAGTGCAGACACCACCGCCACCGGTCTGCCCGAGGGGCGATACGGCCGCGGCGGCGACCGCGACTCGGACCGCCGCCTGAAGGTGATCGGCGCGGTCTGCGGCGTGCTCGGCCTGGGCCTGATCGCCTGGCTGGGCGGCTCCTACATGCTGCGCGAGTCGAAGATCAACGGCTCGGTGCCGACCTTCCAGGTGCTCTCCGACTCCGAGGTCCAGCTGCACCTCACCGTGCGCAAGGGCGACGGGCAGGCCGGCACCTGCACCGTGCGCTCGCAGGGCGACGACCACGGGGTGGTCGGGGTGGCCGACTTCCCGGTCCCGGCGGCCGGTTCCAGCTACGACGCGGTGGTCACCCTGCGCACCACCTCGCGCGGCACCACCGCCGAGCTGCTGGGCTGCACCCCGACCGAGTAGTGCTCCCCCGGGCAGCGCGCCCCCGCCGGGCGCCGCGCCCGGGCCGGACAGTGCGCCCCGGGCGGCGCACCCGCCTCCGGCGGCACGCATATCCGATCCGGAGAGCGGGCATCCGTAGAGGGTCCCGCACTCCGTTGCCGTACACCGCGGCGCAACGCCACCGTCAATGACGCGTGAACGCCCCTCCCGCTTGTCAGCAGGACTTGTTAGGCTCGTGGTTTCGCCCCTTCCGCACCGGATGGTACGGGAGCGGGCGTTGCTTTGTAGTTGAGACCGATATCACCACCGACCCCTGCTGACGACTCACACCCTCAGCACAGCCCCAGCACCTACGAGGAGCACCCGTGACCCAGACCAGTGAGAACGTGACCTGGCTCACTCAGGCCGGCTACGACCAGCTCAAGGCCGAGCTGGAACACCTGACCGGGCCCTGGCGCATCGAGATCGCCCAGAAGATCGAGGCGGCGCGCGAGGAGGGCGACCTCAAGGAGAACGCCGGCTACCACGCGGCGAAGGAGGAGCAGGGCAAGTACGAGCTGCGCATCCGCCAGCTGACCCAGCTGCTGGAGCGCGCCAAGGTCGGCGAGGCCCCGGCCGACTCGGGCGTGGTGGCCCCGGGCATGGTCGTCACGGTCGCCTTCGACGGCGACGAGGACGACCTGATGGAGTTCCTGCTGGCCTCCCGCGAGGTCGCGGGCGCCGACGACCTGGACGTCTACTCGCCGCAGTCCCCGCTGGGCCGCGCCATCGACGGCAAGCGGATCGGCGACGAGGCCACCTACGAGCTGCCGAACGGCAGGCCGGCCATGGTGAAGATCGTCAAGGTCGTACCGCACGCCGGCTGATCCGGCCGCACACGACCCGAGGGCGGCCGCGGAAGTCCAGTACTTCCGCGGCCGCCCTCCGGCGTTCCGGGCGGGCCGCCCCGAGGAACGGCCCGCTCCGAACGCCTCCCGGTCAGGCGCTGGAGGAGCGGTACTTGCGCACCGCCAGCCAGGAGAACACCGCGGTGATCACGACCGACCACAGCACCGACACCAGCGCCGCGTGCTGCATCGGCCATGCGCTGTCCACCGGCCCGACCTGGTTGCCGAACAGCACCCGGCAGGCCTGCACGGTGGCGCTGAACGGGTTCCAGTACGCGATCCCCTGGAGCCAGCCCGGCATCGAGGTGACCGGCACGAAGGCGTTGGACACGAAGGTCAGCGGGAACAGCCAGATCAGCCCGGCCGAGGTGGCCGCCTCGGGGCTGCGCACCGACAGGCCGATCAGCGCGCCGATCCAGGAGAAGGCGTAGCCGAGCAGGAGCAGCAGGCCGAAGGCGGCGAGCGCGTTGAGCAGGCCGTCGTGGATCCGCCAGCCGACCAGCAGCGCGACCATCGCCAGCACCACCAGGATGAACGCGGTCTGGCACAGGTCCGCCAGGGTGCGGCCGACCAGCACCGCGGACCGGGCCATCGGCAGCGAGCGGAACCGGTCCACCAGCCCCTTGCTCATGTCCTCCGCGATGCCCGCCGAGGCGCCGGCGACGGCGAAGGTGACGGTCTGGGCGAAGATGCCGGCCATCAGGAACTGGATGTACGTGTCCGAGCTGGAGTCGGTGCCGGGGATCTTGATCGCCCCGCCCATCACGTACGAGAACAGCAGCACGAACATGACCGGCTGCATCAACCCGAAGACCACGATCTCCGGGATGCGGGTCATCCGGCGCAGGTTGCGCTTGGCGACCACCCAGGAGTCGTGCAGGGCGGCGGCGATCCCCCGGCGCTGCCTGGGCATCGCCGGGCCGATGGCGTGCTCGGTGGCGGTGCTCATCTCAGCTCTCCTTCCCGGCCGCGACGGCCTGCTTGTCCGGCTCCGGCCCGCCCGGCCCACCCGGGCCGTCCTGGCCCCGGCCGCGCGCCTTGCGGTCGGCGCCGCCCTCCTCCTCGGACCGCTCCTCGGCGACGTGGCCGGTGAGGGTGAGGAAGACGTCGTCCAGGGTCGGGCGGCGCAGCCCGATGTCGTCGATCTCGATCCCGCGGGAGTCCAGTTCGCGGATCGCGTCGGCGAGCACCCGGGCGCCGCCGCTGATCGGCACGGTGATCCTGCGGGTGTTCCGCTCCACCGTCGGCTCGCTCAGCGCGTAGCCGGACAGCGCGGCGACGGCGTCGCCGACCAGGCCGGGCCGGTGCACCACGACCTCGATCCGCTCGCCGCCGATCTGCGCCTTGAGCTGGTCTGCGGTGCCGCGGGCGATCACCCGACCCTGGTCGACCACCGCGATGTCGTGGGCGAGCCGGTCGGCCTCCTCCAGGTACTGGGTGGTGAGCAGCAGCGTGGTGCCCTGCTCGACCAGCGTCTCGATGACCTCCCAGAGCGCGAGCCGGTTGCGCGGGTCGAGACCGGTGGTCGGCTCGTCCAGGAACATCACCGGCGGCCGGACGACCAGCGCGGCGGCGAGGTCCAGGCGCCGGCGCATGCCGCCGGAGTAGGTCTTGGCGGTGCGGTCCTTGGCCTCGGTGAGGTTGAACCACTCCAGCAGCTCCAGCGCGCGGGCCTTCGCGGCGCGGTTGCTCATCTGGTAGAGCTCGCCGACCATGGTGAGGTTCTCGAAGCCGGTCAGGTACTCGTCGACCGCCGCGTACTGGCCGGACAGGCCGATCAGGCTGCGGACCCGGTTGGGGTGCTTGAGCACGTCGACCCCGGCGACCACCGCGCGGCCGGAGTCGGGGCGGAGCAGGGTGGTGAGGACCCGCACGGTAGTGGTCTTCCCGGCGCCGTTGGGGCCGAGCAGCCCGAGCACCGTTCCCTCGGGGACGTCGAGGCTGACCCCGTCCAGGGCTCGTACGTCGCCGAAGGTCTTCACCAGGTTCTCGGCTTGGATGGCTGGCGCCATGGCCTTGCCTCATCTCCTCGGACGTATGGGGCGATCTGTCCCACTCTGCTCCGTTTCCGGGCACACGGGCGACCCGATTCTCGACCCGTGGGACTCGAACGCGATGTATCGCGAGTCTTCCAGTACGCGATATATCGCGTCAAGGGACGGAGTCCAGGACCGAGCGCAGAACGGCGTGCAGGACGGAGCCCGGCCGGAGTGCGGAGCGGAGTCCGGGGACGGAGCTCAGTCCGAGACCACGTACCCCGCGTCCCGCAGCTCCCCGACCACCAGCGCGCAGTGCTCCGGCCCCTTGGTCTCCAGGTGCAGGTCCACCTCGACCTCGGTCAGCCCCAGCCGCGGGTCGATCCGCACGTGCGCCACGTCCAGCACATTGGCGTCCACCCTGGTCAGCACGGCCAGCAGGTCCGCCAGCGCACCCGGCTTGTCCGCCAGCCGCACCCGCAGCGACAGGTAGCGCCCGGCCGCCGCCAGCCCGTGCCGCAGCACCCGCTGCATCAGCTGCGGGTCGATGTTGCCGCCGGACAGCACCGCCACCACCGGGCCCTCGAAGGAGTCCGGCCTCTCCAGCAGCGCCGCGATCGGGGCCGCCCCGGCCGGCTCGACCACCAGCTTCAACCGCTCCAGTCCGAGCAGCAGCGCCCGCGACAGCGCGTCCTCGGAGACCGTGCGGATGCCGTCGGCCAGCGTGTTGACCACCTCGAAGGGGATGTCGCCGGGGCGCCCGACCATGATCCCGTCCGCCATGGTGGCGAAGTGCTCCAGCGACACCGGCCGCCCCGCCGCCAGCGAGGGCGGGTACGCGGCCGCGCCGGCCGCCTGCACCCCGATGACCCGCACGTCCGGCCGCAGCGGCTTGACCGCCGCCGCGATCCCGGCGAGCAGCCCGCCACCGCCCACCCCGACCAGGATGGTGCGCACCTCCGGGCACTGCTCCAGGATCTCCAGCCCGACGGTCGCCTGGCCGGTGACCACGTCCCAGTGGTCGAAGGGGTGGATGAACACCGCGCCGGTCGCGTCCGCGTACCGCTGCGCCGCCCGCAGGGCCTCGTCCACGGTGGCACCGTGCAGCCGCACCTCGGCGCCGTAGTCCCGGGTGGCCGCGACCTTCGGCAGCGGCGCCGCGACCGGCATGAACACCGTGGAGCGCACGCCGAGCAGCGAGGCCGCCAGCGCCACGCCCTGGGCGTGGTTCCCGGCGCTCGCCGCCACCACCCCGCCGGCCCGCTGCACCGGCGAGAGTCCCGCGATCCGCACGTACGCCCCGCGCAGCTTGAAGGACCCGGTGCGCTGGAGGTTCTCGCACTTCAGGTGGACCGGCGCGCCGATCAGCCCGGAGAGGTGCCGGCTGCCCTCCATCGGGGTCACCCGGGCTACCCCGGCGAGCATCTTCTGGGCGCCGCGGACGTCGTCAAGGGTGATCGGCCAGGTGTGCATGGCGCCAGACTACGGGCGCGGGCGACGGCAATCCGGAATGCCGGGCCTGTTCCCGGGCCCGCCCGGCCCGCGTACCCTGCTGCTCCTGAGCCTTCCTCACCGCACGACGATCGTGAGCCGCGATGACGACGACCTCGCCCCAGGCCACCGACCGCACCGACCCCGTGCACACCCAACTCCAGTACCAGCTGGCGGTGTTCGCCCGCCGCATGGAACAGGTCCGGACCTCCGGCGGCGGGGTCGGGGCCCTGGACCGGGCCGCCTACCTGCTGCTCGACCGGCTGCAGCGGCACGGGCCGGCCAACGTCAAGGCGCTGGCCGAGTCGCTGGGGGTGGACTCCTCCACGGTGACCCGCCAGGTCGCCCCGCTGGTCGCGGCCGGGCTGGTCGGCCGGGTGCAGGACCCGGCCGACCGCCGTGCCGTACGGCTCGCGCTGACCTCGCGCGGCCTCGACCGGCTCGCCGAAGTCCGCGACGGCCGGGCCGAGTTGACGCGCCGCCTGGTGGACGGCTGGCCGCCGGAGGAGCAGCGCGTGTTCTGCGCCCTGCTGGCCCGCTTCAACCTCGCGATGGAGTCGTACACGGCGGACCAGCAGGGGCAGTGAGGGGCCGCGGCCCCGTACAGGCTCAGCCCAGCGCCTGCTTGAGGTCGGCCAGCAGGTCGTCGATCGACTCGATGCCGACCGAGACGCGCACCAGGTCGGACGGCACCTCCAGCGGCGAGCCCGCCGCCGAGGCGTGGGTCATCCGGCCCGGGTGCTCGATCAGCGACTCGACGCCGCCGAGCGACTCACCGAGGGTGAACAGCTGCGCGCGGTTGCAGACCTCGACGGCCGCCTCCTCGCCGCCGGCGACCCGGAACGAGACCATGCCGCCGAAGGCCTTCATCTGCTTGGCCGCGATGTCGTGGCCGGGGTGCTCGGGCAGGCCCGGGTAGAGCACCTGGCTGACCTTCGGGTGGCTCGCCAGCAGCTCGGCGACCTTCTCGGCGTTGGCGCTGTGCCGGTCCATCCGGACACCCAGCGTCTTGATGCCGCGCAGCACCAGCCAGGCGTCGAACGGGCCGGAGACGGCGCCCATCGCGTTCTGGTGGTACGCGACCTCCTCGCCGAGGGCCGCGTCGGCCAGCACCAGCGCACCGCCGACCACGTCGGAGTGGCCGCCCATGTACTTGGTGGTGGAGTGCACGACCGCGTCCGCGCCGAGCGAGATCGGCTGCTGGAGGTACGGGCTGGCGAAGGTGTTGTCGACCACCAGCAGCGCGCCGGCGCCGTGCGCGATCTCGGCGAGCGCGGCCAGGTCGGTGATGCCCAGCAGCGGGTTGGAGGGGGTCTCCACCCACACCGCGCGGGTGTTGGGGCGCAGCGCCTCGCGGACGGTGGCCAGGTCCTGGGTGTTGGCCACGGAGAACTCGACGCCCCAGCGGGTCAGCACCTTGGCGAACAGCCGGAAGGTGCCGCCGTAGGCGTCGTTGGGGATCACGATGTGGTCGCCCGGCTTGAGGATGGTGCGCAGCAGGGTGTCCTCGGCGGCCAGGCCGGAGGCGAAGGCGAGGCCGCGGGCGCCGCCCTCCAGTGCCGCGAGGCACTCCTCCAGCGCGGTGCGGGTCGGGTTGGCGCTGCGGCTGTACTCATAGCCGCCCCGCAGGCCGCCCACCCCGTCCTGCTTGTAGGTGGACACCTGGTAGATCGGCGTGACGACGGCCCCGGTCTGGGGGTCTGCTTCCTGACCCGCGTGGATGGCGAGAGTCTCGAAGCCCTGAGGAAGCTGGTGCTCGGTCATGGGTCCGAGCCTAGTGGGCGAATGCCGTCACGCCCGCCCGAACCGTGAAGCGGGGTGAACCCGCAGGTGGGAGCGGGTGCGCCGCGGGCCGGAACCGCGGTGCGCGGGGCCCCCGGTCTCCCGGCCTCCGCGCAGCGGGCCCGACCGCCCGAACGGCCCGCACGGCCGCTCCCGGAATCCGGGGGCGGCCGTGCGCGTTGCACACTGCGCCAGGTTCCCCGACCCGCTGGAGCAGGCCGTGCTGTTCAACCGCCACAAGACCTCGCTCGTCCCCGCCGACCAGGCGCTGCCCGGCCGGCCCTCCCCGGCCTTCACCCTCACCGAGCCGCACACCGTACTCGGGCACCCGCTGCCCGGCCCGTACCCGCAGGGCCTGGAGGTGGCCGACTTCGGGCTGGGCTGTTTCTGGGGCGCCGAACGCACCTTCTGGCGGCTGCCCGGCGTCTGGACGACGCTGGTCGGCTATCAGGGCGGCCACACCCCCAACCCGACGTACGAGGAGGTGTGCAGCGGGCTGACCGGGCACACCGAGGCGGTCCGGGTGGTGTACGACCCGGCCGTGATCTCCTATGAGCGCCTGCTGAAGACGTTCTGGGAGGCCCACGACCCGACCCAGGGCAACCGTCAGGGCAACGACGTCGGCACCCAGTACCGCTCCGCCGTCTACACCCACTCCCCCGCCCAGGCCGAGGCCGCCGCGGCCACCCGGGACGCCTTCCAGCCGTCACTGACCGCGCTCGGTTACGGCCCGATCACCACCGAGATCGCCCCGGCCGGCCCGTTCTTCCCGGCCGAGCCGTACCACCAGCAGTACCTGTCGGAGGCCAAGAACCCCAACGGCTACTGCGGCCTGGGCGGCACCGGCGCCTCCTGCCCGATCGGCGTGGCCCGCACCCAGGGCTGACATGGACGACGGCCGGGAGTGCGAGGTGGGCCCCGGTGACTTCATGCTCTGCCCGCCCGGGCACGACGCCTGGACGGTGGGCCCGGAGGCCTGTGTGATCGTCGACTGGCAGGGCTTCGCGGACTACGCGAAGCGCTGAGCGCCACCGGGCACCGCCGTTTCGCACCCGTCCCGCTCCCCGGGTGGACCGTGGGATCCGGTCCCACCCGGGGAGTCGTTCGTACCGGGTCCGGCGGGGTCAGACGGCGCTGCCGGCCTTCCAGGCGGACCAGCTCATGTTCCAGCCGTTCAGGCCGTTGTCCGGGGCGACCGCCTTGTCGCCGGAGTTCACGACCTCGACCACGTCGCCGACCATCGAGGACCTGTAGAACTTGAAGCCGTCGGCGCCGGTGTCCTGGGCGCCCTTGGTGTCCTGGAGGCCGATGCAGCCGTGGCTGGTGTTCTGGCCGCCGAAGATCGACGGCGAGGACCAGTAGTTGCCGTGGATGAAGGTGCCCGAGGTGCTGAGGCGCTGGGCGTGCGGCACGTCCGCGATGTCGTACTCGCTGCCCAGGTTGACGGTCTGCGAGTTCATCCGGGTCTGGGTGTACTGCTCGGAGATCACCATCTTGCCGCCCCAGGTGGTGTGCTCGGGCGAGCCGCCGGAGATCTTGTAGACCGCGCTGACCTGACCGTCGGTGGTGACGGTGAGCTTCTTGGTGGCGAGGTCGGCGACGCTGGTCTGGGCGCGGCCGATGGTGAAGCCGACGTCCTTGGACTGGGTGCCGTAGACGCCCTTGGCGCCCTCGACGTCCTTGAGCCTGAGCTTGAGGGTGACCTTGGTGCCCTTGGCCCAGTACTCCTGGGGCCGGAAGTCGAGCCGGGTGCTGGAGAACCAGTGACCGACGATCTCGACGCCCGGCTCGGCTATGACCGTGATCGCCTGCTGGACGCTCTTGCGGTCGGTGATCGGCTTGCTGAAGTTGATCGAGACCGGCATGCCGACGCCGACCGTCGAGCCGTCCTCGGGGGTGAAGTAGCCGACGAAGGTGTTGGCCGGGGTCGCCGTGGTGAAGACGGCGTTGGAGTCCGCCTCCAGCTTGTCCTTGTCGAAGGCGGTGGCGGCGACGGTGTACTTGGTACCGCTGGCGGGGGCGGCGGCCGAGGTCCAGCCGGTGCCGTCGGCGGAGAGCTGGCCCGCCAGCTCCTTGCCGGTGGTGTCGGTGACCTTGACGCTGCTCAGGGTGCCGTTGGCGACGGTGACCTTGACCGGCTCGCTGAAGCTCGCGGAGGCGGCACCGTCGGCCGGGCTGACGGTGATGACCGCGGCCGAGGTCTTGGGGGCGCTGCTGCTCGCGCCGCTCGGGGTGCCGCCCGAGCCGCCGGAGCCGCTGCCACCGCCGCTACCGCTGGCGCTGTTGTCGTTACAGGCCGCCAGCAGCAGTACGGGCGCGCCGATCAGTCCCGCGAGGACCCCGCGCCGACTCCAGCCGCTTCCGGCCGCCCGCCCCTGACCTTCCCGTGCCGTCACGTCGCGTCTCCCTGCTGATCATCCCGGGCATTACGGATACAGAAACGCAATCCACCCGTTCACGGTTCCAACATCGAAGGGTAAGCGATCGTATGAGATGACCCAACTTCCCGATGAACAGGGACGAAACGCCCGGCCCGCGAGGCGGACCGGGCGTTCACGTGCGGTGACGGCGGGCGCCGTCACCCGACGGCTTCGTCCTACTCGGCGGACTCGTCCACCTGGTACTCGTCCCACTCCTCGCTGTCCGGGTCGAACTCGGTCTGCGCCGACTCCCAGGTCGCCGAGGCGAGCTCCACGCCGGGCACGTCGCCGAGCAGCGCGACCGGGTCGATGAAGTGGGCGAGCGAACCCGACGGGTCCACCTCGATGGCCTCGACGGACTGGGCGCGCTCCTCGTCGTCGAGGTACTCGTCCGCGGTGACCGCCTCCAGGGCGGCCGCCTTGAGCGCGCCCTCGTCGGTGATCTCCGCGATGAGCTCGATCTTGACCCGGACGTAGCGCGGGGTGTCCTGGTCGGTCGTTTCAGTGCTGGTCATGCGTGCGAGCGTACGGGACGACCGCGCCCGGCGTGGTGCGCGGGCGGCCGCCCGGAGCACACCCCGCGCGCCCGGCGCGAACGGCGCGAACGGAAGGGGCCGGTCCCTCGGAGAAGGACCGGCCCCACCGTTCCCCGCCGGGGCTCCCCCACCCGGGAGCCACGGGGACACGCGCCGTGCGGCGCGGTGCTGCCGCGGGAGCCGCCGCACCCTGTCAGCCGGCCGGGGCCGGGCAGGGGCGGGACGACGGCGCCTCCCACGGCGGAGGACACAGCGACCGGGTCAGGGTCACCCGGTGTGTCCGGAGCCGACCGCCGCCGCCGGGGAGCCGCTCCCGGACGGTTGCCGTCGCCTCACTCGGCGTCCTGCCGTTGACCACCACGATGCCCGAGCCTTGTTAACCACGTGCTGCGGGCAGGTGACGCCGGTGTACCACTTCCCCCGTGGACGAATCCTCCGCATCCGTCCACGGCGGGACGGCGGTGACGGAGCATCGGCGACGGGCGGCGGCGGGGCAGCGGTCGGCGAGCGACGGGGCAGCGGACGGCGGACGGCGGTGACGCCGGGTCAGTGCTGGCCGCGACCGGTCAGGAAGCCCAGCAGGTCCTGGCGGGTGACGATGCCCTGCGGCTTGCCCTCGACCAGCACGACGGCCGCGTCGGCCTTCTCCAGCACGGTCATCAGGTTGGTGACGGTCTCGCCCGAGCCGACCACCGGCAGCGGCTTGGACATCACCTTGTCCAGCGTGTCGGTGAGCTCGATCTCCTTGGCGAAGATGCCCTCCAGCAGCAGCTTCTCCACCACCGAGCCGATCACCTCGCCGGCCATGATGTCCGGGTGCCCGGCGCCCGGGGAGACCACCGGCATCTGCGAGACGCCGTACTCGCGCAGCACCCGGACCGCCTCGGAGACCGTCTCGTTCGGGTGCATGTGGACGAACTGCGGGACGCCGCCCTGCTCCATGGACTCCTTGCGGGCCAGCACCTCGCCGATGTGCGCCTCGTCGGTGGACGAGGGCAGGAAGCCGTAGTCGGCCATCCAGTCGTCGTTGAAGATCTTCGACAGGTAGCCGCGGCCGCCGTCCGGCAGCAGCACCACCACGACGTCGTCCGGCCCGAGCTCCTTGGCCACCTCCAGCGCGGCCACCACGGCCATCCCGCAGGAGCCGCCGACCAGCAGGCCCTCCTCCTTGGCCAGGCGGCGGGTCATCTGGAACGAGTCCTTGTCGGAGACGGCGACGATCTCGTCCGCGACGTTGCGGTCGTAGGCGGTCGGCCAGAAGTCCTCACCGACGCCCTCGACCAGGTACGGCCGGCCGGTGCCGCCCGAGTAGACCGAGCCCTCCGGGTCGGCACCGATCACCTTGACCTTGCCGCCGGAGGCCTCCTTCAGGTAGTTGCCGGTGCCGGAGATGGTGCCGCCGGTGCCGACGCCCGCCACGAAGTGGGTGATCTTCCCGTCGGTCTGCTCCCACAGCTCCGGGCCGGTGGAGTGGTAGTGCGAGGCCGGGTTGTCCGGGTTGGAGTACTGGTCCGGCTTCCAGGCGTTCGGGGTCTCCCGGACCAGGCGGTCGGAGACGTTGTAGTAGGAGTCCGGGTGCTCCGGGGCGACGGCGGTCGGGCAGACGACCACCTCGGCGCCGTACGCGCGCAGGGTGTTGATCTTGTCGGTCGAGACCTTGTCCGGACAGACGAAGATGCACTTGTAGCCCTTCTGCTGGGCCACGATCGCCAGGCCGACGCCGGTGTTGCCGGAGGTCGGCTCGACGATGGTGCCGCCGGGCTTGAGGGCGCCCGAGGCCTCGGCGGCCTCGATCATGCGCATCGCGATGCGGTCCTTGACCGAGCCGCCGGGGTTGAAGTACTCGACCTTCGCCAGCACTGTCGCGCTGATGCCCTCGGTGACCTTGTTCAGCTTGACCAGCGGCGTGTTGCCGACCAGGTCGATGATCGAGTTGTGGTACCGCACGGGGGTCCTCCCGGTCTGTGGGCGTGCGACTGCTTTTCGGTACTGCAAAGCCTAGGGCGTGACACCCGTCCCTCGGCTCCCCTCTTTCACACCTCCCCCAATGGCCCACCCCCGTCGGCGCCCCGGGTAGTCCCGCCCCCCGCGCGGGTAAGAGCGCTGTGCAGGCAACGCCGTGCCTCCGCGGGGGGGCGGCAGGAGCACGTGAAGGGGGCACCGGATGCCAGGGGCACGGGACTCGCGGGCCCGGGTGGCCCGTCGGATCGCCACCGCGGCGGCCTACGGCGGCGGCGGTCTCGGACTGCTCGGGGTGGGCCTGGTCGGCCTGCTGCTGACCGAGAGCAAGCTCGCCATCCAGGCCATCGGCGTCCTGGAGACCCAACCGCCCAAGGCCGACGGCGTCTACGGGGACGCCTTCGCCGACCGCGCCGTCGGCCCGCAGGCCCCGCTCGTGCTGGCCGTCCTCGGCGACTCCACCGGCGCCGGCCTGGGCGTGGCCCGCTCCGGCGAGACCCCGGGCGCCCTGCTCGCCGCCGGCCTCGCCTCGGTGGCGGAGCGCCCGGTGCGGCTGGTCAACGTGGCCCGCTCCGGCGGCCGCTCCGCCGACCTCTCCGGCCAGCTGGAGCAGGCGCTGCCGCACCACCCGGACGTCGCCGTGATCATGGTCGGCGCCAACGACGTGACCCGGCACAGCCCGGCCCAACTGGCCGTCCGCCAGCTCGGCGAGGCCGTCGCCGCCCTGCGCGCCAACGGCTGCGAGGTGGTCGTGGGCACCTGCCCCGACCTCGGGACGATCAAGCCGGTACGGCCGCCGCTGCGCTGGGTGGCCCGCCGGCTGAGCCGGCAGCTGGCCGCCGCGCAGACCATCGCGGTGGTGGAGGCGGGCGGCCGGACGGTCTCGCTGGGCTCGCTGCTGGGCCCGGAGTTCGCCGCGCGCCCGGAGATGTTCGCCGCCGACCGCTACCACCCCTCGGCCCAGGGCTACGCGACCGCCGCGATGGCGGTGCTGCCCTCGGTCTGCGCCACGCTCGGACTCTGGCCCGAGGAGGAGCGCCCGGCCGCGGCCGTCCCGGGCACCTCGGTGCTGCCGGTCGCGGTCGCGGCGGCCGCGGCGGCCGACCGGGAGGGCACCGAGGTGGCGGCCGTACCGACGGAGGGCGCGGGCCGCCGCTGGGCCCAGTTGAGGCACCGGCTGCGGATCGGCCCGCCCGGCCCGGAGGGCGGGAAGGAGGCCGGTACGCCCCCCGGGAACACGTCGGCCAGCTCACACGCTGGTACGGGTGACGCCTGATCTACCAGGCGGTAACTTTCCTCCCGGACGTCAGGTCCGCCGTCACCCAGCGAGGAGCCCGTCATGCCCGAAGCCGTCATCGTCAGCGCCGCCCGTTCGCCGATCGGCCGGGCCTTCAAGGGCTCGCTCAAGGACGTCCGCCCGGACGACCTGACCGCCCACATCATCCAGGCCGCCCTGGCCAAGGTGCCCCAGCTCGACCCGCGCGAGATCGACGACCTGATGCTGGGCTGCGGCCTGCCCGGCGGCGAGCAGGGCCACAACCTGGCCCGCATCGTGGCCGTCCAGATGGGCATGGACTACCTGCCCGGCGCCACCATCACCCGCTACTGCTCCTCCTCGCTCCAGACCACGCGGATGGCGCTGCACGCGATCAAGGCCGGCGAGGGCGACGTCTTCGTCTCGGCCGGCGTGGAGACCGTCTCGCGCAGCGTGAACGGCACCTCGGACGGCCTGCCCGGCACCATGAACCCGATCTTCGACGAGGCCCAGGCGCGCACCAAGAAGCGGGCGGAAGAGGGTGGCGGCGAGTGGCACGACCCGCGTGAGGACGGGCTGCTGCCGGACGCCTACATCGCGATGGGCCAGACCGCCGAGAACCTGGCCGCGCTCAAGGGCATCACCCGCGCCGAGCAGGACGAGTTCGGCGTCCGCTCGCAGAACCTCGCCGAGGCCGCCATCAAGGCCGGCTTCTGGGAGCGCGAGATCACCCCGGTGACGCTCCCGGACGGCACCGTGGTCAGCACGGACGACGGCCCGCGCGCCGGCGTCACCCTGGAGGGCGTGGCCGGCCTGAAGCCGGTGTTCCGCCCCGACGGCACCGTGACCGCCGGTAACTGCTGCCCGCTGAACGACGGCGCGGCCGCGCTGGTCATCATGTCCGACACCAAGGCCCGCGAGCTCGGCATCACCCCGCTCGCCCGGGTGGTCTCCACCGGCGTCAGCGCGCTCTCCCCCGAGATCATGGGCTACGGCCCGGTCGAGGCCTCCAAGCAGGCGCTCAAGCGGGCCGGCCTGACCATCGACGACATCGACCTGGTCGAGATCAACGAGGCCTTCGCGGCCCAGGTGATCCCCTCCTACCGCGACCTCGGCGTCGACCTGGACAAGCTGAACGTCAACGGCGGCGCGATCGCGGTCGGCCACCCCTTCGGCATGACCGGCGCCCGGATCACCACCACCCTGATCAACTCGCTGCAGTGGCACGACAAGCAGTTCGGCCTGGAGACCATGTGCGTCGGCGGCGGCCAGGGCATGGCGATGGTCATCGAGCGCCTGAGCTGACCCTCCGGACACCCTCCGAAGGGTCTGGACCACCCATTTGGAGTGACGCAGCGTAATTGAGGGCCGAATCACACCGCGAGGTCGATCCGGCCCTCATTTCTTTCGTTTTCCGCCCGGAAATCGACACTGCGGAGCGGATCAACTCCACTGCGTAGAACGGTGTTACCTAACAATTTGGGGACAAGAGCGAAAGTCCTGGACGAATTGGACATTCGCCACTGCGGTAACAGCCCCGCATGCGGCAGTGTGGACACGTAACCCCGTTCCGCTCCTCGCTAGGAGTACGTTCCGTGAGCGCCGTCTACACCATCCTGCTACTGATCCTGATCACCGTGTCGACCGCCGTGCTGCTCCACCTCCGCGGACTCTCCCGCCGACTGGACGCGCAGGCCGCGGCCCCGACCGCGGCCGCCCCGGTGGACGAGGCCGCGATACGCCGGGCCGTCACCGAGGCGCTCGCCGCCGACCGTGAGCGGGAGATCACCGAGGCCCGGGCGTTCTGGGCCGAGCAGGAGGCCCGCGCGGCCGAGGACGCGCCGCTGTTCGACTCGCCGTTCTCCGGCGCGTTCTCCGGCACCGACGAGTGGCCGCTCTTCTTCCCCCGCCCCACCGGCCCGCAGGACGCCGTCGACAACGCCGGGACGATGGACCCGGAGTTCGGCGAGGCGCTGCGCTCCGCGCTGGAGGACCTGATCAACGAGGGCGGCGGCACCGCCCCCGCCGAGCCCGCCACCGAGGGCGGCATGCCGCTGCGCCCCGGCCACCCGGTCGGCGAGACCAAGGACGCCCGGGCCCGCCGCGAGGCCGACCTGCTGGCCACCGGCCTGGAGGCCGGGCTGCTGGACGCCGACCCGGCCGTCGAGGAGGCCCCGGTCGCCATGCCCGACCCGCGCCGCCACCCCTCGCACCCCGACTTCGTGCCCAGCCAGGCGCCGTCCCGGGAGTGGACCGACGGCCGGCTGGCCACCCTCGCCGAGGAGGCCGTCGCCCTGATCGACGTCCGCCCGGGCCCGCTGGGCACCCTGGACGTCTACGCCTTCGCCGACGGCACCACCCTCTGCGTGGCCCCGGGCGACCGGGAGGCCGCCTACCGGCTGATCGACGCGGTCCGCGCCGGCGAGCACGTCCGGCTGCTCGGCGGCTCGCGCTTCTCCGGCTCGTACTCGCTGACCTTCTCCACCGACGAGGAGGCCGTCTACGTGCTCGCCGACCGGGTGGTCGCCAGCATCTGACAGCGGCTCACCAGCACACCAGCCCAGCAGCGCGCAGCAGGCAGGCCGAAGGCCGGCCGGGTCACGGGGTTACCGACCCGGCCGGCCTTCGGCCTGTACGCGCTCCCGGGGACTCAGCCGCAGAGCGCCGCCGTCTCCCGCACCGCGTCCACGGCCGCGGCCAGCACCTCGGCCGCCGCCGGCCCGTCCGGCAGCGCCACCCGCGCGCCCTCCGGCAGCGCCGCCAGCGCGGTCGCCAGGTCGTGCCCGGCGACGGCCAGCTGGTCCCCCACTGCGAAGGCCCCGGCGTCCGGGAAGTCCCGCCGCGGGCCGCCCTCCGCCGCCGCGGCCAGCCCGGCCAGCCGCCGCGCCAGTTCCAGCGCGGCCGCCGCCCGCGAGGCGTGCCCGGGCACGGCGCCCTGCAGCTTGCTCTGCGGCAGCGAGCGGAAACGATCCGCCAGTTTGTCGACGGCTTCGACCAGGGGATCCACGTCCAGGGGCTCTACGTCATGCATGGACAGGAGCCTAGGCCAGAAAGCCGCCGGGCCCCGGAGCGAGTCGCTCCAGGGCCCGGCGGCAGTGGTTCACGGCGGGAGGGACCGTCAGTCGTCGCCGCGCAGGATCGCGATCAGGCGCAGCATCTCCATGTAGATCCAGACCAGCGAGAGGGTCAGCCCGAAGGCGGCCCGCCACGACTCGCGCTGCGGGGCGCCCTGGGCGATGGCCTCCTCGATCGCCGCGAAGTCCAGCGACAGGAAGAAGGCGCCCAGGCCGATGCCGATCAGGCCGACCACGATGCCCAGCGGACCGGAGCGCAGCCCCATGTCGGCGCCGAAGGCCATCGCGATCACGTTGACCAGCATCAGCAGCACGAAGCCGAGGGCGATCGAGATGCCGATCCGCTGGTAGCGGGCGGTGACCCGGATCCTGCCGCTCTTGTAGGCGAACAGCATGGCCCCGAAGACCGCCGCCGTGCCCAGCACCGCCTGGATCACGATGCCGTTCAGCATGGTGTTGAAGGCGTGCGAGACGGCACCCATCGCGAAGCCCTGGAGGGCCGCGTACGTCAGGATCAGCGGCGGGCTGACGCTGCGCTTGAAGGAGACCACCAGGCCGACGACCATGGCCACCAGGCTGGCGGCGATCGCGAAGCCGAAGTTCTCGAACGGCAGCGCGAACCAGGCCACCGCACCGGCGACGACCAGCGTCAGCAGCGTCATGGCGGTGCGGGCGACCACGTCGTCGAGCGTCATCCGCCCGGTGGCGGCCGGCCCGGCCGACGGACCGTTGTACAGCTCGTAGAGCTGTTCGTCGGTCATCGGGGCCTGACCCTGCGGCTGCTGGGCGTAGGGCGTCCCCGCGTAGGGGTTGTTGCCGTACGGGCTCCCGGCCTGTGCGGTGTTGCCGAACCCTGCGTAGCCGGAGTCGCGGGTGAAGGACCCCTCCCGCGAGAAGACCGGGTTGCTGCTTCTCATTGCTCATTCCCTCCGTGGCGGCACTGCACCGCCCCGTACAAGGGTAATGGCTTGGCAAAAATTCCGGGATACGCCGCGAGGAGGATCCGTGAACAACGACCGGCGGGGACGCCGTCGCGCCCCCGCCTGGTGATCGGTGCCCGGAGCCGGACTCGAACCGGCACGGCCTCGCGGCCAAGCAGTTTTAAGCTGCCCGTGTCTGCGTTCCACCATCCGGGCGTCTGCGAAACCACCCTGAGCCTAGTCTCCCGACTCACCCTTTCGCATGTTCCCAGCCCCGGAAGTTGTCATGTTTCCTTGCCATCTGACGAACTGTCCGGGATTCGGCCACGAAGGATATCCGTTCCGGCCATCCGTTCCGCATCAGGGTCCACGTCATACCGCAGGAGGAGGGGCCAACCCCTCCCGTACGCCCAGCGGTGGTAGGGCCAACCGTCCGGCGGAGCGACGCAAGACCATGATCACGTCGCGGAACATGGAGGTACAAGTCCACGAGTACGACGAGCACAAGGAGCCTCCCGTGACCACGCCGACCGCAACCGCCGTCCACACCGGCCTGGCGGCCGCCCGAGCCACCGGTCTGAACAAGGTCTACGGGGAGGGGGAGACCCGCGTCGTCGCCCTCGACAACGTCAGCGTCGCCTTCCCCCAGGGCGAGTTCACCGCGATCATGGGCCCGTCCGGCTCCGGCAAGTCCACCCTCATGCACTGCATGGCCGGCCTGGACACCGTCACCTCCGGCTCCTCCAC
>NZ_JBICYZ010000076.1:0-48966 GCF_043201465.1 Kitasatospora sp. NPDC048298
GGGGGGCTGACCCACCCACCCCCCCCCCCCCCCCCGGCCGCGGGGCGCCGGCAGCGCCGGCGGGGCGCCCCCCCCCGGGGGCCGGGGTGGGGGGGGGGGGGCGCCCCCCCCCCCCCCCCCCCCCCGCCCCCTTCCCACCACGCCCGAAGGGACGCGCAGCCATGTCCGTACCCGGATTCCCTTCGCCCGGGTTCCATTCGCTCGGATTCTCCTCGCCCGGATTTCCCTCGCCCGGGTTCCCCTCGCCCGTCGGTGGGTCGGCCGCCGAGGGGCTGGTCGTCGACAGGCTGGCGGCCGGCTCCTGGAACGACGCGGCGATCAAGTTCGGCAACACCTTCGGCGCCGTCGCGGGCTTCCTCGGCATCCTGCTGGTGGTCTTCCTGGTCGCCGGACGGGCCCGGGGCCGGCTGGCCCGTCCGCTGGCGGTCGCGGTGTTCCTCGGTCCGGCGGTGCTGCTGCTGGCCGTCGGCCTGGTGGTGCCGCTGGTCCGCACGGTCTACCTCAGCCTCCAGAACGACGACGGCACCCGGTTCGTCGGCGGTGAGAACTTCGGCTGGGCCTTCACCTCCGACTCGGTGCAGAAGGTGCTGGTCAACACGCTGCTCTGGCTGGTGGCCGTACCGCTGGTGGCGACCGGGCTGGGACTGGTGCTGGCGCTGCTGGTGGACCGGATGCGCGGTCAGTCGGTCTACAAGTCGCTGATCTTCATGCCGATGGCGATCTCGCTGGTCGGCGCGTCGATCATCTTCAAGTTCGTCTACGAGTCGCGCGGGCCGGGCCAGCCGCAGATCGGCCTGCTCAGCCGGCTCGCCGTCGCGGTGGGCTGGGACGATCCGCCGAACTGGCTGCTCTCGCAGCCGCTGAACACCTTCCTGCTGATGGCGGTGATGGTCTGGGTGCAGACCGGCTTCGCGATGGTGGTGCTGTCGGCGGCGATCAAGGCGATCCCGGCGGAGGTGGTGGAGGCGGCCCGGCTGGACGGTGCGAGCGGGGCGCGGCTGTTCTGGTACGTCACCGTGCCGATGATCCGCAGCACGGTGCTGGTCGTGCTGACCACCGTCCTGCTCATCACCCTGAAGGCCTTCGACATCGTCCGCACCATGACCGGCGGCAACTTCGGCACCCAGGTGCTGGCGAACGAGATGTACTCGCAGTCCTTCGTGCAGTTCAACTCCGGTCGCGGCAGTGCCCTCGCGGTGCTGCTCTTCGTCGCGGTGCTGCCGCTGGTGGCCTACAACATCGTGCAGCTGCGGAAGGAGCGTGAGGTCCGGTGACCGGGACGGACGGCCGGGAGGGGGCGGCGAATCCGGCGCGGCCGGCGGAGCCGTTGCGGGAGGTGGAGCCGCCGCGCGAGGTGAGGCCGGTGCAGCCGATGCGGAAGGCCTTCAGCAGTCCGCTGGCCTCGGTGTTCGTGATCGCGATGACGGTGCTCTGGACGATCCCGACGCTGGGCCTGCTGGTGACCTCGCTGCGACCCAAGCAGGACGTGACCGACAGCGGCTGGTGGACCGCCCTCGTCCACCCGGACCTCGGCCTCGACAACTACCACTCGGTGCTGTTCGAGGGCGGGCCCGGCGTCTCCACCGGCCTGATGCCCTTCCTGGTCAACTCGCTGGCGATCGCCGTCCCGGCGACGGTCTTCCCGCTGATGCTGGCGGCGATGGCGGCGTACGCGCTGGCCTGGGTGCGGTTCCGGGGGAGCGACGTGGTCTTCTTCACGGTGTTCGCGCTCCAGGTGGTGCCGCTCCAGATGGCGCTGATCCCGCTGCTGCGGCTGTTCTCCGGCGGCGCGCACCTGGGGCCGCTGACGCTGATCCCGGCGGTGGACCTGAAGGGCAGCTACGCGCCGGTCTGGCTGGCGCACACCATGTTCGCGCTGCCGCTGGCGGTGTTCCTGCTGCACAACTTCATCGCCCAGCTGCCGCGCGACCTGATGGAGGCCGCGGTGGTGGACGGCGCCTCGCACTTCAAGATCTTCCGTTCGATCGTGCTGCCGCTGTGCACCCCGGCGCTGGCCTCGTTCGCGATCTTCCAGTTCCTGTGGGTCTGGAACGACCTGCTGGTGGCGCTGACCTTCGCGGGCGGCACTCCGGAGGTGGCGCCGATGACGGTGCGGCTGGCGCAGCTGTCCGGTTCGCTCGGCGGGCGCTGGGAGCTGCTCACGGCCGGGGCGTTCCTGTCGATCATCGTGCCGCTGATCGTCTTCTTCAGCCTCCAGCGGTACTTCGTCCGGGGACTGCTGGCCGGGTCGGTGAAGGGGTAGCCGGGGAGTCCATGCTCGCGAGGCGGTTCTGAACGCGTTCAGACTCAACTTTTGAACTTGTTCAGAATGGTCTACAGTCGGCAGCGGCCGGGGCGCCGAACGCGCCCGCCGGCGGACCGCCCGTGGGGTGGCCTCCGCATGCCCGCCGATCACTGAGGGGGACTCATGTCCGGCCCTTCCGCGCCTGTGCCATCCGATTCGTCCGGCCCTTCCGGCGTTCCCGACTCCTCCGGGCCGCTCGGTTCGGCCGGGTCGCCCGACTCTCTGGGCCCCTCCGGGGCACAGGGTGCGAGCGAGGCGCCGGGTGCGTCCGGGGCATCAGGTGTATCCGGGGCGCCGGGGTCGATCGCGTCGCCGGGTGCGGCCGAGGCGCCTGGGTCGGCCGAGGCGCCTGGGTCGAACGAGACGCACAACCCGTACGGTGCGTACGACCCGTATGACCCGTACGGCCCGTACGACCTGCACGGTCCCTACCGCGCGGCGGGCCCCGGCCCGCAGGGCAGGCCGGGCCGGGCCGGGGCCCGGTGCCCGGAACGCCGGTGCCCGGAACGCCGGCGCCCTCGGTCGGCACGTGGCTGCGCGTCAGCGACCCCGAGCGTCGGGCGGGAGCCACGCCCCGGGTCGTCCTGGCCGCCCTGTTCACCGGTCTGCTGACGGCCTGGCTGCTGTTCGACGGCCTGGGCGTCAACCTGCTGGTCTGCGGCGCCGCCACCGCCGTCGGGGCCGGGTTCGCCGCCCGGGTGGCGGGCCGTCGGATCCGGCCCTGGACGGCCGTCTGGAGCCTGCTCGCCCTCGCCCTGCTCGTCGTCCCCGCGTGGTGGGACGCCGGCTGGCCCGCGCTGCTGGCGGCCGGGGGCGCGCTCGCGCTGGCCTCACTGGCCCTGCACGGCGGCCGTCGCTGGGCCGGCGTCCTGTTCGCCCTGCCCGGTCTGCTCTGGCAGCCGGTGCCCGCCGTGAGGTGGGCCTGGACCAGCGTGCAGGGGCGCCGGCTGCCCGGCCGGGGCCGGATCGTCCCGGTACTCAAGGCGCTCGCGGTCGCCGCCGTCCTGCTGACCGTCTTCGGCCTGCTGTTCGCCAGCGCCGACGCCGCCATGGCGGACCTGCTGGGCAACCTCAGCCCGGACCTCGACCTCGGGCGGCTCCCTGGGCGCGCCGTGCTGTTCGTGCTCGGGACGGCGACGGCGCTGGGCTTCGCGCACATGGCCGCCGGCCCGCGCCGCTGGGACCGCACGGCGATCCGGCCGGGCCGCGAGCGGCGCCGACTGGAGTGGGCGCTGCCGCTGGTCGCGCTCAACCTGATGTTCGGCGTCTTCGCGGTGATCCAGGCCGTGGTGGTGCTCGGCGGCGCGGACGCCGTGCTGAGCAACACCGGGATGAGCCGCTCCGAGTACGCCCGGCAGGGGTTCTGGCAGCTGAGCGTGATCACCGTGCTGACGCTGGTCGTGGTGGCGGTCGCCAAGCGCTGGGCGCCGCGCACCACCGCCGCCGACCACCAGCTGGCGCGGATCCTGCTCGGGCTGCTCTGCCTGCTGGCACTGGCCGTCGTCGCCTCGGCGCTCGGCCGGATGTGGTTCTACGTGGACGCCTCCGGGCTCACCCGGCTGCGGCTCTGGGTGCTGGTGGTCGAGGTCTGGCTGGGCGTGGTCTTCCTGCTGCTGATCGCCGCCGGGTTGACCCGCCGCGCCGGCTGGCTGCCGCGCGTCGTCGTCCTCAGCGGGATGCTCACCGTCGCGGTCTACGGCCTGATGGGCCCGGACGCGATCGTCGCCGAGCAGAACGTCACCCGGTACGAGCAGGCCCTGAAGACCGACCCGCACGGCGCGGCCATCGACCTGCGCAACGTCCGCCGGCTCTCGGCGGACGCGGTGTCCGCCCTGGAGCGCCTCCCCGAGCCGCAGCGGAGCTGTGCGCTGCAGCTGATCGGACAGGAGCTGGAAGGGGAGTCGCGGCCCTGGTACGCGACCAACCTCGCCGCCGCCCGGGCCCGGGGGATCCTGGCGCAGCGGCCGCCGGTGGACTCCACGCCAGCCCCGCACGGCCTGCGACCGGGCGGGGCTGGCGTACGAGGACCTGTAGGCCGACCCGGGGGCGGGGCCCGCAGACAGCGGCAGGGCCGGCCGGGAGCGTGCTGCTCCCGGCCGGCCCTGGGCGTGGTGGTTTGTGGCGGTGTCGCCACGTCGCGACGGTGTCAGTGCATCGCGACGGCGGAGGAGTCGCTCGGCAGGTCGCCGGCCTTGGCCTTGATCGCGAACACCGCGACCAGCAGGGCGACGGCGGCGAGCGCGGCACCCACGATGAAGCCGTGCGAGATGCCCTCGGTGAGCACGGTGTTCGCGGCATCGGTGCCCTGCGGGAACTCGTGGTGCTGCTGGAGGTAGGCAAGCTGCTCCGGCTTGGCGCTCTCCATGAACTTCGGCAGCTGTACGGCGGCCTCGGCCGTGGCGTAGTGCGCGAAGACCGTGGTCAGGATCGACAGGCCGAGCGAACCGCCGATCTGCTGCATCGAGTTGAGCAGGCCGGAGGCGGCGCCGGTCTCCTCGCCCGGGACGCCCGCGACGGAGATCAGCATCACCGGGACGAAGATCAGGCCCATGCCGAAGCCGAACACCACCGTGGGGCCGAGCACCCCGTCCAGGTAGCCGCTGTCCTTGCTCATCTGGGTCAGCCAGGTGAGGCCGACGGTGACCAGTAGCGCGCCGCCGGCCATGAAGGGCTTCGGGCCGTACTTGGCCTGGAGGTTGGAGGCGATCTGCGCGGCGATGATGATCGCGACGCTGATCGGGAGGAAGGAGACACCGGCCTTCAGCGGGCTGTAGCCGAGCGGACCCTGCACGAACAGCACGACGTAGAAGAAGATGCCGAACATGGCCGCGGCCAGGCAGAGCATCATCACCAGGCTGCCGGTGCGGTTGCGGTCGGCGAACAGGTGCATCGGGGTGATCGGCTGGTCGGTGCGGCTCTCGACCACGAGGAAGGCGGCGACCAGGACCGCGCCGGCCGCGAAGGAGCCGAGCGTGATGCCGTCCGACCAGCCGTCGGAGGCGGCCCGGATGAACCCGTAGACCAGGCCGACCAGGCCGAGCGTCGAGGTGAGTGCGCCGGGCAGGTCGAAGCGGCCCGGGTGGCGCTCGGACTCCGCGATGTAGCGCGGCGCGGCGATCGCGATCAGGATCGCGATCGGCACGTTGACGAAGAACACCCAGCGCCAGTTCAGGTACTCGGTGAGCAGGCCGCCGGCCAGCAGGCCGATCGCGGCGCCCGAACCGGCCACCGCCGAGAACACACCGAACGCCTTGTTGCGTTCCGGCCCCTCGTCGAAGTTGGTGGCGATCAGGGCGAAGGCGGTCGGGGAGCATATCGCGCCACCGATGCCCTGGAGCGCGCGGGCGGCCAGCAGCAGGCTGCTGTCCTGGGCGAAGCCACCGAGCAGCGAGGCCAGGCCGAACAGCAGGGTGCCGAAGATGAACACCCGGCGGCGGCCGAGGATGTCACCCGCGCGACCGCCGAGCAGCAGCAGCCCGCCGAAGGTCAGGGTGTAGGCGTTGATGACCCACGACAGGTCGGTGGTCGAGAAGCCCAGGGCGTCCCTGATGTGCGGCAGTGCGATGTTCACGATGGTCGCGTCGAGGACCACCATGAGCTGGGTGGCCGCGATGACGGTCAGGGTGATGCCCTTGCCCCGCCCCTGGGTCGTCCGCGGTGGTGCGTTCTTGCTGAGCGTGTCGGAGATAGCCACGAATGTGCCCCCTGCTGGCTACGTGCTCGGTGGTGCGGGTTCGGCGGAGTCGCCGGTCCGGGTGTGGCGCTGCGCCCTTGCGCAGGCCGGGAAGGAACGGGATCGTTCACTAGTCGGGGACGATATCCCGGTCGTGATTGTGAACGCAAGCGTTCCTTAAGGATGGTGGCGGTGGCGATGGAGCGGTTGGTGCGGCGCCTGGTGGCGGACCGGTCCGGTCGGCCGCTTGGTGGGCTGCTCGACGGGGCGCCGGGCGGCGCGGTGGTTGGTGCGGCGGGCGCTGCGGCGGGTGGCGTGGCGGGTGCTGCGGTGGGTGTCGCGGCGGGGCGGGCGTCGTCCGGAGAGGCGGCGGCCGGTGCGGGCGCCGGATCCGATGCCGGGACGGGCTCGGGGTCGGGTGCCGCACCGGCCTTCTGTCCGGTGCGGGTCGCCCACCAGGCACTGACGCGACCGGCCCGGCGCCGGGGGAAGGAGTTGGAGAACGCGATCTTCGAGGCCGCGCTCGACCAGCTCACCTCCGGCGGATACGCGCGGCTGACCATGGAAGGCGTCGCCGGCGCGGCGCGGACCGGGAAGGCCGCGCTCTACCGACGCTGGGCGTCCAAGGACGAACTCGTCATCGACGCCCTGGACGCCACTCTCCCACGGCCCTACGACACCCCCGACCTCGGGTCCGCCCGTGACGAACTCCGCGAGCTCGTCGCGGGGTTCACGCAGGCGATGACCTCCCGGGTGGGCGCCGCGCTCAACGCGCTGATGGGCGAGATCGACCACGAGCGGGCCGAGGTCTTCAAGGCCTTCGTCAACGACCGGGTCATCGAGCCGACAGCGCGGACCATCCTGGAGATCCTGCGCCGCGGGGCCGAGCGCGGCGACGTCCGGCCCGGCGCGGCCACCCCGCTGGTGGCGGACGTCATCCCGGCGATGCTGCTCTACCAGGTCAAGATCCGCGGGCTGGAGGGCATGGGGCCGGGATTCGCCGACCGGCTGGTGGACGAGGTGCTGGAGCCGATGATCCGGGTCTGAGTCGGCCGCGGGGTCCGAGTCGGCCACGGTTGGGCTCGGGGAGGCGGATCCGGCGGTCGCGGGCCGGGCTTAGGCTGGAGGCTGCCCCCGCTGAACGGATTACGCCATGCCCATCGTCCCCCCGACGCACTCCGTCGAACGCTCGCTGCGCCGGGCCGGCGCCAAGATCGTCGTCGGGCTCGACGAAGTCGGGCGCGGGGCCTGGGCCGGGCCGGTCACGGTGGGCGCGGCCGTCACCGGCCTGCGCAAGGCGCCGGAGGGGCTGACCGACTCCAAGTTGCTCACCGAACTGCGCCGGCGCGCCCTCGCCCCCGTCCTCGCCGACTGGGTCACCGCGTACGCGCTCGGGCAGGCCTCCCCGCAGGAGTGCGACGAACTCGGGATGACGGCGGCGCTGCGGCTGGCCGCCGTCCGCGCGCTGGAGGCGCTGCCGGTCGAACCCGACGCGGTGATCCTGGACGGCAAGCACGACTACCTCGGCGGCCCCTGGCGGGTGCGCACGGTGATCAAGGGCGACCAGTCCTGCATCTGCGTCTCCGCGGCCTCGGTGCTCGCCAAGGTCCACCGCGACGGCCTGATGGCCGAACTGGGCGAGGGGTGCCCGGAGTACGGCTTCGCGGACAACGCCGGCTACCCGTCCCCGGTGCACCGCGCCGCACTGGAGGAGTTCGGCCCCACCGAGCACCACCGACTCTCCTGGGCCTACTTGGACGCACTGCCGAAGTGGCGTCACCTCAAGCGCGTTCGGGAAGGTGTGGGCGACGCTCAGGGGTCCGCCGACGAACAGTTGACGCTCGGTTTCTGACGTTCCGTCTGGAATTGCCTGGGAGAGGGCGGCGGGAGAGCAGTGCCCGATGGGTGGGGCGCCCGTGCGCGTCCGACCGGCATTTGATAGATATCCGGGTATGCCTGTCTTCCCCGAGGAGTCGGAGATTCACGAGAGCCTCCCGGGCCCCGGCGTTCCCTTCCCACGCGAGTCGGACGCACAAGCCCCCGCCACCGCACCCACCACCGTCGCCGCCCCGGCTTCGGTGCCCGGCCCCCGTTCGGCGCCCCCGCGCCCGGTCCCGCCGCGTGCCGCCCGTCCGGGCCCGCCGCAACTGATCCCCAAGCCCGGGCCGGCACCGCGCCGCCCGGCCCCCGCCGCCGCACCGCAGGTGGAGGTCCAGCGGATCGCCGCCACCCCGGCGCAGGCGGTGGAGCGCGCCGATGACGCGGTCGACCTGCTGCTGGAGTCCGGGCGCAACCCGGGCGACATCCTGGTGCTGACGGTCGGCGAGGCACACCCCTGGCAGCAGCACGAACTCTCCTTCGGCGAGGAGCGCTACTGGGCGCAGCTCGCGGAGGGCGGGGACGTGTTCTACGCGGATGCCGCGCTGACCCGCCCGGTCCGCCGCGAGGTGGTCGTCCTGGTGGCCAACGGCGGATCGTCCGCCCGTGCCGCCGAGGCGTACACCAAGGCGCTCGGCCACGCGGCCGCGCTGCTGGTGGTCTGCGGCGACGCCGGCCCGGCAGCCGTGGATACGGCCGGAGTCGCGCCCGGCCGCCCGGTCAAGGCCTGACCCCAGTCGTCCACTTCGGGCCCGGTGCCGCCGTACGGTGCCGGGCCCGAAGTCCGTCCCACGGCGCTCGGTGGTCGGTTGCCGGCGGTCGGCAGCCGGCGGGTGGCCCGATAGTCGGCAGCTGGTGCTCCATGGCCGACGGTTGGAGGCTCGGCGGGTTCGGCAGCCCTGCGGAGTCAGCGCGTACCGGTGCGACGGGTCGGTTCGGCCGCCGCGACCCGCCCCGTGGCCCACGGGGGCTTGGATTGCGGGGAGCGTGCCGCGTCCTCGCCGAGCTTGGCCTGGTCGGCCGCCGACTGGAGGGTGCGCTGGCCGCGTGGGGTGTCCAGCACCGAGCGCGGTGGCAGCTCCGTCACGGTGTGCACCGGTCCGTCGGCCCACGAGCCCGCGTGTGGCCTGCGTCCGCCCCGCCCGTCCCCGAGGACCTGCCAGCCCGCCGGGGTGAGGCCGATGTACGCGCCGCAGCGCAGTCCGTGGAGCACGGACGAGTCCCGCAGCGCCCACATCCAGGCGCCGTCCTGTTCCGTCCAGCCGGGCGCGCCGTCGCGGCAGCGCAGCAGCACGGCCGTCCGGGTCGGCTCGGGCAGCCGCAGGTCGTGCGGGATGATCCGGCGCAGGTGCGTCAGCAGCGCGTTCCGGTGCTGCCAGCCGTCGGTGTCGTGCGGCCAGGGGGTGAACGAGGCCGAGGCGACGAGGCGGTGGAGCGCGTCCAGGACGGCGATCACGACGGTGCAGGGCTGCGGCAGGTGGCGCTGGTGCAGTTCCAGGACGAACTCGCGGGGGTCGCGCAGCAACGGGATCCCCGAGGCGGTCCACACCTCCAGGTCCAGTACCCGTCTGGGTGCCGGGCTCCCGGAGAAGGGATGCTGACCTCGGTCGATACCGTTGATCACGATCCTCCTTCCTGGCCCGGGGGCAGGCGGGTGCCTGGGTACGCCGAACGGCGGGTCCAGCGGACCGGATTTCGGGTACCTCCCAATTCTCGGGGCATCGGGGGCAGAGCGGCAACGATGAAATGATGAACGCCACCCGATAGCCCATGGTCTGTCGGATATGTTCCCCGGCCGACCGAACGCTCCGGAGCTGCCGCCAGGCCTTGATCCACAACGCCCGGAGGGCAGGGTGAACCGTCATGGGCATGCGATCGCTCCTTTCTCGGGCCGTTCGACCGGTGTGATCGAAATCGCTTCGCCTGATCCTTTCTGTTAGGCCATTCGGGTGAGGGAGGGTTCCCGGGCCGGAGGGTTCCCGCGGCGGCTTTCCGCCGCCCTGTCACCCCTGCACGGCCAGCACCAGCGGCAGCACCGCGCTCGCCCCCGCTCGGCGCAGCAGCCGGGCGGCCACGGTCACCGTCCAGCCCGAGTCGACGAGGTCGTCCACCAGCAGCACCGGCCCGCCGGCGGCCGCCACCGCCTGCTCCACCTCCGGCGGCAGGACCAGTGCGCCGGCCAGCGAGTGCAGTCGCTGGGCGCTGTTGCTGCGGGCGCCGTGCGGGGGCAGCCCGCCGGCGTACTCGATCCGGCCGAGCAGCGGGAGCCGCCCGATCTCGGCGATCCGCGTACCCAGGCTGCCGACCAGTCGGGGCCTGGCCGAGGAGGCCATCGTCACCACGCCGACCGGCCGCTCCAACCGGGCGCCCTCCGTCGTCGCGGGCCCGGCCCAGCCGCCCGGACCGCGGGCCCAGTCGGTGAGCACCGCCACCAGGGCGTCCACCGCCTCGCCGGGCACCGGCACGTCCGGCGCCTGGTCGGCGAGCAGGGTGCGCAGCCGGTTGCCCCAGCCGATGTCGGACAGCCGGCCGAGCGCCCGGCCCGTCTCCGCCTGCTCGCCCACCGGGATCCGGCCCTTGAGCGGCACCCCGAGCGCGTCCATCCCGGTGGGCCAGAGCCGGCGCGGCTCGAAGCTCACGCCCGGCCGGCCGAGCGCGGCCCGGGCGGCCGCCAGCGTCTCGGCGGAGACGTCCGGGGTGTGCAGCGGCCCCGCGCAGTTGTCGCACCGGCCGCAGGGCGCGGCCTGCTCGTCGTCCAGCTGGCGGCGCAGGAACTCCATCCGGCAGTCGGTGCCGGCCGCATAGTCGCGCATCGCCCGCTGTTCCGCCTCCCGGGAGGCGGCGACCTTGGCGTAACGGGCGGTGTCGTACTCCCAGCTCTGGCCGGTGGCCGTCCAGCCGCCCTTGACCCGGCGGACGGCGCCGTCCACGTCGAGCACCTTGAGCATGGTCTCCAGCCGGGCCCGGCGCAGGTCCACCCGGGGCTCCAGGGCGGCGGTGGAGAGCGGCCGGCCGGCCTCGGCGAGCGCGTCGATGGTGCGGCGCACCTGCTCCTCGGGCGGGAAGGCCAGCGAGGCGAAGTAGCGCCAGATCGCCTCGTCCTCGCGCCCGGGCAGCAGCAGCACCTCGGCCCGGTCCACCCCGCGCCCGGCTCGGCCGACCTGCTGGTAGTAGGCGATCGGTGAGCTGGGCGAGCCGAGGTGCACCACGAAGCCGAGGTCGGGCTTGTCGAAGCCCATGCCGAGCGCGGAGGTGGCGACCAGTGCCTTGACCCGGTTGGCCAGCAGGTCGGCCTCGGCGGTGCGGCGCTCGGCGTCCTCGGTGCGGCCGGAGTAGGAGGCCACCGGGAAGCCGCGCTCGCGCAGGAAGGCCGTCACCTCCTCGGCGGCGGCCACCGTCAGGGTGTAGACGATGCCCGAGCCGGGGAGCCGGTCGAGGTGGTCGGCCAGCCAGGCGAGGCGGTGCGCCGGGTCGGTCAGGGAGAGCACGCCGAGGGTGAGGCTCTCCCGGTCGAGCGGCCCGCGGAGCACCAGGGCGTGCTCGTCGGTGGCGCCGGTGCCGAGCTGCTCGGCGACGTCGGCGGTGACCCGGGCGTTGGCGGTGGCGGTGGTGGCCAGCACCGGGACGCCGGGCGGCAGGTCCGCGAGCATGGTGCGCAGCCGGCGGTAGTCGGGGCGGAAGTCGTGCCCCCAGTCCGAGATGCAGTGGGCCTCGTCGACCACCAGCAGGCCGGTGGAGGCGGCGAGCTCGGGCAGCACCTGGTCGCGGAAGTCCGGGTTGTTCAGCCGTTCGGGGCTGACCAGCAGGATGTCGACCTTCCCGGTGGCGACCTCGTCCTGGATCGCGGCCCACTCGTCGGTGTTGGCCGAGTTGATGGTGCGGGCGTGGATGCCGGCCCGGCCGGCGGACTCGACCTGGTTGCGCATCAGGGCGAGCAGCGGCGAGACGATCACCGTCGGCCCGGCGCCGCGGGCCCGGAGCAGGGCGGTGGCGATGAAGTAGACCGCGGACTTCCCCCAACCGGTGCGCTGGACGACCAGGGCACGGCGGCGGTCGACCACGAGGGCCTCGATGGCCGTCCACTGGTCCTCGCGCAGGGTGGCTCCGGGGCCGGCGAGCTCGCGCAGGACGGCCTCGGCCCGCGCCCGGACCTCGGCGCGGTCGGCGGTGGCGGTGGTGTGGATGTCGGGCTGCTGCATGGCGTCCATGTAACCCCGTACCGCCGACAAGCGACGAATGCGGGGGAGGAGAGGACGGGGAAGGCGGGGTGTATTTCATCCGCTGGTCGGCTGAACGGAAGTCAAAAATCACTCTCGGGAGGGCGTGTCGCCTGCTCCGAATGAGTGAAGAGAAATTCGGGGGCGGGGTTATCCACAGAAAAAAGTCGGGTCCGGCATCTTTCGCGCATTGCGTCCACTCTTGCGGCCATGAACGCGATGAACAACGAACACGTCATTCTGTCCCTCGGCCCGGCCTCCGACCACCGGCCGGTCGTCATGCGCGGTCCGGCCGACATGGCCGAGCTGCTTCCCTACTTCCTGGGCTTCTACCCCGACGACAGCATCGTCGCGGTGGGGCTCCACGGCCCCGGCCTGCACCAGGGCGGGGTGATCCGGGCGGACCTGCCGCGCTCGCCCGAGCAGTGGCCGGCCGCAGCGGAGGAGACGGCCGCCCTGCTGATCGCCCTCTCCGAGCGGCACGGGGCCCGGCCGCTCCAGGTGCTGCTCTACCTCTGCCAGGATCGCGGCGCGGCGCACGCTCCGCCGATGGTGGACGGGCTGCGGCCGCTGGCGGATGCGCTCCGGGCGGCCTTCGGACGCCGGGGCGTGGCCGTCAAGGAGTCGCTGTGCGTCTCGGACGGTCGCTGGTGGTCCTTCCTCTGCCGCGGTGACGGGTGCTGCGACGCGGCGGGCAATCCGGTGCGGCGCAGCCCCGAGCCCGGTCCGGCGGCCGCCGCCGCGACGGTCGCCGGGCTGGTGCCGCGCGGCAGCCGGAAGGCGATCATCGGCGGGCTGGCCCCGATCGGTCCGCCGGAGGCCGAGGTCCAGCGGGAGGCGTTCGCCCGGGTCGAGGCCGTGGACGCCCTCGCCAGGGAGCAGCGCATCGCCCTGCTCGACCAGGCCGTCGCCGAGTTCCGGGCCGGAGCCCGGGAGCTGGACGCGGAGCGGACGGCCCAGCTGCTGCTCGCCCTGCGCGACCGCCTGGTGCGGGACCGCGGCGTCGAGTACGCCCGGCCCGCCGAGCTGGCCCCGGCGGAGCGGCTCTGGCGCTTTCTCGCCCGGCGGGCCGTGGCGCCGTACGAGGGCTGTGCGGTGGCCCCGCTGACGTTGCTGGCCTGGACGTCCTGGGTCGCCGGGGACACGGCGACGGCCAGGGTCGTGCTCGGCCACGTCCTGGGGCTCGCCCCGGGCTACCTGCTGGCCGATCTGCTGTACGAGTCGCTCAACGACGGCATGACGCCCCAGGGCCTGCTGGCCGCCGTCGAGGCGCAGCGGCGCCGGCGCGAGGAGCCAGGTCCGCAGGCCCCGGCCGACGGACCGAGGCCTCCGGCGGGCGGAGTTCCTGGCGCCGAGGGTGCACCGTGCCGTGACGAAGCGGGCTCCGGGCCCGCTGCCCCGGGGGCGGGTGGTGTCCCCGAGGAGCGGACCGGGCGGTCCGCCGGCGGTCGGCGGCACCGGCGGGGCGGTCGGCGGAAGGGCTCGTCCACGGTGCCGGCGCCGGCCGATCCGGGCCCGGGCGCCCCGTCCGGCCCCGAAGGCCCGGAGTCGGCGGGCGGCGGAGCCGGGGCGGCGGTGGGCCTGCTGTCGGCGCCCGGGCGGGCCGCGGCGCCCCGGCACGCCCGGGCGGCCGGGGAGCGGTCCGCCCGGGGCCTGCGACTCGGCCGGGCCGCGGCCTGCGCGCCCGCCGCGGCCCGCACCGGCCTCCACCGCTGCCGGGGTGTCCGACGGGCGGCGAGAGGAGGCCACCGTGCGCACTGAGCCGCTCGGCGCCGCGGCGCCGGCCCGAGGGCCGCTACGCCTCGCCGTGCGCCATCCTGATCAGACGGTCCAGCACCTTGCCGCCGCTCACCCGAAGGCCGTCGTGCTCCCACTCGTTGGTGATCCAGGTCCGCAGGCCGCGCACCGCGCGGGCGGTCTCCAGCGAGTCGGCGGTGTCCACGTACATGTCGTCGTGGTACACCGCCGCCACGACCGGCACGGTGTTGGTGGCCAGCCGCGCCCGGTCGTACAGGTCGGGCCAGTCCGTGCGGGCGGCGAGCAGGTCCGCGGTCTCCTTCAGCGGGCGCAGCGCCGGGTCGGTGGCAAACATCCAGGGGTAGATCATCTCCCCGGTGAACAGCACCGGCGCGTCGGACTCCAGCGCGGACCGGGCGTCGAACCGCGGGAACTCCTTGCGGACCCGCTCGGCCGCCCAGGCGGTGCCGCCCTGGTCCACCGACCGCTGGCCGTAGATCGACTCGTGCAGTACCGCGTACAGCGGGCCGCCCGCGAAGGAGAGCTGGGCCTGGGCGCCGGCCAGGAAGGTGTCGGAGAGCTCGGGCCCGGCGGCGCCCTCCACCCAGGCCTCCTCCAGCAGGTAGTGGAGCGTGCCGGAGCCGCTGCCGCCGCCGAGCAGCATGCCGAGCGCCTGGAACGCCTCGACGGTGAGCAGCCCGCCGTCCGGCAGGGTCGCGGGGGAGGCGGCGAGGTGGGCCGCGATCCGGCGCACCGCCTGGACGTCCTGGGGGAACCGGGCGTAGTGGTCCTCGTTCTTGCCGACCACCCGCGGGTAGGCGGCGCGGTAGACGTCGTCGGCCGAGCTGCCGAGGCCGGCGAGGCCACCGGTGATGAAGGCCTCGGTCAGCCCTTCGGGGGCGATGGAGAGGTAGGTGAGGGTGCAGAAGCCGCCGAAGCTCTGGCCGAGCACGCTCCAGCGCCGGTCGGCACCGAGCAGCCGCTCGCGGACCAGCTCGGCGTCCCGGACGATCGAGTCCGCACGGAAGTGGGCCAGGTAGTCCGCCTGCTCCTGCGGGCCGCCGCGCCGGGCGAGGGTCTGCCGGGTTGCGGGGGTGGACCGCCCGGTGCCGCGCTGGTCCAGCAGGAGCACCCGGTAGTCGTCCAGGGCGCGGTCCAACCAGGCGTCCCGGCCGTTCGGGCGCGTGGCCTTGCCACCCGGCCCGCCCTGGAGGAAGACCAGCCAGGGAAGGTCGTCCCGCTCGCGGCCCGCCGCCACCACCTCACGGGCGTACACCTCGATCTGCTCGCCCTGAGGGGCGGCGTGGTCGAGCGGCAGCTGGAAGATGTGGTCGGTCGTGACAATCCCGGGCAGCCGGCTGATGGTGGACATGCAACTCCTCGGTCTCTGCTGGTCACAGCGGTGGCGTCGCGGTTCACGGGGTCACCGGGTGAGGGGGCCGCGACCCCCGCACCGTATCCTGGCGGCGGTCGAGCACCGGTTCGACCGCCCCGTCCGTCCGACCGGACGGCCGACCCCGGCCGAGGCCCGGCCCGAGCAGATCCGACGGCGGCCCGTACGACGGGTGCCGGCCCCGGGCCCGCGGACGGTGACGCGCCCGCGGCGAGGGCCCGGTGACGTTCCGGCGGAGGCAGTACGACCGCCCGGCAGGGCCGCCCCGACCAGCGGCGCAGCAACGGGGCGTGACCTGGTGGCGGTGCGCGGCGTTGACTCCGGGGGCCTGCACCCGGTCCGAGCGGGCCGATCGCCGGGCGGTGCGGGCCCGGCCGCCCGGGCACCGGCAGCCTCGGCCGCCGCGTACGACAGCACGACGGGTCGCCGCCACGGGGCCGGGCAGCCCGGCGGGTCCGGGCCGCGGGGAAGGGCGTCACCGGCGGTCCGGAACGAAGGACCTGACGGCGTGCCGGGCACGGTGACGCGCCCCGGAACGAAGGAGCGGCGCGCCGGTACCGGCCCGGTACCGCGCACCGCATGGCACGACCCGACACCGGGTACGGCCAGACACGGCACACCGCCGGCGGGACGGCCCCGTCGGCCCGGCACCAACAGCACGCGATCGAGCACGCTAGCGGCCCACCGGCCTGACCCGGCCACCGGACCGCCGAGGGGAGGAGAGTCCGGTGACCGCCATGAGGCCACCACAGGCCATGCCGGCCGAGAGCGTGGTCGGCGCGCCGCCCAGGCCGGTGGGCCGCCCCGACCAGGCCCCGGCGGCCGGGCCCGCGGGCGCACCGGCCGGTCCGGCCCGCCCCGCGGCCCCGCCGCGCCCGCAGCCGCCCGCCGTCCACCACGCGCTGATCTGCGTCAACGCCCCGGCGATGGCCGCCTCCGGCCCCGACGGCCAGTTGCGCGGCCACGGCCTGCACGGCTTCTACCGCAACGGCGTCCGGGCACTCGCCCGGATGGAGCTGCGGCTTGGCGGCATGGAGCCGCTGCCGCTCCAGGGCGCCCTGACCAGCACCGCCCAGGCCCGCTTCCTCGGTGCCGTCCGCCTCCCCGGCGACCTCGACCCGGACCCTGCGCTCACCGTCGAGCGGCTGCGGCACGCGGACGGCGTGGAGACCGTCGTCGTGCGCAACACCGGTCCGCGGCCCGCCCGGCTGCCGCTGGAGATAGCCCTCGGCACCGACCTGGGCCCGGTCGCCGAGATCGCCGCCGGGCACCGCCAGCCCGACCTGCCGGGGCAGGTGCAGTCCGCCGGACTGCGCTGGACGGGCCCCGTCCACAGTGCCGTGGTCAGTGCCAAGCCCTCCCCGCACGCCGTCCTGGCCGGCGCCGGCGTGCTCCGCTGGGACCTGGAGGTCCAGCCCGGCGCCCGCTGGTCGGTCGAGCTGCACACCGCGCTGGAGAGCGCCACCGGCGGCCCGCGCCCGCCGGGCGGCCGCGGCACCGGCGTCCCGCTGCCCTGGTCCGAGCCCGAGGTCCGCAGCGACGACACCCGGGCCGCCCCACTGGTCTCGCGCTCGCTGGACGCCCTCGGCGGGCTGCTGTTCGCCGACCCGGACCGCCCGACCGACCTGTACCCGGCCTCCGGCGCGCCCTGGCGCTTCGGCCTCGCCCCGGCCGACGCGCTCTGGGCCGCGCGGCTGACCCTGCCGCTCGGCACCCGGCTGGCGGCCGGCACCCTCCGGGCGCTGGCCCGCCGCCAGCAGCTCGCCCCCGCCCCGGGCCGCCCCGAGGGCCTGCTGCCCGGCGCCCTGCGCCACGGCGGTCCCGAGCTGCCGCCCACCTGCACCGCCACCGAGGCCACCCTGCTGTTCGTCACCGTGCTGGCCGAGGCGTGGCGTTGGGGCCTGCCCCCGGCGGAGGTCGCCGAGCTGCTCCCGGCCGCCGAACGGGCCCTGGCCGCCCTGCGCGAGGGCCTGGTCGACGGCTTCGTCACCGACCTGAGCCGCCCGGCGGAGGAGCGCTCCGCCCAACCGGTCGCCGCCCGCGCCGAGGTCCAGGCGCAGGCCCACCGCGCCGCCCTGCACGGGGCCGAGCTGCTGGAGGCCTTCGGCCGGCCGGGCGCCGAGGACTGGCGCGGCTGGGCCGCCGCGCTGCGCGGGCGCTTCCGCGAGCGGTTCTGGATCGACGACCTTTCCGGCGGCCGCCCCGCGGCCGGCCTGGCCCCGGGCGGTCAGCCGCTGCCCGCCGTCGCCTCCTCCCTGGTGCACCTGCTGGACACCGGGCTCGCCGTCGACGGCGGTCGGCACGACGGCCTGCTGGACCGCGAGCAGACCCGGCTGCTCGCCCAGCGCCTGGCCGCGCCGGAGCTGGACAGCGGCTGGGGCCTGCGCACCCTGAGCGCCAAGTCACCCCGCTTCAACCCACTGGGTCACCGCGGTGGCGCGGTGCGGGTCCACGAGACGGCGCTGGCGGTCGCCGGACTGGCCGAGGCCGGTCACGAGAACGAGGCCGGCACCCTGCTGGAGGGCCTGCTCGCCGCAAGCGCCCACTTCGAGGGGCGGCTGCCGGAGATGTACGCGGGGGAGCAGCGCGTCCTCGGCTGCCCGCCGGTGCCCCACCCGGCCGCCTGCCGCCCAGCAGCGGTCTCCGCGGCCGGTGCCGTGCACGCGGTGTTCGCCCTCGCCGGGGTCCGGCCCGATGTCCCGGGTGGCCGGGTGCTGGTCCGCCCGGCGAGCACCGCACCGCTCGGCGAGCTGGAGCTGACCGGTCTGCGGGTGGCGGGCGAGCCCTTCTCCGTCCGGGTGAGCCGGATCGGCGTGGCGATGGTGGAGGAGGCGTCCACGGACCTGCAACTCGTCGCCCACTGAGCCCGTCGCCACCCGACCACGCCCCGGCGTCGGTGACACCCGGTCACCGACGCCGCGCCCGCCCGCTCCCGACCCCGCGTGGCGGTGAGCGGCTCGCGTAGGGCCGCGTAGGCCAGGGCGTGGGGCACCGGCCCCCGCGTTCCACACACGGGCCTGTGCTTATCGTCAGAGAGACGACTATGATCGTCGCCATGTCGCGTTACGATCCGTCGGCCTTCCCTCCGTTCGCTGTCACGGTTGACCTGGTGGTGCTGACGGTGCGCGACCACTCGCTCTGCGCCCTGCTCGTCAGACGAGGCGAGCCGCCGTTCCAGGGGTACTGGGCGCTGCCCGGCGGCTTCGTCCGCCCGGACGAGGGCCTGGCCGAGGCCGCCTCCCGCGAGCTGGCCGAGGAGACCGGCCTGCGCGCCCACACCGCCCCCGGCCATGACGCGGTGGGCCCCGGCGCGGCCGGCGCCCACCTGGAGCAGCTCGCCACCTACGGCCACCCGCAGCGCGACCCCCGGATGCGCGTGGTCAGCGTCGCCTACCTGGTGCTCGCTCCCGACCTCCCGACGCCCCGGGCCGGCGGCGACGCCAGCAGCGCCCGCTGGGCCCCGGTCGGCGAGCTCCTCGGCGAGAACCCGGCCGACGGCGTCCCGCTCGCCTTCGACCACGGCCTGATCCTCGCCGACGGCGTGGAGCGCGCTCGCTCCAAGATCGAGTACTCCTCCCTCGCCACCGCCTTCTGTCCGACCGAGTTCACCGTCGGCGAGCTGCGCCGGGTCTACGAGGCCGTCTGGGGCGTGGTGCTGGACCCGCGGAACTTCCACCGCAAGGTCACCGGCACCCCCGGCTTCCTGCTGCCCTCCGGTGGCACGACGACCCGTCAGGGCGGCCGTCCGGCCCAACTGTTCACCGCCGGTGGTGCCACCATCCTCAACCCGCCCATGCTCCGCCCGGAGTCCTGAACCCCCGCGGGCCCGGTAGCCGAATGGCCCGGCCTGGCTGCGAACCCGGGGACGACGGCGCAGAGTGTCGGTGGACGCTCCGGCCGCAGGGCCGGAGGCCTTCCGGCCCAGGGAGCCCCGCGATGGCCATCGAGGACTGCGCCAACCAGCGGACCCTCATCGAGCGGCTGGCCGCGGATTACCGGAGCCTCGACACGACCACCACCGCCACGGAACGGGAACTGGCCACGCTGCAGGCCGAGCGCGCGGCGCCCGAGGCGATCGCCGCCGTGCAGGAGCGGCTGGCCGCCGAGCGCGAACGGCTGGGCGAGATCACGGTCGAGGGCCAGGCCGCCGTCGACGAGTTCCACACGGTGTGCGGCGGCGAGCAGCTCCCGCCCCCGCCCTGGCCCGACACGCTCTAGGGACGTCCCTCGCCGGGTACGGCGTTCCGCCCGGCCTCAGGCGCCACAGCCGGCGAAGCACCGCAGACAGCTCCGTGTCGGAGTCCTCCGGAACGAACCGGCCGCCCGTGAATCGCAGGATCGGATTGTCCCCTGATCGGGTGAGGTGGGCAGTCGGTGGGCCCGTGCCGTTCCCGTAATGCCCGGAATAGCCGTCGCCGCCCCCTAATGTGCTGGCGCGGAGCCGAGCGGGTGCATGCCCGTCAGGGGCGCTCCGCGTCGAGCAGGTCGGCCGACGGCATGGGAGCAGCCAGCGATGATCCAGATCACCGGACTGACCAAGGTCTATCGCAAGGGCGCTCCGCCCGCGGTGCTCGATCTGACCTTCGATGCCCGGCCCGGTACGGTGACGGCGCTGCTCGGTGCCGAGGGAGCGGGCAAGTCCACCGCGCTGCGGCTGATGCTCGAACTCGAACGCGGCCAGGGCGTCACGCTCTTCGACGGCCGCCCCTACCGGCGGTTGCGCCACCCCGAGCGCGAGATCGGGGTGCTGCTGCCCGGCACCGGGGACGCCGCGATGGCCGGGCACCCGGGCCGCACGGCGCGCAGCCACCTGCGGATGCTCGCCGCGGCCGTCGGCGTCCCGGCCCAGCGGGCTGACGAACTGCTGGGACAGACCCGGCTGGCCACCGTCGCCGGGCAGCGGTTGCGCACCTTCTCGCCCGGCATGCACCGCCGCCTGGCCCTGGCCGCCGCCCTGCTCGGCGACCCCGGCGCGCTGCTGTTGGACGGGCCCGCCGAGGGCCTGTCGCCGCGCAACGTCGAGTGGTTCCACTCCTTCCTGCGCTCCTTCGGCGCCGCAGGCGGCACCGTCCTGGTGACCACCCGCACCCCGCAGGAGGCCTCGCAGATCGCCGACCGGGTGGTCACCCTGGACCACGGCCGACTGGTCGCCGATCAGCCGGTCGCGGAGTTCCGGCGGACCAGGATCAGCCCCGAAGTGGCCGTCCGGGGGCCGCAGATGGCGCGGCTGGCCGACCTGTTGGTCAGCCAGGGCGCGGACGTCCGGCAGGACGGCAGCGTGGGGCTCGCGGTGGCCGGCATCGACCGCACCGAGATCGGCGAACTTGCCTACCGTCACGGGATCCTGCTGCACGAGCTGGCCGACCGGGTGGTCGAGCAGCCGGCGCCGCGGATCGTCCTACCGGCCGGCTCGGGCGGCTCCGGCCGTTTCCGCCTCGATCCGGAACCCGAGGCCGGGCCGAGCGGCCCGGAGCGCACCGCCGAACCCGCCGCCGCGTCAGTCTCGACCGAAGCGGTGCCGCCTCCGGCCGAGCCCACGGCGACCCCGGTCCCGGTCGCACCGGCCGTCGCCACCGAAGCCGCGCCGGCCACTGCCTCTGCCACCACTGCCCCTGCCGCCCCCGCCCCCGCCCCCGCGGCCGAGGGCACCACCGACCCGAGGCGCAGCGCCCCACACCGCCTCCGGCAGGACGGCTCGCTGCCCACTCGCGCCCTGCCCGCCGTGGCCGTCGCCGCCCTCCCCGCCGCCGCGCTCCCTGCCCTCGGCTCGGCTGCCCGTCGTCCGGAGCCCGGAGGCCGTCGTCCGGAGCCCGGAGGGCGTCGCCCGGCGCCGACCGCGAAGACCGGGCCCGACACCGCTGCCGAACCCGCCCCCACCGTGGCCGTCGACCGGCTCTTCCGTGACGACCCGGTCCCGGCCCCGCCCCAGACGCCCATCCGGGTCCGGCCCCTGGGCTGCCGGGAGAGCGCCGAGGACCTGCTCACCGACGACACCGTCCGCCTCCGCCGCCCCGCCTCGAGCTCCCCCGCCGTCCGGGCCTCCACCGCCCACCCCACGGCCCCCGCCACCCCCACGGCCCCCGCCACCCCCGACGACCACCGGAGCGAGTGAACCGTGCATGTCCTGGCCTACGAGCTGCGCCGCCTGCGCGGCCTGCGTTCCACCTGGGTGCTGCTCGCCGCCGTGCTGCTCGGCGACGCCGTCCTGGCCGCCGTACTGGCGAGCCGGACCCCGGACGGGCCGTTGGGGGCCGCAGCCGGGGTGCGGCTGCTGACCGCCGCCCTCCCGCTGGTCCCGCTGCCCTTCGCGGCGCTCGGCGCAGGCGTGCTGGGCGCGCTCTCGTACGGGCACGAGGTGCGCTACCCGGGGCTGCCGGCCTCCCATGTGTCGTACCCGCGCCGGGTGCGGCTGCTGCTGGCCAAGCTGCTGGTGATCGGCCCGGTGGCGGCGCTGCTGGCGCTGGCCACCCTGTTGCTCGACACGGTGGTCGTGCACGTCGCACTGCCGGACGGTGTCGCCGTGGCGGCCTGGGCGGACCCGGCCGCTCTGTCGGGCCGGGTGGCCGAGGCACTGAACGGCGCCGGGCTGTCCGGGCTGTCCGACCTGCCGGGCGTGTTCGCCCCGCTCGGACTGGTGGCCGGTCAGGGGGTGCCCGCCGCGCTGCTGGCCTTCGTCCTGCTCACCGTGGCGGCGGGCTGGACCGGGCTGTTGACCGCCTCGCTGACCCGCAGCGCCGGGGCCGGGGCACTGCTGCTGTGCGCGCTGCCGGCTCTGCTGGAGTCCGGCGTCGCGCTGCTGCTGCGTCACACCGGAAGGCCGTGGCCGATCCGGGCGGCCGAGCTGCTGCCGTTCCAGCCCGGGATCGAGTCGGCCTACGCCTGGGTGTACGGCGGTGCGCACGGTGCGGTGGCCGGGAGCGTGGCGCTGACCGATCCGGCATTGCTCGCCGCGGTCGTGGCCCCCGCGGTGCTCCTGCTGCTCGTCGTCCTGCTGGTCCAGGCCCGCCGCCGCGCCCTGTAGCGCCCCACCGCGTGGAGCCGCCCGTGCGGGGCCCGGCCGGGCCCTGCGGTTGCCCGGCGGGAGCCGTCCCGCCCGGGTCTTCCAAGATCGACCAGCAGTGACCGTAATGCGCGTTTCTTCCTGATAAGAAGTCAATTATCCAGTCACGGTCGATCACCCTTTCGTGTGCTTTTCACGAGAATTCTCAAGCCACGCCTGCCGATCGCCGACAAAGGAGGCGTGAGTACCCTTGCGCACCCCACCATGACCCCCGCCCGTTCCGCCGAAGGGCCGATCCACGGCCCCGGCGACCTGGACCGCTTCTCGTACGCCGACCGGCCGACTCCGCCGGCGCCCCGCTGGGAGGGCGCCGAGTCCGACATCGCCCGGGTCGGTCGCAAGACCACCAGCAGCCGCGGTCGCGGTCTGCACGGCCAGCTGGTCCAGCAGCTCGGCCAGATGATCGTCTCCGGCGACCTCGGCGCCGACCGCCCGCTGGTGCCCGAGGAGATCGGCCAGCGCTTCGAGGTCTCCAGGACCGTCGTCCGCGAGTCGCTGCGCGTGCTGGAGGCCAAGGGCCTGGTCAGCGCTCGGCCGAACGTCGGCACCCGGGTCCGCCCGGTCGGCGACTGGAACCTGCTGGACCCGGACATCATCGAGTGGCGCGCCTTCGGACCGCAGCGGGACGAGCAGCGCCGGGAGCTCTTCGAGCTCCGCTGGGCGATCGAGCCGCTGGCCACCCGGCTCGCCGCCGGCCACGGCCGCGAGGACGTCCAGCAGCGCCTGGTCGAGCTGGTCGAGATCATGGGCCACGCCGCCTCCCAGGCCGACCTCTCCACCTACACCCGGGCCGACGCCGAGCTGCACGGCCTGATCCTCCAGATGGCCGGAAACCGGATGCTGGAGCACCTGTCCGGGATCGTCGCCTGCGCGCTGCAGGTCTCCGGCGGCCCGGCGATCTCCTGCGAGCGGCCCTCCGAGTCCTCGGTCGGCCTGCACGCCCGGCTGGTGGACGCGCTGGGCGCCGGCGACGGCACCGCGGGCGAGGCCGCGATGAGGGCGCTGCTCACCGTTCATCCCGAGATCGAGCCGTCCGTCCCCGCGCCCAGGGAGCACTGAACGGGCTGTTCTCCACGAGCGGAGGCGCCGGATGGCGGCGGCCCGCTCCCGCCAGGGCCCTCCGACCGCACCGCGCGGCGCAGCCGGAGGGCCTCCGCATGCCGTCGCCCGTCCGTCCGCCGCCCGGGGTCGGTGCCGGTGCCGGGGCCGGGATCGGGCCGGGATCGAGGCCGGGGAGCCCTTCGGGGCGGACCGCCGAAAGGCGGGCCCGGGAAAGCCGCCGGTGAGAGGCGGGCCCAGTTTCAGGCCTGTCCATGACAATAGTTTGCTCCGCGAGTGCGCGATGATGGAAGCGGCCCCCGGTCGCGGGCGCCGGATGGTGTGACCCGCGACACGAAGGCCATGCGTAACACTTGACGAGTAGCAGCGATGTGTCCTGAGCGGAAGCAGCTCCGGAATACTCCAACATGTCAGAATGCTGTGTTGGTCCGCGGCGCTGCTGCCGTCCTGCAAACCCAGTCCTCAAGCCCGAGTCGGTCGGAATCGACACCGCGCGTCCGGCGCGCGATCTCCTTCCCCGCCCGCTCGGGCGGCCGGTACGGGTTCGAGTCCACTCATCGTCCGAGAGGTTGTTCGTGTCGGCCAGCACATCCCGTTCGCTTCCCCCCGAGATCGCCGAGTCCGCGGCTCTGCTGGCGCTCATCGAGCGGGGCAAGGCCCAGGGGCAGATCGCCGGTGACGACGTGCGCCAGGCGTTCGAGGCGGACCAGATCCCGGTCACCAAGTGGAAGAACGTCATGCGCAGCCTCAATCAGGTGCTGATTGAGGAGGGCGTGGACCTCATGGTCAGCGCGGCCGAACCGGCCGGCGCCAAGCGCAAGAGCGTTGCCGCCAAGAGCCCCACCAAGCGCACCGCCACCAAGGCTGTCACCACCCGGACCCCGTCGGCCCCGACCAAGCCGCCGGTGCGGATCGCCCCCGGCGCCCCCGTCGCGGCTCCGGCCGTCGCCGCCGCCGCGGCCTCGGCTCCCACCGTCTCCGCCGAGATCACCGCCGAGGCGACGACCGGCGTCGTCACCGAGGTGAAGTCGGCCGCGAAGAAGGCCGCCCCGGCCAAGAAGGCCGCGGCCAAGAAGACCGCCGCGCCCGCCAAGAAGACCGCCGCCAAGAAGACGGCCGCCGGCAAGGGCGCCAAGGGCGACGAGGAGCTGCTCGGCGAGGAGGAGCTGCTCGAGGACGCCGCTCTGCCCGGCGACAAGGCCGAGGCCGAGGGCACCGGTCCGGAGGAGGAGTCGGAGGGCTTCGTCCTCTCCGACGACGACGAGGACGACGCGCCGGCCCAGCAGGTCGCCGTCGCCGGCGCCACCGCCGACCCGGTCAAGGACTACCTGAAGCAGATCGGCAAGGTCCCGCTGCTCAACGCCGAGCAGGAGGTCGAGCTCGCCAAGCGCATCGAGGCCGGCCTGTTCGCCGAGGACAAGCTCTCGGCCGCCGACAAGCTCGCCCCGAAGCTCAAGCGCGAGCTGGAGATCATCGCCGAGGACGGCCGCCGGGCCAAGAACCACCTGCTGGAGGCCAACCTCCGCCTGGTGGTCTCGCTGGCCAAGCGCTACACCGGTCGCGGCATGCTCTTCCTGGACCTGATCCAGGAGGGCAACCTCGGTCTGATCCGTGCGGTCGAGAAGTTCGACTACACCAAGGGCTACAAGTTCTCGACCTACGCCACCTGGTGGATCCGCCAGGCGATCACCCGCGCCATGGCCGACCAGGCCCGCACCATCCGCATCCCGGTGCACATGGTCGAGGTCATCAACAAGCTGGCCCGCGTCCAGCGCCAGATGCTCCAGGACCTGGGCCGCGAGCCCACCCCGGAGGAGCTGGCCAAGGAACTCGACATGACCCCCGAGAAGGTCATCGAGGTCCAGAAGTACGGTCGCGAGCCGATCTCCCTGCACACCCCGCTGGGCGAGGACGGCGACAGCGAGTTCGGTGACCTGATCGAGGACTCCGAGGCGGTCGTCCCGGCCGACGCGGTCTCGTTCACCCTGCTCCAGGAGCAGCTGCACTCGGTGCTGGACACCCTGTCCGAGCGCGAGGCGGGCGTGGTCTCGATGCGCTTCGGCCTGACCGACGGCCAGCCGAAGACGCTGGACGAGATCGGCAAGGTGTACGGGGTCACCCGTGAGCGCATCCGCCAGATCGAGTCGAAGACCATGTCGAAGCTGCGCCACCCGTCGCGCTCCCAGGTGCTGCGCGACTACCTGGACTGATCGACGGCAGTCGTTCCACACCGTTCCGCACGAAGGCCCGGAGCCGCACGGCTCCGGGCCTTCGTGGCTGTCCGGGCCCGAGTGCGTCAGCGTCCGGGTGGTGGTTGTCCCTCGTCCGGGTGGCGGGGTGGCGGGAAGCGGTCGCACCGTGTAGTCGGTCACCTACGCTATGCCGGTTGCCTGCTTCCGAGCCTCCTGGAGTCACGGTGCCGACCGAGCCGGACCGCACTGACCTGCCGACGCCCACCCCGTTCCCGGCGGACCTCGCCGACCGGGCCGATCCGGCCGCAGTCCGGGCGGGCCGCCGCCGCAGGGCCGCCGTGCTGGCGCTGATCGCCGCGGTGCCCGTCCCGCTGGTCGCCGTCGGTACCGCGGCGCCGGCCGAGGCGCAGCGCAGGGTGGTCGGCGGGACCGCGGCGAGCACCGCGGACCACCCGTGGATCGTGGCGCTGTCCAGTCGCCAGCAGTTCGGCGGCGGCCGTTCCGGCCAGTTCTGCGGGGGTGCGCTGGTCACCCCGACCAAGGTGGTGACGGCTGCGCACTGCTTCTACGACGAGTCCAGGGGTCGGGTGGAGCGGCCGGGCCTCAAGGTGATCGTCGGCCGGGACGACATGCGGAGCACGGCCGGCCGCGAGGTGGCGGTGCGGTCGGTCTGGATCCATCCCGACTACTCCTTCGCCGCCAACATGAACGACGTCGCGGTGCTCACCCTCGCCGAGTCCCAGGGCGCCCGGCCGGTGGTCGGACTGGTCGGCCAGGGCGAGACGGCACCGTACGCGGCCGGGACCACGACGCACGTGTACGGCTGGGGCGACACCACCGGGCGGGGTGACTACTCGCCCACGCTGCGTTGGGTGTCCGTGCCGATCGTGCCGGACCGCACCTGCGCGCAGGCCTACCCGGGAGGGCCGGACGGAAGGTTCGACGCCCGGGGCATGGTCTGCGCGGGCGAGGAGCGGGGCGGCAGGGACGCCTGCCAGGGCGACAGCGGCGGCCCGATGATCGTCGACGGTCGGCTGGTCGGCCTGGTGTCCTGGGGGACGGGCTGCGCCGAGGCGGCCCACCCCGGCGTCTACACCAGGGTGTCCTCGGTCGCGGACGCGGTGCGCGCGGTCCTGTGACCGCTCGCGGACGCGGTGTCGTGTCCGGCGCCATGGCCCTCGCCGTAGGTGAGCGGTCGATCACCTGCCGGCGCCGGAATCTGACGCCGCGTCGGCTTCACCGCCCGTGCGAGCCGGGCCGTCGGCGGGCCCGGGAAGGCGTGCCGGGTACAGCAGAGCCGGGGGGGGGGGGGGGGGGGGGGGGGGGGGGGGGCGGGGCGCGGGGCCGCGGGGGGGGGGGGGGGGGGCGGCGGGGGGCCCCGGGGGGGCGGGGGGGCCGGCGGGGGGGGGCCGGGGGCCGGCGGGGGCGGCGGGGGCGGGGGGGGGCCCGGGGGGGGGGGGGCGGCCCCCCCCCCCCGGGGCCCCCCCCCCCCGGGGGGCCCCCCCCCCCGGCTCACCGGTCGCGCGCGGTGCGCGACCGGACACAGCACGACGCCGGCTGCTGGTTTTGGCGCCCGGGATCAGCGCTCGTCGTCTGCGGCCGTGGCGACGGTCGTGGTCAGACGGCCACTCTCGTCCTGTATCTCCACGGCGATCTTCTTGAGCTCGGGCTCGAACTTCCGGCCGTGGTGGGCACAGAAGAGCAGCTCTCCGCCGCTGGCGAGTACGACGCGCAGGTAGGCCTGGGCGCCGCAGCGGTCGCAGCGGTCAGCCGCGGTGAGCGGGCTCGCAGGGGTCAGAACAGTAGTCACGTCGCCTCTTCTCTAGCTCGACGAGCTGTCGTACCAGGGTCAACATCCAACCAGGCCGAAAACGTTCCCGCTCGTGGCTTTTCTTCTCTGAGGATTCTGCTGTGTTGATGAGGACGTGCCCCGGGCGTCGGTGGTTCATGCGTGCCGAAATCCCGGGATCCGCCCGCCGCTCGAACGCCCGATCGGGATCGGGTGCGGCGTCCGCGTAGCATAATCCTCTGCCGGGTTGGAGCATAAGCCCCGCCCCGGGCCCCGGTAGCCTGCATAACGGCAGTTCCGGAGCCTGCGCCGGGCCCCACGATCCGCCAGGACCGGTGGTACCGGGAGGAGATGGCGCCCCCGGGGCCCGCGTCCGGGTGCGGTGCTTGTTCGCGCAGCGCGTACAAGCTGCGCGGGGCCGGCCCGCCGTGCTGTGCACCCGGTGCAGGGGATCGGGCACGCAGGGCGACGGGTGTCGGTGCGGCGTGCTGCACTGGCGTTTGGTCCGGATGCGTCCGGATGTGACCGATGAGACAGAACTTCACCGAGGAGAGTGCCGCGTGAGTGCCGAAACGACCGTGCCGTCCGCGCTGCTGGCCGGCGACGACGGTTCCAACTACACCGCGCGGCACCTGCTCGTCCTGGAGGGCCTGGAGGCGGTCCGCAAGCGCCCGGGCATGTACATCGGCTCGACCGACAGCCGCGGCCTGATGCACTGTCTCTGGGAGATCATCGACAACTCCGTCGACGAGGCGCTCGGCGGCTACTGCGACCGCATCGACGTCGTGCTGCACCCCGACTCCTCGGTCGAGGTCCGGGACAACGGGCGCGGTATCCCGGTCGACGTCGAGCCCAAGACCGGGCTGTCCGGCGTCGAGGTCGTGATGACCAAGCTGCACGCCGGCGGCAAGTTCGGCGGCGGCTCCTACGCGGCCTCCGGCGGTCTGCACGGTGTCGGCGCCTCGGTCGTCAACGCGCTCTCCGCCCGCCTCGACGTCGAGGTCGACCGCGGTGGGCACACCCACGCGATCAGCTTCCGCCGCGGCACCCCCGGCATCTTCACCGAGACCAGCCCGGACGCGCCCTTCGAGCCCGGCAACGGCCTGACCAGGGCCCGCAAGGTGCCCAAGACCCGCACCGGCACCCGGATCCGCTACTGGGCCGACCGGCAGATCTTCCTCAAGGACGCCAAGCTCTCCCTGGAGACGCTGCACAGCCGCGCCCGGCAGACCGCCTTCCTGGTCCCCGGCCTGACCATCGTGGTGCGTGACGAACGCCTCACCGAGAGCGAGCAGATCGAGGAGTCGCTCTTCCGCTACGACGGCGGCATCGCCGAGTTCTGCGAGTTCCTGGCCCCCGACAAGCCGGTCTGCGACGTGCTGCGGCTGCGCGGCGAGGGCACCTTCAAGGAGACCGTGCCGGTCCTGGACGACCTCGGCCACATGACCCCCACCGAGGTCACCCGCACCCTCGGCGTGGACATCGCGCTGCGCTGGGGCGCCGGTTACGACACCACCCTGCGCTCCTTCGTCAACATCATCGCCACCCCCAAGGGCGGCACCCACGTCACCGGTTTCGAGCGCTCGCTGGCCAAGACGGTCAACGAGGCGCTGCGCGCGAGCAAGCTGCTGCGCGTGGCCGAGGACGACATCACCAAGGACGACGCCACCGAGGGCCTCACCGCGGTGGTCACCGTCCGGCTCGCCGAGCCGCAGTTCGAGGGCCAGACCAAGGAGGTGCTCGGCACCTCGGCGGCCAACCGGATCGTCGCCGCCGTCGTCGCCAAGGAGCTCAAGGCCTTCCTCACCTCGGCCAAGAAGGACCAGAAGCTCCAGGCCAGGGCCGTGCTGGACAAGGTCGTCGCGGCCGCCCGCACCCGGGTCGCCGCCCGGCAGCACAAGGAGGCCCAGCGCCGGAAGACCGCGCTGGAGACCAGCTCGCTGCCCGCCAAGCTGGCCGACTGCCGCAGCGACGACGTCGACCGCAGCGAACTGTTCATCGTCGAGGGGGACTCCGCGCTCGGCACCGCCAAGCTCGCCCGCAACTCCGAGTTCCAGGCGCTGCTGCCGATCCGCGGCAAGATCCTCAACGTCCAGAAGGCCTCGGTGAGCGACATGCTCAAGAACGCCGAGTGCGCCGCGATCATCCAGGTGATAGGGGCCGGTTCCGGCCGCACCTTCGACATCGACCAGGCCCGCTACGGCCGGGTCATCTTCATGGCCGACGCCGACGTCGACGGCTCGCACATCCGCACCCTGCTGCTCACCCTCTTCCACCGCTACATGCGGCCGATGGTCGAGCAGGGCCGGGTCTTCGCCGCCGTGCCGCCGCTGCACCGGATCGAGCTCACCAACCCCAAGCGCGGCCAGGAGAAGTACCACTACACCTACTCCGACGCCGAACTGCGCTCCACGCTGCTGGAGTTCCAGCGCAAGGGGCAGCGCTGGAAGGAGCCGGTGCAGCGCTACAAGGGTCTGGGCGAGATGGATGCCGACCAGCTGGCCGAGACCACCATGGACCCGCGCCACCGCACGCTGCGCCGGATCAACCTGGGCGACCTGGAGCAGGCCGAGAGGATCTTCGACCTGCTGATGGGCAACGACGTCGCCCCGCGCAAGGAGTTCATCGTGGACTCGGCGGCCACCCTGGACCGCTCGCGCATCGACGCCTGACGCGGGCGCCCCGCGTGCGCCCGCGCGTCCCGTCCGGCCGGGCCTCCACCCGTGGGTGGAGGGCCGGCCGTTCGCGTTCCACCCGGGGTCCACCCCGGCTCCGATCAGCGGGAACGGGCGAATCCGTAGCGTCGGAGAGGTCAGCAACAAGCCTCTCCACGGGACGGAGTCGTCCGATGACCACCCTCACCAACCTGCTCGTGATCGCCGCGGTGCTGGTCCTGGTCGTCCGGCGCCAGATGCGCGTGCAGCGCCTGGACTCCGAGCGCCGCTTCTGGATCCTTCCGCTGATCCTGGGCGCGCTCGCGCTGCGGGACCCGCAGATCATCGACCACCGGCACGCCGTGCTGTCCGGGGGCCTGCTGGCCGCCGGGCTGGTCGCCGTGCTCGCGATGGGCTCCGTCTGGGGCTGGACCGTACGGCTCTGGCGGGCCGCGGACGGCTCGGTCATGCTCAAGGGCACCAAGGCCACGGTCGCCGCCTGGATCGGGATGCTCGCCATCCGGCTCGGCCTGTACGGGATCGGCGGGGCGCTGCACGTCCACCAGTCCGGCAGCTCCCTGATGCTCGGCATGGCGGTCCTGCTGCTGGTCCGCTCGCTCGTGGTGAACTGGAGGGCCCGGGCGCTGGAGCCCACGCCCCCCACCGCCCTCCTGCACTGAACCGCACCGATCCCGCCGCACCGACCCATCGCCGTGAGCACCGCCCTGAGCACCGAGGAGGCAGCCGTGGCCGGCTGGTACTGGACCCGCTGGCCGTCCCGCGAGGGGATGGACCGCGAGGCCGAGAGCCGGCCGCGGCGGGCCCTGACCGTGCTGGGCCGCATCGTGCTGGTGGCCACCGTCACCTGGGGGACCCTCGCCGACGGCAGGTACGCCGGCTGGGCGGCGGTGGCCGCGACGGCCGGACTGGTCGCGGCCTTCGGGCTCTGCGCGGCCTGGCTGCGCGCCACCCGGGAGCAGCGTGCGCTGCCCGCGTACCTGCTGACCGGGGCGCTGGTCGGCGCCGCTTGGCTGGCCAACACCGGTGGGGCGACCCTGCTCGCCGACGTGCTCTGGTACGGCCTGGCGGTGATGGCGCTGGTCCGGATGCCGCCCGCGCCCGGGCTGATCACCGCGGCGGCCTCGCTGGCCTCGTACGCGGCGGTGACCACGTCGAGCTGGCTCAGCATCGCGGCCACCGTCGGCGGGATCACCCTGCTCGGCTACCTGCTGCGGCTGGACATCGAGGCGCGCGGCACCTCCCGCCGGCTGCTCGCCCAGGAGCGGGCCGCCCGGGCCGCCGAGGCGGAGAGCGCGGCGCTCGCCGAACGGGCCAGGATCGCCCGGGAGATCCACGACGTGCTCGCCCACAGCCTGTCCGCGCAGCTCGTCCACCTGGAGGCGGCCCGCCTGATGCTGGACGCCGGGACGGACCGCGAGCAGATCCGCGAACGGGTCGTCGCCGCACGGCGGATGGCGCAGGACGGGCTGGCCGAGACCCGGCAGGCGCTGTCCGCGCTGCGCGGGGAGTTCACCCCGGTCGGGGAGTTCCTGGTCGAGCTGGCAGGGCGGGAGCGCGCCGAGCTCACCGTCACCGGCACGCCCCGGCCGCTCGCCGCCGAGGCCGCCCTCGCGGTGCGGCGCACCGCGCAGGAGGCGGTGACCAACGTCCGCAAGCACGCGGCCGGCGCCCGCTGCTCCGTCCGACTGCGCTACCTGGAGGGGGTGGTGGAGCTGGAGGTGCGCAACGCCCGGCCGCCGCGCGGCCCGTCCGAGGACCGGCCGCAGCCGGGGGAGTTGGCCGACAGCGGCAGTGGGTACGGTCTGCTGGGAATGCGCGAACGCGCGGAACTGCTCGGCGGCACGCTGCTGGCGGGCCCGGAGGACGGAGGGTGGCGCGTGCTGCTGCGGGTGCCGGCATGACGGCGGCGGGGGCGACCAGGGTGCTGGTCGCGGACGACCAGACGGTGGTGCGCGAGGGCATCGTGATGCTGCTGGGGCTGCTGCCCGGCATCGAGGTGGTCGGTGCGGCGGGGGACGGGGAGGAGGCAGTCGCCCTGGTGGAGCGTCATCACCCGGACGTGGTGCTGATGGATCTGCGGATGCCGCGCTGCGACGGCGTCGAGGCGACCCGGCGGATCCGCGCCGCGCACCCGGAGACCGAGGTGGTGGTGCTCACCACCTACGCCGACGACGACTCGCTGTTCCCGGCGCTCCAGGCAGGGGCCCGCGGCTACCTCACCAAGGACGCCGGCGCCGAGGAGATCGCGAGGGCCATCGCGGACGTCCGCTCGGGCGCGGCCGGGCTCTCCCCGCAGGTCCAACTCCGCCTGCTGGAAAGGCTTTCGGAGCAGCCGACCGGCTCCGGGAAGACCGCCGAGCGGCCCGCGGCGCGGCCGGGGGAGCTGCCCGACGGGCTGACCGTCCGGGAGGCCGAGGTGCTGGCGCTGATCGCCGAGGGGCTGTCCAACGCCGAGATCGCCCGGCGGCTGTTCGTCAGCCCGGCGACCGTGAAGACCCACATCAACAACCTGTTCGCCAAGACGGCGGTGCGGGACCGGGCGCAGGCGGTCGCCTACGCCTTCCGACACGGAATCACCGGGACGCAGCAGTAGTCGGATGAGTGTCTGTCGGATGATCGATCACCTCATCGAGTGAACGTATCTGCGATGGTCAGGGGCGCTGTCCGGGGGCCGCCATCATGGTTCGGGTCAGAACATCCGGCCGTCCAGGAGCAGCAGTGCCACAGCAGCAGACGAGCAGTCCCGGACCGGGACAGCAATTCGACTGGTGGGCCGCTCCGGCCGCCGGCACCCCCGTTGAGTCCGCCGAGCCATCGGCCGCGCACCGCCGGACGGCGGTACCGGCGCAGTCGGGCCCCGACCGTACGGACCACGCCCGTACGGCCCAGTCGGCAGAGGCCGTCGTCGGGTCAGTGGCCGTCGGCGCACCGGTCCACGGGGCCGCCGACGAGCCGTTCGCCCAGACCACCCCCGACGACCGGAAGTCACCGGCCGTACCGCACCCGCCACTTGACGAGGAGCCGGTCGCCGACCGCACCGAGGTCTACCGGGCGGTCCAGGCCAGCGACACGTTCCGGCAGATCCGCCGCAGCTACCGGACCTTCGTCTTCCCGATCACCAGCGCCTTCCTCGCCTGGTACCTGCTGTTCGTCGCCGCCCAGGCCGGAGCCCCCGACCTGATGCGCAGGACGGTGGCCGGTCCGCTCAACGTGGCCTGGCTGCTGGGCCTGCTGCAGTTCGCCTCGACCTTCCTGCTCACCTGGCTCTACGCCCGCAACTCCCGGACCAAGCGCGACCGCGCCGCCCTGGGCCTGCGCTGGGACACCCAGGACCAACTGCGATGACGACCGTGATGCCCACCATGCCCACCGACGCCGCCGTGGCCGCCGTACGGACCGCGGTACGCACCGCGGTGACGACCGCCACCCCGCCGCCCGTCGCCCCCACCGGCGACCACCACTCGCTCGCGATCGCGCTGTTCGCCGTCGTCGTCCTGGTCACCCTGGGGGTCACCCTCTGGGTCGGCCGCCAGGGCAACGCCGCCGAGGACTTCTTCGCCGGCGGCCGCGACTTCACCCCGCTGCAGAACGGCTTCGCGCTCTCCGGGGACTACCTCTCCGCCGCCTCCTTCCTGGGCGTCGCCGGGCTGATCGCGCTGTACGGCTACGACGGCGTGCTCTACAGCATCGGCTTCCTGGTCGCCTGGCTGGTGGTGCTGATGCTGGTCGCCGAACTCGTCCGCAACGCCGGCCGGTACACCCTTGCCGACGTGCTCGCGCTGAGGCTGCGCCGCCGCAGGGTGCGCGCCGCGGCCGGCGGCGCCAGCGTCGTGGTCACCCTGCTCTACCTGGTGGCCCAGATGGTCGGCGCCGGCTCGCTGGTCGCCCTGCTGCTCGGCACCGGCAGTCCGCACGCCCGCACCTGGACCATCATCGCCGTCGGCGCCCTGATGATCGTCTACGTCACCATCGGCGGGATGCGGGCCACCACCTGGATCCAGATCATCAAGGCCTTCCTGTTGACCGGCGGTTCGGTCCTGCTCACCGTGCTGCTGGTGGTCCGCTTCCACGGGGACCTCGGCGAGCTGATGCGCCAGGCCGCCCAGCACAGCGGCGCCGGGCACCGCTACCTGGAGCCCGGGCTCAAGTACGGCGGCAGCCTCACCAGCCGGCTGGACTTCGTCAGCCTCGGCCTCGGCCTGGTGCTCGGCACCGCCGGCCTCCCGCACATCCTGTCCCGCTTCTACACGGTGCCCACCGCGCGGGCCGCCCGCCGCTCCACGATGTGGGCGATCGGTCTGGTCGGCAGCTTCTACCTGATGGCGATCGTGCTCGGCCTCGGTGCCACCGCGCTGATCGGCTCGGCCGAGGTGCGGCACGCCAACTCGGCCGGGAACACCGCCGTTCCGCTGCTCGCCCTGACGCTCGGCGGCGGCAACGGCAGCACCGGTGGGGTGGTGCTGTTCGCGCTGATCTCGGCGATTGCCTTCGCCACCATCCTCGCGGTGGTCGCCGGGCTGACCCTGGCCTCCTCGGCCGCGTTCGCCCACGACATCTGGGCCGGCGCCTGGCGCGCCCGGCCGGGGCGCGAGCAGACGCAGGACGGCCACGGGCGGCGCCGCCGCGGCGAGGCCGTCCCGTCCTCCCGGGCGGCGAAGGAGTCGGTGTCCGAGGTCAGCGAGCAGCAGGAGGTGGTGGTCGCCCGGATCGCCGCCGCCGGGATCGGTGCGACGGCGATCGTGATCAGCCTCTTCGCCCAGCAGCTGAACGTCGCCTTCCTGGTCGGCCTGGCCTTCGCCGTCGCCGCCTCGTCCAACCTGCCGGTGCTGCTGTACAGCCTGTTCTGGTCGCGGTTCACCGCGCGCGGCGCGGTCTGGGCGGTGTACGGCGGGCTGATCCCGGCGATCGCGCTGGTGATCTTCTCGCCGGTGGTGTCCGGTTCCGCCGAGGCGCTGTTCCCGGGCGTCGACTTCCACTGGTTCCCGCTGGAGAACCCGGGCATCGTCTCCATCCCGCTCGGCTTCCTGGCCGGCTGGATCGGGACGGTCACCTCGTCCGAGCCCGCCGACCCGGACCGGTTCGCCGAGCTGGAGGTACGTGCCCTCACCGGTGCGGGCGCGGCCTGAGCCGTCGCGCCCGGGGAACCCCGGCGGGCCTGGGGCCGCCGGGGTTCCCCCCTGTCCGGCCCCCTGTCCGGCCCCCTGTCCGGCCCCCTGTCCGGCCCCCTGTCCGGCCCCCTGTCCGGCCCCCTGTCCGGCCCCGGGCCGGAACCGGGGGCGCCTCAGGCCCGGGCCGCCGGCGCGTAGCGGTGCTCCGGGCGGCCGGTGTCGCCGTACCGCAGGGTCAGCCGCAGCCGGCTGTCCCGCTCCAGCTGCTTGAGGTAGCGCTGCGCGGTGGACCGGCTCAGCCCGGTGGCCTCGGCGACCTCCTGGGCGGAGAGCGGCCGGCCGGCCCGGCGCAGCACGCCCATCACCAGGTCGGTGGTGGGCGCCGAGTGGCCCTTGGGGAGCGTTCCGGCCGGGGCGGCGGCGCTGCGCAGGGTCGCGAACAGCCGGTCCACCTCGTCCTGGCCGGCCTCCCTGGCCGGGGCGGCGAGCGCGTGCCGCAGCTGTGCGTACGCCACCAGCTTCTCCCGCAGTCCGGCGAAGGTGAACGGCTTGACCAGGTACTGGAGCGCGCCGTGCTGCATCGCGGCGTGCACCGTCGACACGTCCCGGGCGGCCGTCACCATCATCACGTCGCAGGCCACCTGGCGGTCCCGCAGGCGGCGCACCAGGGCCAGGCCGGTCTCGTCGGGCAGGTGGTGGTCGAGCAGCAGCAGGTCCACCGGGCGGCGCTCCACGGCGGCCAGTGCCTCCCCGGCCGAGTGCGCGGTGCCGGTCACCCGGAAGCCCGGGACCTTCGCCACGTACGCGGCGTGCACGTCCGCGACCCGGAAGTCGTCGTCCACCACGAGTACGTCGATCATCATGCCTCCACGAGCCGAGTGGTGAGCAGGGCCTCGGGCAGCTCGACGGTGAAGCGGGCGCCGCCGAGCGGCCCGCCGTCGAGCACGATCCGGCCGCCGGTCCGTTCGACCAGCCGCCGCACCATCGCCAGCCCCAGCCCGCGCGGACGGTGCGCGGGCGCGTCCTTGCTGGTCCACCCCTCTTCGAAGACCTGCTCGCGCAGTTCCTCCGGCACCCCCGGGCCGCTGTCCGCGACCTGCAGCAGCAGGGTCGGGCCGGCCGCGGCCAGGCTCACCTCCACCCGGCCCCCGCCGCCCGCGGCCAGCGCGTCCACCGCGTTGTCGATCAGGTTGCCGAGCACCGTGACCAGTGCCCGGGCGTCCACCACGGCGTCCGGCAGGTGCGCCGCCGGGGCCAGCGCCAGCCGTACCCCGCGCTCGCCCGCCACCGCGGTCTTGCCCGCCAGCAGTGCGGCCACGTGCGGGTCCTGCACCTGCTCGGCGATCCGCGCGGCGACCACCGCGTGCGAGCCGGACTGCTCCGAGATGAACGCCACCGCCTGCTCGTGGCGGCCCAGCTCCAGCAGGCCCAGCAGGGTGTGCATCCGGTTGGCGTGCTCGTGGTCCTGGGCCCGCAGGGCCTCGGTGAGGCTGCGGGTGGTGTCCAACTCGCGGACCAGCGACTCCAGTTCGGTGCGGTCGCGGAGGGTCACCACCGCGCCTCCCTCGGGCGTGGCCATCCGGTTCACCACCAGGACGCGGTCGTCCCGGACGGCCGGCAGGTCGGTGCCGGGGATCCGTCCGGCGAGCACGTCCGCCAGCCGGCCGGGCGGCAGCACCGCGCCGATCGGGCGGCCGGCGCAGTCCTCGGGCAGGCCGAGCAGCCGCAGGGCCTCGTCGTTGGCCAGCCGGATCCGGCCGCGCTCGTCCAGCGCGACCATGCCCTCGCGGATGCCGTGCAGCATCGCCTCCCGCTCCACCAGCAGCGCGGAGATGTCGGCCAACGCGATGTTGTGGGTGCGGCGCTTGAGGCGGCGGGCGAGGAGCAGGGTGGCGATCGTTCCGGCGGTCAGGCCGGCGGCCGCGCACAGCAGGATCCCGGTGAGCATCGTCAGCAGCCGGCGGCGGATCGAGTCGTCGCTGATGCCGACCGACACCTCGCCGACGATCCGGCCGTCCGCCATCCGCAGCGGCACCTTGCCGCGGGCGGTGCGGCCCAGGGTGCCCTCCTGGATGGCGGTGACGCTGCGGCCGCTGAGGGCCGGCTCCGGGTCGGTGCTGACCCGCTGGCCGATCCGGCCCGGGTCGGTGTGCGAGAGCCGGATGCCGTCCAGGTCGGTGACCACCACGAAGCTGGCGCCGGTGGCCAGCCGGATCTGCTCGGCGTTGCGCTGCGCGGCCACCACGTCGCGGGCGGCGGCGGCCCGGGCGATGCTCTCGTCGGTGGCGGTGGCCTGGGCGATCGACAGCGCCCGCTGCATCGCGTCGTGGTCCAGCTCGCTGCTGACCGGGGCCAGGAACAGCCCGGCGGTCACGGCGGTGACCCCGACGGTGACGACGGTCTGGCTCAGCAGCAGCTGGGCGAAGACCCGGCGGGGTCCGCGGGGGAGCTTCATCCGGGCCTCCTCTCGGCGGCTGCGGGGGATCGGGCGTCCTCGGAGGGCGGTCGGGGGCGCCGGTGGGTGGGTCGGGACACCCTATGTTTCCGGGGCGTTTCTGTCAGCCGCGTCCCCGCAGTTGTAGCGGAAGCAAAACGAGCAGAACACCCCTCTATGCGGAGAAGTCGCACTACGCGAAGAAGGCTCCCGCCGGGGCCGGGCCCGCTCCTACCTTTCCGGGGCAGGCACAGACCCCGGAGGATGGACATGAGCAACACCCCGGCGATCGAGCTGACCGGCGCGACCAAACGGTTCCGCACCCCGTCCGGGGCGCTGCACACCGCCGTCCGCGATCTCGATCTGACCGTCGCCCAAGGCGAGTTCGTCGCCGTCGTCGGCCCCACAGGCTGCGGCAAGTCCACCACGCTGACCCTGGTCAGCGGCTTGGAGGAGCCCACCGAGGGCGAGGTCAGGGTGTACGGCGAGCCCGTGCGCGGGATCGACCCCAAGGTCGGCTTCGTCTTCCAGCAGGACGCCGTCTTCCCCTGGCGCACCGTCCTGTCCAACGTGACGGCCGGCCCGCGCTTCCGCGGCGTGCCCGCCGCCGAGGCCAGGGAGCGGGCCCGGGACTGGCTCGGCCGGGTCGGCCTGGCCGCGTTCGAGGACCGCTACCCGCACCAGCTGTCCGGCGGCATGCGCAAGCGCGTCGCGCTCGCCCAGACCTTCGTCAACGACCCGGCGATCCTGCTGATGGACGAGCCGTTCTCGGCGCTGGACGTGCAGACCAGGGCGCTGATGTCGGACCAGCTGCTGGAGCTGTGGGCCGGTACGGGCTCGTCCGTCGTCTTCGTCACCCACGACCTGGACGAGGCCATCGCGCTCGCCGACCGGGTCGTCGTCATGACGGCCGGCCCCGCCACCGTCAAGGAGGTCTTCACCGTCGACCTGCCGCGCCCGCGCACCGTGGAGGCCGTCCGGCTGGAGCCGAGGTTCGTCGAGCTGTACCGCGAGATCTGGGCCTCGCTCGGCGAAGAGGTGCGCATCACCAGGGAGAGAGGAGCGGGTCGTGCCGCTTGAGACCGAGTCCGCGTCCGCATCCGAGTCCGTGCCGGCCGGCGCCGGGAAACCCACGGCCGTCACGACGAGAACCGAGGCCCGCGAACGGGCCGCCCGCCAACGGAAGTCGCTCGTCCACGGCGCCCGGGCCGCGGTGCTGCTCGCCTTCCTCGGACTGTGGGAGGTCTGCGCCCGTACGGACGTCATCGACCCGTTCAACTTCTCCCAGCCGTCGAGGATCTGGGACCAGATATGGCAGTGGATCACCCACGGCACCGCCCAGGGCTCGCTCGGCGAGCAGATCGGCTACACCCTCTACGAGGCCCTCACCGGCTGGGTGATCGGCGTCGTCGGCGGTGTGCTGCTGGGCATCGCGCTCGGCCGGATCCGCTTCCTGGCCGACGTGTTCGGGCCGTACATCAAGGTGCTCAACGCCATCCCGCGGATCGTGCTCGCGCCGATCTTCCTGATCTGGTTCGGCCTGGGCCCGGCCTCCAAGGTCGCCTCCGCGGTGGTGCTGGTGTTCTTCCCGGTGTTCTTCAACGCCTTCCAGGGCGCCCGCGAGGTGGACCGCAACCTCGTCGCCAACGCCCGCATCCTCGGCGCCGACAACCGCAGGGTCACCCTCCAGGTGGTCATCCCCGCCGCCACCACCTGGATCTTCACCAGCCTGCACGTCAGCTTCGGCTTCGCGCTGATCGGCGCCATCGTCGGCGAGTACATCGGCGCCACCAAGGGCCTCGGCCTGCTCGTCGCGGCCGCCCAGGGCACCTTCAACGCCGCGGGCGTGTACGCGGCCATGACCATCCTCGCCGTCGTCGCGCTGCTCACCGAGGGGCTGCTGACCTTCGCCGAGAAGAAGCTGTTCCGCTGGAAGCCCGCCGACGCGGGCGACGGCCGCTGAACTCCCCCTGCCAGAACCGAGAAAGAGGCCCCCACCCATGCGCCCCAACCCGACCGGCAGAGCAGCCGCGGCCGCCCTCGCCGCCGTCCTGCTCCTCCCGCTCTCCGCCTGCGCCAACGACGCCGCCACCGCCGGCCACGGAGCCGTCGCTGCCCCCGCCGGGCAGCAGGTCGACGGGCCCAAGGTCAAGATCATGGTCGGTGGCCTGGACAAGGTCATCTACCTGCCCGCGATGCTCACCCAGCGGCTCGGCTTCTTCGCCGAGGCCGGCGTCAACGTCGAGCTGATGACCGAGCCCGCCGGCGTCAACGCCACCACCGCGCTGCTCGCCGGGGACGTCCAGGGCGCCGTCGGCTTCTACGACCACACCATCGACCTCCAGGCCAAGGGCAAGAAGGTCGAGTCCGTGGTGCAGTTCGCCCAGGCGCCCGGCGAGGTCGAGGTGGTCTCCGCCAAGCAGGCCGACGCGATCAGGTCCGGCGCCGACTTCAAGGGCAGGAAGCTCGGTGTCACCAGCATCGGCTCCTCGACCGACTTCCTCACCAAGTACCTCGCGGTCAAGAACGGCACCGCCGTCAGCGAGTTCAGCCCGATCGCGGTCGGCGCCGGCCAGACCTTCATCGCCGCGCTCCAGCAGGGCAGCATCGACGCCGGGATGACCACCGACCCGACCGTCGCCGCCGTCCTGGACAAGGGCCTCGGCAAGGTCCTCTACGACATGCGCACCCCCGAGGGCTCGCGCGAGGCGCTCGGCGGCCTCTACCCGTCCTCGTCGCTGTACATGAACACCGACTGGGTGGAGAAGAACAGGGACACCACCCAGAAGCTCGCCGACGCCTTCGTGAAGACCCTGAAGTGGATGGCCACCCACAGCCCCGAGGAGATCGCCGCGAAGATGCCCGCCGACTACGCGCAGGGCGGCGCCGAACAGTACGCGGCGGCGATCAAGGCGACGCTGCCGATGTTCACCACGGACGGCGTGATGCCGGCCGACGGGCCGAAGACCGTGCTCGCGGTGCTCGCCGCGTTCCACCCGGACGTCAAGGGCAAGGAGGGGTCGATCGACCTGGCGAAGACGTACACCACGGAGTTCGTCGCCAAGGCCGCGGGCTGACACCCCGGCGGCCACGGCTCCGGCCGCAGCGGTCCCGCGCTCACCCCCACGGGCGCGGGGCCGCTCGTCACAGGCCCCGGACCGACAGCACCTCCATCCGGGAGGGCGTCCCCGCCGCCTTGCCGCAACTCTCCGGACGCGCCGGCTCGCTGACCGTCTCGATCACGTCCACCTCCCAGGACCGCCCGTCCCGGTGCAGCACCGTCACCAGCCAGCGGCCCTCGCCGTCCGGCCGCTGGGTGAGCGTCAGCACGTCCATCCCCGTCTCGCCGGTGGCCAGCCGCACCGCGTGCTCGGCCGCCTGGCCCGGACGCTCCCAGCCCGAGCAGCCGCGCGACCACTCCGGCACCGTGTGCCCGGCCGCCGTCGCCGCCAGCACCTCCTTGGCGGTCTCCGGCGTCAGCCGCCCGTACGCGTAGCCGTACGGCAGCACCAGCATGGTGGGGGAGAAGCGGTGCCCGCCCAGGTGGGTGACCTCCCACACCTCGCTGTGCCCGGCCGCGGCCAGCTCCGCCGCGAGCGGACGGCCCAGCAGCGCGCAGCAGCGGTCCCGGCGCCCGTTGGTGCACACCAGGGCCACCGGGCCGCCGACGTGCTCCGCCCCGAAACCGGTGTGGTCACCGGCGCCCAGCGCCGCGAAATCCAGCTCCAGCAGCTCCGCCGGATCCGTCACCCCCGCCCGGCGCACCCAGCCGCGGCCGGGCACGGTGTGTGCCACCAGCACCTCGTGGCGCGCGGTCGGCAGGCAGTCGGCGTGCCGCCCGGGCCGGCGGATCAGCGCCACCCGCACGCCCGTCCCGGCCGCTGCCGCCTCCAGCGCCCGCCCGACCGCGGCGTCCAGGTGGCTCTCGCCCAGCGCCTTCGCGCCCCACGGTCCGTTCTGCTCCACCAGCAGCCAGGTGGTGGCCACCGCCGCCGTCGCGGCCAGCGGCTCCGAAAGTTCACGCGACACGGTCGCACAGGTGCTCACTTGGGCAAGGCTACCCTCACCTGATCACCCCCACGTGAACACCCGAAGGCGGCCCTCACCCGCCGCGCCACCGCCTCCTGGCGGAGCACGGAGAGGGCCGGGAGGCCGCCGGGACTCGTCCGGCAGCGGCAGGTGGACCCGGTCGGTGCCGAGCACCGCGACCTCGCGGAAGACGGGTCCGCACTCCCGGCCGGACGGGCACGACAAAGCGGAGGGGTACCGGACGACTTCCGGTACCCCTCCGCCCAAGCGAGGGCGAGAGCCGCTACGCCGGGCCGGCGACCACCGCGATCGGGGTGGTGACCGGAGTGCCGGAGCCGTCGCGGCGCGGGTCACGCTCGGGCAGCTCGACCGGGGCGCCCTTGGCGGTGGCGGCACGGGCCGGGGCGGCACCGGCCCAGGCGAAGGCCAGGCCGTCCTCACCGCGCAGGAAGCGCTGGCAGCGCACACCACCGGTGGCACGGCCCTTGCGCGGGTACTGCTCGAACGGGGTGACCTTCCAGGTCGTCTGCTCGCCGTCGGACAGCGTGCCCGTGGCCGTGGCCACCGAGACCACCACCGCGTCCGCCGCCGGATCCACCGCCGTGAAGGACAGCACCCGGGCGCCGTCCGACAGCTTGATGCCCGCCATGCCGCCCGCCGGACGGCCCTGCGGACGCACCTGGCCCGCCGGGTAGCGCAGCAGCTGGGCGTCCGAGGCGATGAAGACCAGGTCCTCCTCGCCGGTGCGCAGTTCGACCGCGCCCACCAGCTCGTCACCCTCCCTGAGGGCGATCACCTCGAACTCGTCCTTGTTCGCCGGCCACTCCGGCACCACCCGCTTCACCACGCCCTGCAGCGTGCCCAGCGCCAGCCCCGGCGAGGACTCGTCCAGCGTGGTCAGCGCCAGCACCCGCTCCCCGGCCTCCAGCCGCAGGAACTCGCCCACCGCGGCCCCGCCCGCCAGCGTCGGCGACGGCGTCGGAGGCAGCGCCGGCAGGTCGATCACCGGCAGCCGCAGCACCCGGCCCGCGGACGTCACCACACCCACGTCCGCCCGCGCCGTCGCGTGCACCGCCGACACGATCACGTCGTGCTTCGCCCGCTTCTCCGACACCTCGAACGGCTCGCCGTCCGTCGTCCGCGCCAGCAGCCCCGTCGACGACAGCAGCACCCGGCACGGGTCGTCCGCGACCTCCAGCGGCACCGCCAGCGCCGCCGACGGAACCGCCCCCGCCTCCAGCAGCACCGTGCGCCGCTCCGTGCCGAACTGCTTCGCCACCGCGCCCAGTTCGGACGACACCACACTGCGCAGCTTGGTGTCCGACTCCAGGATCTCGGTCAGCTCCGCGATCTCCGTGGTCAGCTTCGCCTTCTCCTGCTCCAGCTCCACCCGGTCGAAGCGGGTCAGCCGCCGCAGCGGGGTGTCCAGGATGTACGCCGTCTGCGTCTCCGACAGCGAGAAGCGCTCCATCAGGCGCTCCTTCGCCTGCTGCGCGTTGTCACTCGACCGGATGATCGCGATGACCTCGTCGATGTCGAGCAGCGCCACCAGCAGGCCCTCGACCAGGTGCAGCCGCTCCTCGCGCTTGCGGCGGCGGAAGTCACTGCGCCGGCGCACCACGGTGAAGCGGTGGTCGACGTAGACCTCCAGCAGCTCCTTCAGCCCCAGCGTCAGCGGCTGCCCGTCCACCAGCGCCACGTTGTTGATGCCGAAGGTCTCCTCCATCGGCGTCAGCTTGTACAGCTGCTCCAGCAGCGCCTCCGGCACGAAGCCGTTCTTCACCTCGATGACCAGCCGCAGCCCGTGCTCGCGGTCGGTCAGGTCCTTGACGTCCGCGATGCCCTGGAGCTTCTTCGCGTTGACCAGGTCCTTGATCTTCGAGATGACCTTCTCCGGGCCGACGTTGTACGGCAGCTCGGTGACCACGATGCCCTTGCGGCGGGCCGTCACCGCCTCCACCGACGTCGTCGCCCGGATCTTGAAGGTGCCGCGGCCCGACTCGTACGCGTCCCGGATGCCCGACAGGCCCACGACCCGTCCACCGGTCGGCAGGTCCGGACCGGGCACGAACCGCATCAGCGTGTCCAGGTCCGCGTTCGGGTGCTTGATCAGGTGCCGGGCCGCGGCCACCACCTCGGACAGGTTGTGCGGCGGCATGTTCGTCGCCATGCCCACCGCGATGCCCGTGGCGCCGTTCACCAGCAGGTTCGGGAACGCGGCCGGCAGCGCCAGCGGCTCCTGCTCGCTGCCGTCGTAGTTCGGACCGAAGTCGACGGTGTCCTCGTGGATCGACTCCACCATCGCCATCGACGCGGCCGTCAGCCGCGACTCGGTGTAGCGCATCGCGGCCGGCGGGTCGTCGTTGCCCAGCGAACCGAAGTTGCCGTGCCCGTCGATCAGCGGCAGCCGCATCGAGAACGGCTGCGCCATGCGCACCACCGAGTCGTAGATGGACGCGTCACCGTGCGGGTGCAGCCGGCCCATCACCTCGCCCACCACGCGGGCGCACTTCACGTGCGCGCGGTCCGGGCGCAGGCCCATCTCGTTGGCCTGGTACAGGATGCGGCGGTGCACCGGCTTCAGGCCGTCCCGCGCGTCGGGCAGCGCACGCGAGTAGATCACCGAGTAGGCGTACTCCAGGAAGGAGCCCTGCATCTCGTCCACGACGTCGACGTCGAGGATCCGCTCCTCGAAGTCTCCGGGCGGCGGGGTCTGCGAACTGCGGCGGGCCATCGCGGCGGGGCTCCCTTACGTGTCGCTGGCTGTGTCTCGGTCCGTCTCGGCCGGCCGCCGCGCGCCGTGGGGCGAACGTCGGCCGTCTCCTCGCCGCCCCAGCCGCCGGACCCGTCAACCGGGCACCGTCGACAGGGCGCGGCGCCCCCATTGTGGACCCTCGGGCCGACACTCCCGGTCAGCGGCCCTCTTCCGCCCCTGGCGAACGCCCCCCTCCGCGCGGACACGAACACGGCTCTCGCGCGTTGCACCACAATGGGGGACGCCACATGAACCCCCGACATCGACGACGGGAAGGACCCGAGCGCATGGCCAACCCGGCCCCCGCCTCCAGCCGAGGCATCGCCATCACCGAGCACCGCCTGGCCAACGGCCTGCGCGTCGTCCTCTCCGAGGACCACCTCACCCCGGTCGCCGCCGTCTGCCTCTGGTACGACGTGGGCTCCCGCCACGAGGTCAAGGGCCGCACCGGCCTCGCCCACCTCTTCGAGCACCTGATGTTCCAGGGCTCGGCCAACGTCTCCAACAACGGGCACTTCGAGCTCGTCCAGGGCGCCGGCGGCTCGCTCAACGGCACCACCAGCTTCGAGCGCACCAACTACTTCGAGACCATGCCCGCCCACCAGCTGGAGCTCGCCCTCTGGCTGGAGGCCGACCGAATGGGCTCGCTGCTCGCCGCGCTCGACGAGACGTCCATGGAGAACCAGCGCGACGTCGTCAAGAACGAGCGCCGCCAGCGCTACGACAACGTCCCGTACGGCACCGCCTTCGAGAAGCTCACCGCGCTCTCCTTCCCCGACGGCCACCCGTACCACCACACCCCGATCGGCTCCATGGCCGACCTCGACGCGGCCACCCTGGAAGACGCCCGCGCGTTCTTCCGGACGTACTACGCGCCCAACAACGCCGTCCTGTCCATCGTCGGCGACATCGACCCCGAGCAGACCGTCGCCTGGGTCGAGAAGTACTTCGGCTCCATCCCCGCACACGACGGCAAGCAGCCGCCGCGCTCCGGCGAACTCCCCGAGACCATCGGCCGCGAGATCCGCGAGGAGATCCACGAGGACGTCCCCTCGCGCGCCCTGATGGCCGCCTACCGGCTCCCGCACGACGGCACCCGCGAGGCCGACGCCGCCGACCTCGCCCTCACCATCCTCGGCAGCGGCGAGTCCAGCCGCCTCTACAACCGGCTGGTCCGCCGCGACCGCACCGCCGTCGCCGCCGGCTTCGGCCTGCTGCGCCTGGCCGGCGCCCCCAGCCTCGGCTGGCTCGACGTCAAGACCTCCGGCGACGCCACCGTCGAGCAGATCGGCACCGCCGTCGACGAGGAGCTCGCCCGCTTCGCCGCCGAGGGCCCCACCGCCGAGGAACTCGAACGCGCCCAGGCCCAGATCGAGCGCGAGTGGCTCGACCGGCTCACCACCGTCGCCGGCCGTGCCGACGAACTGTGCCGCTTCGCCGTCCTGTTCGGCGACCCCAAGCTGCTCAACGACGCCCTCCCCAAGGTCCTCGACGTCACCGCCGAGGAGGTCCAGGCCATCGCCAAGGCCCGGCTCCACCCCGACAACCGGGCCGTCCTCGTCTACGAGCCCACCGCCGCCGAGACCGACGCCGCTTCCGAAGAGGAGGGTGCCGCCGTATGAGCACCGACTACGTCCCCGCCATGACCTTCCACCCGCAGCCCCAGCCGGGCACGCCCAGCCCCTGGGACTTCCCCGCCCCCGAGCGGGCCGCCCTCGGCAACGGCATCACCGTCCTGCACTGCCACCGGCCCGGCCAGCAGCTGGTCGCCGTCGAGGTGCTGCTCGACGCCCCGCTCGCCGCCGAGCCCGACGGTCTCGACGGCATCGCCGGCATCCTCGCCCGCGCCTTCAGCGAGGGCACCGACACCCTCAGCGCCGAGGAGTTCGCCGCCGAGCTGGAGCGCGCCGGCGCCACCCTCGACGCCCACGCCGACCACCCGTGCATCCGGATCTCCCTGGAGGTCCCCGCCTCCCGGCTCCAGCGCGGTCTGTCCCTGCTGGCGGACGCCCTGCGCGCCCCCGCCCTGCCCGAGGCGGAGATCGAGCGGCTGGTCGCCAACCGCCTGGACGAGATCGTCCACGAGCAGGCCAACCCCGCCCGGCGCGCCGCCAAGGCCCTGTACGCCGAGCTGTTCGACGCCGCCGACCGGCTCTCCCGGCCCCGCGCCGGCACCGCCGACACCGTCAAGTCGATCGACCGCGCGGCCGTCAAGGCCTTCTACGACGCCCACGTGCGCCCCGCGACCAGCACCGTCGTGGTCGTCGGCGACCTCACCGGCGTCGACCTGCCCGCGCTGCTGGAGAGCACCCTCGGCACCTGGACCGCGGCGGCCGCCGAGCCGTCCGCCCACGCCCCGGTCACCGGCGACGACCGCGGCCGCGTCGTCATCGTGGACCGCCCCGGCTCCGTCCAGACCCAGCTGCTCATCGGCCGGATCGGGCCCGACCGCCACGACCCGCTCTGGGCCGCCCAGATCCTCGGCACCTACTGCCTGGGCGGCACCCTCACCTCCCGCCTCGACCGCGTCCTGCGCGAGGAGAAGGGCTACACCTACGGCGTGCGGGCCTTCGCCCAGCCGCTGCGCTCGGCCGCCGACGGCAGCGGACGCGCGATGCTCGCCATCAGCGGCTCGGTGGACACCGCCTCCACCGCCCCCGCGCTGGCCGACACCTGGACCATCCTGCGCACCCTCGCCGCCGAGGGCCTCACCGACGCCGAGCGCGACGAGGCCGTGCAGTTCCTGGTCGGCGTCGCCCCGCTGAAGTACGAGACCGCGGGCTCGGTCGCCGGCACCCTGGCCGACCAGGTCGAGCAGCACCTGCCGGACGACTACCAGGCCGAGGTCTACCGGCAGCTCGCCGAACTGCCCACCGCCGCCGCCACCGAGGCGGTCGTCGCGGCCTTCCCGCCGGACCGCCTCGTCACCGTCCTGGTCGGCGACGCCGCCGTGATCGCCGACGACGTGCGGGCGCTCGGCATCGGCGAGGTCACCGTCGTCAGCTGATCCGTCCGTCGGATCCCCGTCCGGCCCGGTGGAGCACCCGCTCCGCCGGGCCGGACGCGTTGTTAAATCCGTTGCGGGCCGCCCCCGTTCCGTGGATAGATGTTCCCCGGCGCACAGCACGTGCGAACCGGCGACGAAGGAAGGGAGGCGGTCACCATGCGGGTCGAGCGAGTCATACGACGCTCCCCACGGCCGTATTCCCCCTGTCCCGTCGCCCTGGGCCGCTGAGCCCCACCCCCTGAACTTCCCCGAGCCGCGCCGGGATTCCACGCGCGGCAGCATCCTCACGTGAACTTCCCGACCTCTGGAGGTCGTTCGACCATGACGTACACCGAGGTGCCCGGCGTCCGGGTGCCGATCCGGATGTGGACCGACCCGGCGACGGTCGAGGGCCAGGCCCTGCAGCAGCTGCGCAACATCAGCTCCCTGCCCTGGCTGCACGGCCTCGCGGTGATGCCCGACGTCCACCTGGGCAAGGGCGCCACCGTCGGCTCCGTCATCGCCATGAAGGACGCGGTCTGCCCGGCGGCCGTCGGCGTCGACATCGGCTGCGGCATGAGCGCGGTGAAGACCTCGCTCACCGCCAAGGACCTCCCGGACGACCTCTCCGGCCTGCGCCGCGAGATCGAGCGGGCCATCCCGGTCGGCCGCGGCCTGCACACCGACCCGGTCGACCCGGCGAAGCTGCAGGGCTTCCGCGCGGCGGGCTGGGACGACTTCTGGCGGCGTTTCGACGGCATCGCGGAGGACGTCAGGTGGCGCCGCGAGCGGGCGATGCAGCAGATGGCCACGCTCGGCGGAGGAAATCACTTCATAGAACTGTGCGTCGATACGACTGATGCGGTCTGGCTGATGCTCCACTCCGGTTCCCGCAACATCGGCAAGGAGCTGGCCGAGCACCACATGAGCACCGCCCGCGCGTTGCCGCACAACCAGGGCCTGATCGACCAGGACCTGGCCGTCTTCCTCGGGAAGACCCCGGAGATGGCGGCCTACCGCCAGGACCTCTTCTGGGCGCAGGAGTACGCGAAGCACAACCGCGCGGTGATGATGGCGCTGTTCCAGGACGTCGTCCGGCGGGAGTTCACAAAGGCGGAGGTCGCCTTCGACGAGGTGATCAGCTGCCACCACAACTACGTGTCGGAGGAGCGGTACGACGGCGTCGACCTGCTGGTGACCCGCAAGGGCGCGATCCGGGCCGGCTCCGGGGACCTCGGGATCATCCCGGGTTCCATGGGGACGGGTTCCTACATCGTCCGCGGCCTGGGCAACGCGGCGTCGTTCAACTCCGCCTCGCACGGCGCTGGCCGCAAGATGAGCCGCAACGCGGCGAAGAAGCGGTTCACCACCCAGGACCTGGTCGAGCAGACCAAGGGCGTGGAGTGCCGCAAGGACGGCGGCGTGGTGGACGAGATCCCGGGTGCCTACAAGAACATCGAGAAGGTCATCGAGCAGCAGAAGGACCTCGTCGAGGTGGTCGCGCACCTCAAGCAGGTCGTCTGCGTGAAGGGCTGACCGAAAGCCGATCGGGGTGGGGCCCCCCGGGGGGGGGGCCCCCCCCCGGGGGGGGGGGGGGGGGGCGCCCCGCGGGGGGGGGGGGGGGGGGGCCCCCGGGGCCCCCGGGGGGGGGGGGGGGGGGGGGGGGCGGGGGGGTC
>NZ_JBICYZ010000077.1:0-47746 GCF_043201465.1 Kitasatospora sp. NPDC048298
CCAGACCGCCACCCCACCCGCATCCACACACTCTGCACCCAACACGCCATCACAGCAGCGGCCTGACCCAGATCAAATACTTCGCCAGCAGAGTCACCCCGCCGACTTCCTGCGCACCCCGGCCTTCACCGGAAAGCGGGAACGAGCCCGCCGGGTGCGCAGGCTCGTTCCCCGCGGGCGGGTTGCTTCTCCTACCGGCCGTAGACCTTCCACTGCTGGGCGACGTCGCCGTTCAGCGGCTCCAGGGTGACCTTCTCCCCGACGCCGTGCGGCTCGAGGACCTCACCCGGGTGGCCCGCGGCCTCGATGAGGACGGGCTCGGTCTGGCCCGGCTTCGCGGGCTGCAGCTTCCAGGTCTGGTTGCCGAACGGGAAACCGCACTCGGCCAGCTTCACGGCGTCCCCTTGGCCGAAGGACGTGATGCACGGGGCGCCCGGCCGGTTGGCTGCCCGGATCTCGTAGGTGCCGGGGGCCACCTCCTGGAAGGTCCACTCGCTGGAGTCGCCGAGGGTGACGTCGTCGCCGGGGCCCGGGTGCAGGAAGTTCCCGTACTTCTCCGACGACACCAACGTGGTGAACTCCGTGGGCTGGGCGGAGGCCGCGGGCGCGGTGGCGGTGAGGGCGCCGGTGAACAGGCCCGCCGCGGCGACGGCCAGTGCGATCTTTCCGGTCTTCGTCATGTCGTCTTCTCTTTCGCTCGATCGGTCGCAGGCGATTCCTGGGACGTCCACGAACATCCTGGACGCCGCCGGTGCCGCCGGACCGGGCGAGGCCGGGGCCCCTTGCCCTTCGCGGGTGAAAGACCGCATCGGGCGTATCACCCCGGGGTCAGCCGAACGGGCGCGGTCGCACGCGGCCCACCTGCGGCAACCGGCCGTCGGAGTGGGGGTGTTGACGCAGAGTGACCAGCCGGGTGGCGGCCACTCCCCCCGGTCGCCCGCATCGGCCCGGAGCCCGGGGCGGGCGTCTGCGGCGTCGTCACGTACCGCTCTCGGCGGCGACGAAGGTGTACGCGCCCATTTCGAGGAACAGGAAGTCCTGGAGCCCGGGCACGCCGGTGAGGGGGACGGCGAGTCGCCGTTCGAGCGCTCCGGCGGTGGTGTTCACCACCTTGTAGGCCCGCAGCACGATCCGGGCGTCACACGGGAGCGGCTGGTCGAACTGGATCACGACCGTGACCGTGCCGGAGTAGTTGGCGGGCAGGGTGACCGCACGCGAGTACCCCTCGTCGCTGCCGGGCGAGTAGACCGGCGCCGTCACGCTGAACGGGGCCTGCTGGTCGGTGTTGGAGAAGGTCGCGGTGCCGTCGGGCAGGTCGGTGCCGGAGATCCCGAAGACGATCCGCTCCGGGGTGTTGTCCAGGTTGCTGACGGCCAGGTCGGAGAGGACGTAGTTGGTCTGCCGGCACGGGATGACGTCGATGTTGCGCCAGCCGACGTTGGGGTTGTACCGGACCCAGTTCAGGTAGTCGACGAGCGAGCTGAAGGTGGGCAGCGTCGCGGACATGGGGTGGGCGGGGGTGTCCACGGTGGTGATCGTGCAGTAGTGGCCGGGCGGGTTCTGGCTCGGCCAGAGGAAGGCGGACCTGCTGACGCAGATCTGCCTGGGAGGGATCTCCCTGCTGCCGCCGCGGACGGTGAACGGCACGGTGGTGCCGCCGCCTTCGGCGTTGATCGGGGTCCACGCGCGCGGGTCCAGGAGCAGCCCGCCGGGCGCGTAGTAGAGCCTGACGTCGCCGGAGGTGGGGCACCCGGTCCTCAGGTTCTTTCCCCGGACGTAGATGCGGTTGAGCCGTCCCTGCACGATGGGGTGGCTGATGCCGAGGTCGGGGCCGCCGTAGCTGGACTCCAGCAGGCCGAAGTCGAGGATGTCGCTGCCGAACGGGATGATGTCCGGGGATTCCCAGACGGGGTCGGACGTGGGGGTCTGTCCCATGTCGCGGAAGTTGTCCCGGACCAGGATGTCGTTCCAGTTGGCGGCGGCGTTCATGGTTCCTCCCCGAGTGAAACGGTGGGTGCCGGACGGCGAAGGTGGGTGCCGGACGGCCGAACAGGCCCGGGTGCGGGTTCTTCGGCGGCGCTCCGCCGGACGCGGGTCTTTGGGCCGGGGCCGTACGTCGGCTCACGCGCCGTCGGATGGGCGGGCCGTGGTGTGGGGTTCGTGGGGAAACGTCCCGGTACAGGAAATGTATCGGGCTCGAACCACCTTGCCCTATAGGCCGGAAGAGTGAATGCGCGGCACGTACGGACGTCGGCCCCCACCGGGCGGCGGGGGCCGACTTCCCTGCCCTACAGGTCAGTTGTCGTTGTTGACCTTGGTGTACGCCGCGCTGTAGCCGGTCGGGCAGTACAGGGTGTCGCTGCCGTTGCCCATGCGCCAGGAGCCGATGACCGTCGTCTGGTTGCCCTTGACGTTGTCGTTGTTGCAGACCAGCACCAGCTGCCAGTGGTTCTTCGTGGCGGTGGTCTGGCAGCTCACCGATCCCCAGTTCGTGCCCTGGGTGGTGCTGCAGTACGAGGTCGCCGACGCCCCCGGCGCCGCCATCACCCCGGCCGCCACCAGCAGTGCCGCACCCGTACCCAGAGCCGCAATCCGTCGCATGGCCTTCTCCCTCGTCGCGTCTCGAACAACGTTGCGGTCAGCATGCCGAAGTCGTGATCGGTTGTATCCACCGGCGACACGAATGGCCGAGACGGGTCCATGCGGGCAGTGCGATGATCTTCACTGAGCACAGGTCAGAAAGTGAGCACACACATGCAACCGACGTTCGTACTGGTCCACGGAGCTTTCGCGAACTCCTTCTCCTTCGCGCCGCTCCAGGCCGAACTCGGCCTCCTGGGGCACCGTTCCGTCGCCGTCGACCTGCCCGGGCACGGGTTCGCCGCGACGTACCCGCGCGCCTACCAGGCGCCGCAGGACCTCGAGGGGCTCGCCGCCGCGCCCGGGGCCATCAAGGGCGTCACGCTCGCCGACAACGTCGCGCACCTCGTGGGGATACTCGAGCGGGCCAAGCGCAACGGGCCGGTCGTCCTGGTCTCCCACAGCCGCGGCGGTCTGACGGCGACCGTCGCGGCCAACCGGCGGCCCGACCTGATCGACCGCATCGTCTACGTCTCCTCCTGGTGCCCCGTCGACCTCGAGGTCGGCGCCTACTACGCCGAGCCCGAGATGGCCACGGTCGACGCCTCGGGAATGCTGTCGGCGATGGTCGGCAACCCGGCCGAACTGGGGCTGCTGCGCTCCAACTTCCGTACCGCCGACCCCTCCGTCCTCGCGGCGTTCAAGGCGGCCTTCCTCGCCGACGGGACGGACGACGAGTTCCTGGCCGTCCTCAACACCTTCCAGCCCGACGAGAACCTCGACACCGGCACGCCCGGGGACCGGGCGCAGGCCGACACCTGGGGGCGGATCCCCCGGACGTACGTGCGGCTGACCGAGGACGCCGGCATACCGCTCGCCATGCAGGACCGGATGATCCGCGAGGGCGACGAGCTGACGCCGGAGAACCCGTACGACGTCCGCACCCTCGCCGGCAGCCACCTGAAGTGGCTGGTGGACCCGGCGCCGGCGGCGCGCGTCCTGGCGGAGGTCGCCGCGCTGCTGCCTGCCGAGTGACCTGACGGCGTCGCCGAACGGGCGCGGGCGCCCGGCCGGGGGAGGAAGTCCCGGCCGGGCGCCCGGCGGTCAGGGGCCGCCGGTGAGGGGCCCAGCGCTCAGGGGCGCGGCGGTCACAGGCCCCTGATCGTCCAGTACACGGCGGCGTTGTTGCCGCTGCCGCCGCTCTGCGCGAACCCGAACTTCGGGTCGGAACCCGCGGTGTCGTAGCCGTTGCTGCCGACGTACGGGTTGTTCCAGTGGAGCTGGACGCGCTTGCCGTTGAGGTCGGGGTTGCCGCAGTTGGCCGCGTCGTAGATGACGTGGCCCTCGGTGCCGGTCATGAAGCCGTTGCTCTCGGACTGCCAGCGTGCGGTGCTCCCGTCGGTGATGATGGGGTCCGGGGCCTTCGTCCAGATGCCGTGGTCCAGCCAGTTGTTCTGCAGGCGCAGTTCGCAGCCGGTCCAGTTGACGACCAGGACCTCGGTGCTGCGCGCCGCGCTCAGCAGCTGCGTCTGCTCCTGGGTCTGCTCCTGCGTGGGCTGCTGCTGCGCGGTGGCCGCGCCGGCCGGGGCGGCGGCCGTGAACAGCGCGGCGGCGACGCCGGCCGCGGCCAGGGTCGCTCGGACCAGGGACTTCCGCTGTGCCATCGGGTGTTCCTCTCGCTCTGGGACCGCGTCGGTGCGGTCTCCTGCCGGAAGACTCGGCGGCGCCCGTCGACAGATGGTCGACGAACGGTCGACAGCTTGTTGACAGGTGATGGACAAGCCGCGGGTCCGACCCGGGTGCGCCGCCCTGACCAGGGGTGATGCGGCCGGTAAAATGCCCCGGGGGATTTTTGCGGGTGGAGGGGGACGGCCGGTGGGTGGTTTACGGTTCGCGGTGCTGGGGCCGCTGCGGGGGTGGCGGGACGGCGGTGAGCTGGCGCTGGGCTCGCCGCAGCAGCGGAGCCTGCTGCTCGCGCTGCTGCTGAGGGCCAACCACCCCGTGTCGACCGGTCAGCTCGTCGACGACCTGTGGGGCGAGGAGCCGCCCGCCAAGCCGTCCGCCGTGATCCGCACGTACGTCCACCGCCTGCGCCGCGTCCTGGGGCCGGAGGCGCCGAGCACGCTCAGCGGCGGCTACCTGCTCGCGGTGGACGCCGGGGCGCTGGACACCCACCGCTTCGAGGAGCTCGTCGGCGAGGCGAAGGCGCTGCGCGCCGCCGGGGAGCACGCCCGCGCCGCCGCCGTGCTCCGCTCGGTGCTGGCCCTGTGGCAGGGCGAGCCGATGGCCGCGCTGCCCGGCCCGTACGCGGAGCGGCAGCGCGGGGAGTGGGCCGAACGCCGGGTGACCGTCCTGGAGTCGTGCCTGGAGGCCGAGGTCGAGGCCGGGCCGTCCGGCGAGGTCGTCGCCGAACTGACCGCGGTCACGGCCGAACACCCGCTGCGGGAACGGTTCTGCGAACTGCTGATGCTCGCCCTCTACCGCACCGGCCGGCAGGCCGAGGCCCTGGGCGCGTACCGCGCGACGGACCGGCGGCTGCGCGAGCAGCTCGGCGTCAGCGCCGGGCCCGGTCTGCGCGAGCTGCAGCGCCGGATCCTGGCGGCCGACGCCGCCCTCCTGGCGCCCGCGCCGCCCCGGCCCGCCGCCACCACCGGCGCCACCGGCGCCACCGGCACCGGCACAGCCAGCGCGGCCGCGCCCCGCCCGCCGTACCGGGCGCCGGTGCGGCCGACCCAGGTCCCGGCCGACCTCGCCGACTTCACCGGCCGCGAGGCGCAGAGCGAGGCGCTGCGGGCCGTCCTGCTCGCCCCCCGCACCGTGCCCGTGGCGGTCGTGGCGGGTCTGGGCGGGGTGGGCAAGACGGCGCTGGCCGTGCACGTCGCGCACGGGCTGGCCGCCGACTTCCCCGACGGCCAGCTCTACCTCGACCTGCACGGGGCCGACGGCCGCCCGACCCGGCCCGAGGAGGTGCTGGGCGTCTTCCTGCGCTCCCTCGGCGTGCCGGCCGACGGGCTGGCCTCCGGGCTCGCCGAACGCTCCGCCCAGTTCCGCTCGCTGCTCTCCGAGCGGCGCGTGCTGGTCGTCCTCGACAACGCCCGGGACGCCGAGCAGATCAGGCCGCTGCTGCCCGGGCGGCCCGGCTGCGCCGTGCTCGTCACCAGCCGGGCCCGGCTCGGTTCGCTGCCCAACGCGCAGGTCGTCGAGCTGACCGCCTTCGCCCCGCGGGAGGCCCTCGGCCTGCTCGGCCAGGTGATCGGCGAGCAGCGGCTGCGGGCCGAGCAGGACACGGCGGCGGAACTCGTCCGGCTCTGCGGCCATCTCCCGCTGGCGGTGCGCATCCTCGCCGCGCGCCTGGCCTGCCGGCCGGGCTGGGCCATGGAGCGGCTGCTCGACAAGCTGTCCGGGAACCTCCGCCGGCTGGACGTGCTGCGCGCCGGGGACCTCGCCGTCGAGCCGGCGTTCCGCTTCGGCTACGACCAGCTGACGCCCGAACAGGCCCGCGCCTTCCGGCTGTTGGCGCTGCCGGAGGTGCCCGACCTGTCGCCGGGCGCGGTCGCGGCGGTGCTCGGCCTGCCCGAGCACGAGGCCGAGGAGCTGGCCGAGTCGCTGGTCGACTGCTCGATGCTGGAGACGGCGCCGCCGGACCGCTACCGGTACCACGACCTGCTGCGCTCCTTCGCCCAGCGGCTCGCCCCGGAGGCGGAGGCGAAGGCGGAGGCGGACGGGCAGGTGCGGGGCGAGGAGGACGGGCGGGCGGACGCGCGGGTGCGAGGCGAGGAGGACCGCCCGGCGGCCGTGCTCACCCGCCTGGTGGCCCGTCAGCACGCGGAGACCCTCGCGGCGCTCGGCCTGTCCGCGGCCCGCGCCGCCCTGCCCGAGGCGGGGGCCGGCGCCGGCCCCCGCGCGGTGGCCCCGCCCGGCGGCGTCGACTACCAGGGCGTCGGCGCGCTGGTCGGCCAGTACGCCGGGCTCGCGGAACCGCCCCGGCTCGACCTGGCGGCCGAACTGCTGCTCGGCTGCAGCCTGTTGTGCGAGACCGGGCAGGCCACCCGGCCGCTCGGGCACGCGGCCAAGGTCCTGCTCCAGGCCGCCGTCCGGGCGGGCGACCGGACGGCCGAGGTCAGGGCCCGGCTGGTGCTCGGACGGCTGCTGACCGAGGTCGGCTCCGAGCCCGCCGCCCTCGCCGAGCTGTTCAGGACCCGCGACCTGTGCACCGCCCACGGCCTGCCGGGGCCGCTGCTCGCCCTGGCCCACGCCGCGCTGGGCGCCCTGTTCGTCCAGGTCGGCCGGCCGGGCGACGCGCTCGGCGGCTTCACCGCGGCGATCTCGGTCTGGGAGCGGCTCGGCGACCAGCGCTCGGTGGCGGCCGAACTGCTCAACCTGGCGGGCGCGTTCACCGAACTCGGCCGGTACGACGCGGCGGTGCGCGTGGTCGACCAGTCCCTGCTGATCTGCCACCGGCTCGCCGACTACGAGCTGCAGGCGCTCGCCCTGGACTCGCTGGGGACGATCGCCCACGACCGCGGCGAGTTCGAGCAGGCCCTGCGCCACCACCGCAACGCCCTGTCCCTGCTGCGGCCGGACGACCGGCGCCGTACGGGCCGTACGTTGCTGCGGCTCACCGAGTCGCTGCGCGCCGTGGGCCGCGGCGAGGAGGCGGTGGCGGCGGCCGGGCGGGCGGTCGAGGTGCTGACCCTCGACGGCGACCGCCGGGGGCGGGGGCTGGCGCTGGCGGCGCTCGGCGACGCGCTCGCCGAGCGCGGCACCGCACCGGACGAGGCCCTGGCGCGCCGGTCGGAGGCCTACGACATCCTGGCCTCCATCGGCTCCCCCGAGGCCAACCGGCTGCGCGCCCTGATCGGCCCCGGCGGGCCCGTCGTGCGGCCGCGCCGGCAGTGGCCGTCCTGGCTTCCGGCGTGACCCGCCGCAGGCCCGGTCGGCGGCCGGGGGCTCAGCGGCGGCTCAGGTGACTCATCGGCGGCTCAGCTGATCGTCCACACCTGGCTCTGGCCGCCGGTGCAGTCCGCCCCGTGGGCCGCCACGCCGATTCCCACGGACGTCAGGCACAGCCGGGTGCCGACGTTGAAGATCCGGTAGCCGCCCTGGACCGGCTCGATGTCCCAGACCTGGTTCCAGCCGGCCGGCGGGCTCGACCAGATCTGCATCAGGTTGCTCGTGCGGTCCTGGTCCAGCACCTTGGTGAAGTTGCTGGAGGCGTTGCGCAGGTAGTACATCCCCTCGGCGACCTTGTCCAGTCGCCACTGCTGCGCCGCCGTGCCGTTGACGAAGTAGGTGCCGACCACGTTGCCGTCCTGGTCCGCGGAGTTGTAGTTGTCCAACGCGCCGTTGGCGCCGGCGATCAGCGCCACGGGGGGCAGCTGCGGCCTCGGCGGCGTCGTGGGCGGCGCGGACGGCAGCGGCGTCCCGGTTCCGGTCGCGGTGGGCGTGGCCGGTTCGCCGGTGGCGGGCCGGTCCGGGGCGGAGGGGCTCGGCGCGGGCGGAACGGGGTTCTGACCGGCGGCGGGTGCGGCCGGAGGCGGGGCGGGGCTCCAGCCGGGTACGGCGGGAGCCGGGGCGGCGGGCAGGGCGGCTGGCGGCGCGGCAAGCGGGGCAGGCAGGGCGGCAAGGGGCGACCCGGGGGGCGTTTCGGGCCCGGCGGCGGGTGCGGGGCTCTGGCCCTCTCCGGCCGACGGTACGGGGGCCGCCGCCTGCTGGGCGCTCGGGCGGGCCGCCTCCACCAGCGCGACCGGCTCCGGCACCGCCGGCTGGGCGACGGCGCCGTGCGGCGCCCGGCCGGGCCGCACCACCGTGGCCCCGGCGGCCCCGGCCACGCAGAGCAGCGTCAGCGCCGTCAGCCCGGCCAGCGTCCGCAGGCGGCGTCCGGCCCGTGGCGCGCGCGCCACGGCCGGCCGGGTCCGGGTCCGGGTGTGGGCGGAGGTCTGGGTCGGGGTCCGGTCCGGGACCGGCGCGGGCGCGGGCCTCCCCTCGACCGCCCCCTCGACCGCCCCCTCGACCGCCGCGAGGGCGCGCCGCACCGCCGTGGCCATCGTCGCCGCGTCCGGCCAGCGCTCGCCGGGCTCCTTGGCCATCGCCCGCTCGACCAGCGCCCACACCGGTGCGGGCACGTCCCCGGGCAGCGGCGGCACGGGCTCCGTCAGGTGCTTGAGGATCACTTCGAGGGCGGTCTCCCCCTCGTACGGGAGGTGGCCGGCCAGGCACTCGTAGAGGACCACGCCGAGCGCGTAGAGGTCGGCGGAGGCGGTGACCGTCCCGGTGGAGGCCTGTTCCGGTGCCTGGTAGGCGGCGGTGCCCAGCACCATCCCCGGGACGGTGAGCCGGGCGTCGCAGGCGGGCCGGGCGATGCCGAAGTCCGCGATCACCGTCCGGTCGCCGCGGACCATCAGGTTGGCCGGTTTGATGTCCCGGTGGACCACTCCGGACTCGTGCGCGGCCTCCAGCGCCTCCAGCACCTGCAGGGCCATCCGCAGGGCCTGCGCCGCCGGCAGGGCGCCGCGGTGTTCCAGGACGGCGCTCAGCGGCTGGCCGTCGATCAGTTCCATGACCAGGTAGCCGACCGGGCGCCGCCCGGCCGTGCCCGAGTACCCCTCGCCGTGCCCGCCGCCGCGCCCCTCGCCGAACCCGCCGTCGTGCCCGTAGTCGTACACGCCGACGATGCCCGGGTGCCGCAGCTGCGCCATGACGCGGGCCTCGGCGTGGAAGCGCTCGGCGAAGCCGGGTTCGTCCAGCAGCGCGGGCTTCACCACCTTGACCGCCACCCGGCGGCCGAGGACCTCGTCCTCGGCGAGCCACACGTCGCCCATCGACCCGCCGCCCAGCCAGTCCACCAGCCGGTAGCGGTCGGCGAGCACGGTGCCGCGCATGCTTCTCCCTGAATCGAGGAACCGAGGAATCGAGGAACCGATGCCGAGGACCGGAGCGGATCCGGGGGCGGGCCCGGTCCCCCGGGCGTGCCCTGGGCCCGTGGCACACTCCGAGGATCATGACACCGACATAACGACTTACTGACTGACCATCATAGGAATCACGCTCAACTCCGGCCATCAGCGGCCCGCAGGCCCGGACCGTGGACGGTCCGGGCCTGCGGTCATTGCCGATGGTTCGTCACAGTTTGGCGCACTGGCCGCCCTTCGGGCCGCCGACGGTGTTGGCGAGGCCGCCGTCGACCGGGGCCGGGGTGTTGCCGGAGCAGTCCAGCGGGCCGCGCACGGTGGTGCCGGCCAGCAGGGTGGCGCCCCGGTTGAGGGCGAGGTGCAGCGGGCCGGCGACCGTGGTGCGCAGGAGTGCCGTGCTGCCGGTGGTGCCACTGACGGCGACCGGGCCGCCCACGGTGGTGTCGCTCAGCAGCAGGGTGCCCGCGCCGCGGGCGGAGAGCGGGCCGGCCACGGTGGAGTCGACGGCCACCAGGGACGCGCCGGGCCGGACCAGGACCGGGCCGTCGATGCTCGCGCCCTGGAGGCAGGTGACGCCCGAGGTGACGGCGAGCGAGGAGTGCTTGCCGCGCACGGTGGTGGTGCAGACCGGCGCCGGGCCGACGGTGAGCGGCTGTTCGGCCGTCACCCCGCCGACGGTGACGCTCAGTGTCCCGGTGCCGGGGCGCAGCCCGGTCAGGGTGGCGGTGGCGGGGTCGTAGGCGGCGACGGCGGTGCGCGGGGCGCTCGCGGCGGTGCCGATGTGGACGCTGGTGCCGCCCCACTGGGCGGTGACGGGCCAGGCGACGGGTACGGTGCGTTCGCCGTCCTGGGTGAAGGTGGCGGTCACGGGGGCGGTTTCGAGCAGGCCGAGTGCGGTGGGGGCCTTGAGGTCGACGGTGTCGGCGCGGGCGTGGACTTCGGCGCGCAGCCAGGCGGTGGTGTCGTCGGCGACGGCGTAGGGGTCGGTGGCGCGGCCGGCGGCGGGGTCGATGCCGAGCATCGTCCAGCCGGTGAAGCCGCCGCGGTCGGGTTCGGCGGCGGGGCCCTTGCCGGAGTTGCCGTTGATCAGGTGCGGGACGCCGTCGATGCTCTGGGCGTGGAAGGCGCCGACGTGGCCGGTGACCATGGCGGCGGACTTGCCGCGGGTGCGGAGGTCGGCGAGCCACTGTTCGACGAGGGCGGCTTCCTTGCGGTCGCCGAGTTGGCTGCCCTGGTCGGGCAGGGGGTCGCGGGTGGGGTGGTGTTCGAAGAGCAGCAGGCCGGTGACGGACGGGTCCTGGGCGGCGCCGTCGAGGGCGGAGCGCAGGGTGGCGATCTGGTCGAAGCCGCCGGCGCGCAGGGTGCCGAGGGAGCTGTCGAGGGTGACGAAGCGGGTGCCCTTGACGTCGAAGACCTGGGTGGTGTCGCCGAAGGCGGCCTTGAAGTTGTCGATGGTGCCGGGGCCCATGACCTCGTGGTTGCCGGGCACGTAGTGCCAGGGGATGCTGTGGCCGGTGAGCTGGTCGAACTCGTCGAGGAGGGTGCGGGCGAGGGCGAAGTCGGCGGGGGCGGCCTCGTCGACGAAGTCGCCGTCGATGACGAGCAGTTCGGGTTTGGCGGCGGCGATGTCGCGCAGGGTGCGGCGGGCGGCCTGGACGATGTCGCTGTCGGGGTTGCGGGCGACGAACTGGGCGTCGGACATGACGGCGACGCGCAGCGGGCGGTGGTCGACGGTGCCGTGGGTGAGCACGACGGGGTCGGTGACGCGTGGCTGGGCGGGCAGTTCGACGTCGGGGGCGACCTTGGCGCGCAGGTCGGCGAGGGTGAGGGCGCCGGTGTAGGAGCGGGCGGCGCTGGTTTCCATCAGGCGGAAGCGCTGGACGGTGAGCGGGTACTGGACGCCCGCGGGGACGGGGAACTCGACCTTGCGCCAGCCGGTCCAGGTGACCGTCGGGGCGTCGAGGTTGGCGGTGACGCCGGCGGCGGTGCGGTACTGGATGCGCGGCCAGGCGCCGTTGCCGTCGCCCTCGATCCACAGGGTGAGGGCGCGGGGCTGGCCGGGGAGCACGATGCCCTCGGGGGCGATGGCGTACTGGCCGCGGGTGCCGGTGGAGTGGGTGAAGTCGTAGGCCAGGCGCAGGCCGTGGGTGCCGTCGGGGCCGGGGGCGGGGGCCACCGAGCCGCCGGGGGCGCGGTCGTTGCCGGATTTCCAGGCGGCGGCGTCGGAGAAGTCGGCGACGGGCTTCTCGGTCATGCCGACGGTGACGGCGACGGCGCTCTCGAGCGGGCCGACGGTGAGCTTGAGGGTGGCGGACTTGCCGTCGGCGAGGGCCTTGAGGGCGATGGTGCCGTCGGGGGCGGCGCTCGTCTCGACGACGCCGTCGCCGCCGGTGACCTTGATGTCGGCGGCCTCGACGGGTGCGGTGTGGCCGAGGGCGTCGTGGCCGGTGACGGTGAGGCGGGCGGTGGCGCCGGTGCTGTCGAGGGCGATCGGCTCGGCGCCGGCGGTGATGCGCACGGCGGGGCCGAGCACGGTCAGTGCCAGCGCGGACTTCTGGGCGCCCTGGGCGGTGACGGCGACCTCGGCGGGGCCGGAGGCGCGGCCGGTGACGACGGCGTCCAGGCCTCGGCCCTCGACGCCGACCTTGTCGCCGGTCGCGGTGGACCAGGTGGTGGCGGGCGCCGGGGCGGTGACGGCGCCGTAGGCCTCGTCGTGGGGCAGGGCGCGCACGGTGCGGCGCAGGCCGGGGAAGACGCGGGCGGCGGTGTCCACGGGTTCGGCCGGGCGCAGCCGGAAGCCCTTGGTGGTGCCGGTGCCGGGGGTGGAGAACAGGCCGAGGCCGTTGGCGACGGCGCGTTCCCCGCCGTTGTCGGAGGGGTGGCTGACGGTGCCGGCCTGCTGGGCGCCGGGCAGGCGGGCGGCCATGGCGGCGGAGCCGCCGCCGTCCATGTTGAGCGCGTTGTGGGCGCCCATGTCGCGCATCAGGACGGCGAGGTCGGGGAGGTTGATGCCGGGGCTGTCGGCCTGGCGGCCGTCGACGGTGACGAGGTACAGGCGCCGGTTGTCGGCGGAGAAGCCGACGGCGGTGCGGGCGTTGGGCTGGTTGGCGTCGTTCTCGCCGGAGCGCTGGGCGACGCCGTCGGCGACGAGGACCTGGTAGCCGCCGACGGCGACGGCGACCTCGCCGAAGGAGGCGCGGGGGCGGTAGCCGACGGTGACCTGGTCGCCGGGCCTGAGGTCGCGCAGGGCGCGGGCGCCGGCCTCGCGGCCGACCAGGACGGTGGCGCCCTCGGGGACGGCGGCGCCGAGTCGGTCCCGTACGGCGGTGACCTTGCCGTCGCGCAGTTCGACCTCGGCGACGTCGGCGGAGCCGTCGGCGACGTGGGTGCGGGTGGCGTCGCCCCAGGCGGGGGTGAAGACGCCGACGCCGTCGGCGGGCAGGCCGTAGGTGTTGACGCCGTCGAGGGTCAGCTCGCGGCCGGCGGGCAGGTTCGCGTGGCCCTCCAGGAAGACCTGGGCCATCCGGGCGAGGCCGTCGGTGCCGACGGTGACGGCCTGGTTCCAGCCCTCGACGGGGGCGTGGATGAGGCCGTCCTCGCGGGAGACGCCGACCCCGAGGGGGGCTTCGGAGGCGTTCATGTCGAAGTAGTCGCCGTTGATCGCGGCGACGGCTCCGGCGCCGCGGGCCATGTCGGTGACGGTCCGGCGGGTGGTCACCTTGCCGGAGGACAGGTAGTCGACGCTCAGGCCCTCGGTGTCCAGGTCGGCGACGAGGACCTTGCCGCGGATCCAGCCGGCGGCGGCGAGGCGGTCGAAGGCGGTCATGGTCAGGCCGGGGGCGATGGGGGTGACCTCGCGGCGGGTGACCACGGACTCGCCGGGGCGGTCCAGGGCCAGGGCGGGGTCGGTGGCGTGGGGCCGGGTGCCGGCCGCCGTGCCGGCCGTCGTTGGGGCCGGGGCGGGGGCGGCCCAGGCAGGGGCGGCCCAGGCAGGGGTGGCGAGGCCGGCCAGGGCGGCGGCCAGGGCGAGTGCGCCCAGGGCACGGCGGGTGCGGGTGCGGGCGTCGGTGCGGGCGGGTGCGGGTGGGGGTGGCATGCGGGGTTCTCCTCGTACGGCGGCGGGCGGGGCGCCGGGTGTGTCGTCGTTCGCCCGCGGACGGTGCGGCCCGGGGGCGGGTCCTCCCGGGCCGCGGGAAGTCAACCGTGCACGGACGACCTGCGGTCCACGGCCTGGTGAACCGTCCCGCTCGACGCCGCGAACAGGCTGCCGGATCCGGCGGGAAAGCTGACGTACCGCCACGAAGGGGGCGCGGGTTTGCCCCTGCCCCTGGGGCAGGGGGCACAGTGGCGGGCGTGCAGGAGGACATGATCACCATCGGTGAACTCGCCGCCAGGACCAGGCTCAGCCTCAAGGCCCTGCGGCTCTACGGCGCGCGGGGGCTGTTGCCGCCCGCCCTGGTCGACCCGCGCACCGGGGTGCGCCGCTACGGCCCGGCGCAGGTCGAGCGGGCCCGGCGCATCGCGCTGCTGCGCGCCGCCGGGCTGCCGCTGGCGCGGATCCCGTCGGTACTGGACGTCGACGGCGACGCCGCCGAGGGCCCAGGCGCGGGCGCGGGCGCGGCCGAGCGGGCGCTGCTGGCGTACTGGCGGGAGCGGGAGGCCGAGCACGCGGCCCGCCGGGAGGCGGTGGGCTACGCCCGAGAGGTTCTGACCGGAAGGAGCACCACCATGTTCGAGATCGCCGAGCGCGACGTGCCCGAGCAGCACGTCCTGTTCGTCCGGCGGCACGTGGACGCCGCCGCGCTGCCCGGCTTCCTCGCCGAGGCCGGCGAGTCGCTGCTCGGGCGGCTGCGGGAGGTCGACGCGTGCCTGTCCGGGCCGCTGTTCGCGGTGTTCCACGGCCTGGTGGGCGAGGACTGCGACGCCCTGGTCGAGGTCTGCGCCCCCACCCCGAACGCCGTCGGCCCGCACGGCCCGTTCGGGGTGCGCATCGAGGCCGCGCACCGCGAGGCGTACACCGCCCTGCCCCGGCGGGGCTTCGCCGCGATGGCCGCCGCCCACGACGCGGTGGGCGCCTGGGTCGCCGCCCGCGGGTACCGGCGGGGCGGGCCGAACCGGGAGGTGTACTACCCGAACTGGGCGACCGCCGGGCCGGAGGAGCACGTCGCGGACGTCGCCGTGCCGCTGGCGGCGGGGTGACGGGCAACTGCCCGACCGCCGTACGGCTTTCTGGACTTGTGGGTCCATTTTCGGCTGCCTACCGTGCTGTTCACCCTCCCCCGAACGAGCCCGTACAGAAAGGTGTCAGCCCATGCACGCGATCCGGATCGAGGAGCACGGCGGCCCCGAGGTCATGCGCTGGACCGAGCTGCCGGACCCGGTCCCCGGCCCCGGCGAGGCGCTGGTGCGCCTGGGCGCGGCCGGCGTCAACTTCATGGACGTCGGCGCCCGCGCCGAGGGCGGCCCGGGCTGGGCGGCGCCGGCGGTGCTCGGCGCCGAGGGCATGGGCTACGTCGCCGCCCTCGACGCGGGGGTGGACGGCCTGGCCGTCGGCGACCGGGTGGCCTGGTTCTACCACCCGGGCAGCTACGCCGAGTTGCTCGCGGTCCCGGCCGCCTCGCTGGTCAAGGTGCCCGACGGGGTGCCGGACGAGGTCGCGGGCGGCCTGCTGATGCAGGGCCTGACCGCGAGCCACCTGAGCACCGAGACCTACCCGATCGCCCCGGGCGACACCGCGGTGGTGCACGCGGCGGCGGGCGGCGTCGGCCGGCTGCTCACCCAGCTGGTCAAGGCGCGCGGCGGCGACGTCATCGGCCTGGTCTCCCGCGAGGAGAAGGCCGCCGTCGCGAAGGAGGCCGGCGCCGACCACGTGCTGGTCCACTCCGGCGGCGGCTTCGAGGACCGCATCAGGGAGCTGACCGGCGGGCGCGGGGCCGACGTCGTCTACGACGGCGGCGGCGCCGACACCTTCCACTCCTCCCAGCTGGCCCTGCGCCCGCACGGGGTGCACGCCTACTACGGCCCCTTCATGGGCGTGCCCGAGCTGCGGCCCACCGACCTGCCGAACAGCATCCTGCTGACGTACCCGGTGGTGCACCACCACGTCCCCACCCGCGAGGCGCTGGTACGGCGCGCCGGCGAGCTGTTCGACCTCGTCCTGGCGGGCGGGCTCACCCCGCGGGTCACCGGCCGCTACCCGCTGGCCGAGGCCGCCCGGGCGCACGCGGACCTGGAGTCCCGGCGCACCACCGGCAAGCTGGTCCTGCTGCCGTGAACGCGCTCGCGAACCCGCTCGTGAACGCCGTGACCGCCGTGGACGCCGTGAACACGCCGGAGGGGCACGTCCCGCCGACCCGCAAGGGCGCCGCGACCAGGCAGCGCATCATCGAGGGCGCCGCGCAGGAGATCCGCGCGGAGGGCGTGTTCGCGCTGCGTCTGGAGGACGTGATGGCCCGCACCGCCACCAGCAAGAGCCAGCTGTTCCACTACTTCCCCGGTGGGAAGGACGAGCTGCTGCTGGCCGTGGCCCGCTTCGAGGCGGCCCGGGTCCTCGACGACCAGCAGCCGGAACTGGGCTCCCTCACCTCCCGGGAGGCCTGGTGGCAGTGGCGCGAGAAGGTCCTCGCCCGCTACCGCGCCCAGGGCGTCAGCTGCCCGCTGCACGTGGCGCTGTCCCAGCTGGGCACCGCCACCGGCGCGGGCCGGACGGTGGCCGCCGAGCTGCTGGGGCAGTGGCAGCGCCAGCTCGCCGCGGGCGTGCGCCATCTCCAGGGCAGCAAAGTGGCCGCCGCCGGGCTGGACGCCGAGCGGGAGGCGGCGGCGCTGCTGGCCGGGATCCAGGGCGGGGTGCTGATTCTCATGACCACCGGCTCCACCGACCACCTGGAGGCGGCGCTGGACTCGGGCCTCGCCCGGCTCGGGCTGACCTCCTGACGACGGGCGGTGTCCTGACGGGGAGCTGACCTGGAGCCGACGGCGGGGCGCGCGTGAGCGCTCCCGGGGTGACGCAGCGGGGTCACACCCGTACGGACGGGAACCGCCCAGGTGTGCAATGGGCCACATTCCCAGGCCTGTTGGGGGCTTCGAGTGACGAGGGTCACGCCCGGTGCGCGTTCGGGGCGCGCGGCGGTGCCTCGTCCCGGCAGGACTGGGCGGGCGGCGATCCGGCACGGGCGAAGGGCCTGTCCGCTTCGGGACCTTGGTCGTGAATCCCCTCGACCTTCGGCCCGGTGGCGGGCCCGCGAGGGCCGGGCAACCGTGGACGGTCGCCCGTTGTGACCGGGCGATGGCGCCGTCCGACGTGGGCGGCGTCTTCCCCTGCCGTCTACCCGGCGCACGGTGCGCGGTCGCGTGCCGTACGCTCCGGAGGACCCCAAGCACATGTCCCAGACCATCGACAACGCCCCGTATACCGCGTTCCACCGCAGGCTGGCCCTCGCCTGCTCAGGCGGACCCCTGCTCGACGGCTACATCCTGAGCATCGTCGGCGTCGCCCTGATCGGGATGCGCCCGGACCTCGGGCTGTCCACCGCCGAGGTCAGCCTGATCGGCGCCGCCGCCCTGGTCGGAATGTTCGTCGGCGGCGCGCTCTTCGGCGTGCTGACCGACAAGATCGGCCGGGAGGTGATGTACACCGCCGACCTGCTCGTGATGGTCGTCTGCTCGGTGCTCTCCTTCTGGGTGGACGCGGTGTGGGCGATCACCGTGCTGCGCTTCGTGCTCGGCATGGCCGTGGCCGCCGACTACCCCATCGCCACCTCGCTGCTCGCCGAGTGGCTGCCCACCAAGCACCGCGGCCGGCTGCTCGGCAAGCAGATCATCGCCTGGTACGCCGGCTCCGTGCTCGCCTACGTGGTGGGCTACCTCTTCCTGGAGCTGGCCGGGCCGGGCAGCTGGCGGTGGATGCTGGCGAGCTCCACGGTGCTGTGCGTGGTGTTCCTGGTGATCCGGCGCGGCTCCCCGGAGTCGCCGCGCTGGCTGGCCGCCAACGGGCGGGTCGGTGACGCGGTGCGCGTGGTCGAGAAGCACCTGGGCGTGCGCGTGGACGGCCGGGAACTGATGCCCGACCCGGCCGAGCGCGGCCGCCCCGTCGGGCTGCGCCTGCTGATGACCCAGCCCTACCGGCGCCGCACCCTGTTCTGCGGCCTGTTCTTCCTGTGCCAGGTCGGCCCGCTGTTCGCGATGCTCACCTTCGGCCCGCAGATCCTCTCCTCCTTCGGCATGCCCGGCGGCACGGTGATGGAGACCCTCGGCACCGGCCTGATCAGCCTGGTCTTCCTGCTCGGCTGCTACCCGGCGCTGCGCCTGATCGACACCCGCGGGCGCCGGCCCGTCATCATCTGGTCCTTCGCGCTGATGGCCGTCCCGCTGGCGCTGCTGGGCGTGTGGCCCACCGCCCCGGCCGCCGTCGCGCTGCTGGCGCTGTGCGCGTACGCCTTCCTGTGCGGCGGGCCGAACGTGCTCGACTGGACGTACCCCAACGAGCTGTTCCCGACCGAGATCCGGGCCACCGCGGTGGGCGTCGCCACCTCGGTCAGCCGGATCGGCGCGGCCGTCGGCACCTACCTGCTGCCGCTGTCGCTGACCGGGCTGGGCACCGGCCCGACCATGCTGATCGCGGCCGGGACCACGGCCCTCGGGCTGCTGGTCTGCGTCATGTGGGCCGAGGAGACCCGGGGCACCGCCCTCGGCGCATCGCCCGCCGCTGCCGCCGGCGCGGCCGCGGGTGCCGCGGGTGCGCCGCGCGCCGCCCGGGGCGCCGTCCCGAGCCAGCGCGTCCCGCAGACGGCGCGCTGACGGCCGGCTGACTGCCCGCGCTGACGGCCTGCGCGCACGACACCGACGGCGCCGCCCGGTCCTCCCGGGCGGCGCCGTCCGGCGTCCCGGGGTGCCAACTCCCGTACCCGGCCGCCGAATCCACCACCCTCGGCCCGCCGCCCCACACACCTCGGGCAGCGGGCGCCCCGCGCCACCACCCGACCTCACCAGGGGCCAACCCCCGCTTCCCACAAACGTTCCAGGGTGGCGCGGTAAGCCCCCCACTCGATGCCCGAGCCGTAGGGATGGGGCGTGAGGGGGTCGTCGCGTTCGACGCCGGCGGGCAGTCGGCCGGTGACGGGGGTGACCAGGCGTCTGCCGTGATGGGCGAGGTGCGTCCAGAAACCGACGGCGAGCGGCGCGACGGCCACGCCCACGGGTGCGGGCCAGGGCTCGCCGGTCTGCGGGTGCCGCGGCACCACCGCGATGTCCGGGAGGGGGTCGGGCAGGAGCAGACCCGGTCCGGCCAGGGCCGCCCGCTTCACCGGCCGCTCGGCCGCGCGCCCGGCCGAGTGTCCCGGCGGGAGCAGCCGGCTGTACGGGGCGCGGAAGGCGGCGGCGAGGGGGCCGCGGAAGACGTCCGCGAGGGGGCCGTCGGGGAGGGTGACGGGCGAGCCGTCCGCGGCGGCGACCAGGTGGGCGAGCGTCACGGCCGACTCCATCTCCCAGCGCGGGTCCCAGCGCCCCGTTGGGTCCGACGGCTCGGTGGCGCACCACCACCGGGTGAGCGCCGCCCAGTCGGTGGCCGGACGGGCGGGGCCCGCGGGGACGGGGCGTACCGCGTCCGGCTCCAGCCAGGTGGCCTGCCACAGGGAGCAGGCGTCGAGCCGGGTCGCCACCTTTCCGCCGCAGCCGGCGCAGGTGACGTTCGGGCCGTTGCGGCCGTCGATGCCGCAGCAGGCGCCGGGTTCGCTCCGCTGGACGAGGACGGTGCCGTAGGCGTCCCCGGGGGCGATCACGATCGAGCGGGCCGGCCTGGCGGGGTGCTCGTCGACGGCGTAGGTGCCCGATTCCATCAGGACGGGCATGGGGTGGCCGTTGCCGTAGGAGAAGCCCGCGTAGACGGGGTACGGGACCCGCGACAGCGGCGCGGTCAGCGCGTGTCCGCACCGCCCGCACTCGAAGACCTCCATGCACTCCCCTGTCCCGGCGCCGGGGACGGTTGAGGCGGCGCCGGTGGGCGAGTATCGCGGGCCCGGCGGGCCGGGGCCAACGGGTTTTCCACCGGCCCCGGGCACCGCCACCTCGCCCTGTCAGGCCAGGTCGGCGCGTTCGGCGGCGGGGACGGGCTCGCGGTCCAGGGTGGCGGTGAAGACGGTCATCAGCTTGGGCTCTCGCAGGTGGGAGGGCGCGCTGACGGAGCACCCTTGCAGATATCTGCACACGCAATTATTGTTTGCGAATGTAAGTGCAGCTGCAAAAGTTGCATGCTCTCCTCTTCGCGCTGGCGCCGACCCCATCGGGAGTCCGACATGAGCACCTCCCTCTTCGACCCGTTCACCCTGCGGTCCCTGACCGTCCCCAACCGGATCTGGATGCCGGCGATGTGCCAGTACAGCGCCGTCCCGGACGGGGACGCGGCCGGCGTCCCGACCGACTGGCACTTCGCCCACCTCGCGGCCCGCGCCGCCGGCGGCACCGGGCTGATCATCACCGAGGCCACCGCGGTCAGCCCCGAGGGGCGCATCACCCCGTACGACCTCGGCATCTGGAACGACGAGCAGGTCGCGGCCTTCCGCCGGATCACCGACTTCCTGAAGAGCCAGGGCACCGTCCCGGCGATCCAGCTCGCCCACGCCGGCCGCAAGGGATCCACCGAGCGCACCTGGGTCGACCGCGGGCGGCCCGTCACCCCGGGCGAGGAGCACGGCTGGACCCCGGTCGGCCCCAGCGCCGAGGCCTTCTCCCCCGCCCACACCACGCCGGACGAGCTGACCGAGGAACAGATCGGCACGATCGTCCGGCAGTTCGCCGACGCCGCCCGGCGCGCGCTCGACGCCGGCTTCCAGGTCGCCGAGATCCACGGCGCCCACGGCTACCTGGTCCACGAGTTCCTCTCCCCGGCGGCCAACCACCGCACCGACGGCTACGGCGGCTCCTTCGAGGGGCGCGTCCGCTTCGCACTGGAGGTCGTCGACGCCGTCCGCTCGGTGTGGCCCGAGGACCTGCCGGTCTTCTTCCGTATCTCCGCGACCGACTGGATCACCGAGAACCCGCAGGACGGCCGGGAGGGGTGGACCTCGCAGGACACCGTCCGCCTCGCCAAGGAGCTCCAGGCCCACGGCGTCGACCTGCTCGACGTCTCCACCGGCGGCATCGTCCCCGACGCCCGCATCGAGGCCGGGCCCGGCTTCCAGGTGCCCTTCGCCGAGGCCGTGCGCCGCGGGACCGACCTGCCGGTCGCCGCCGTCGGCCTGATCACCGACCCCGCCCAGGCCCAGGCCATCCTCACCGAAGGCCGCGCCGACGCCGTCCTGATCGGCCGCGAACTGCTCCGCAACCCCTACTGGGCCCGCCACGCCGCCGCCACCCTCGACGCCAAGGTCCCCGCCCCCGCCCCGTACCACCTCGCCTGAACCCCGCAAGCCCCCGGAGCAGGAAGCCGACCACCTCGACTTCCTGCTCCCCGGGGCCACACCAACCGCCCCACCCCGCACAGGAAGTCGGGCCCGTCGACTTCCTCTCACCCACGCATGGGCACAGCCCGCACAGTGAAGGCTTCAGTGGCGCCCCCTCAGACTCCTTCGCCGTCACCCGAAAGGGCGCTGGAGCCGTACGAGTCGCCCTCGGTTCGGGCGACGGTTTCCCTGGCGGCACGGCCACTGAGCAAACCGGCACGGGCGGCGAACTCCGGCAAGAGCAGACGCAGTGCCCGGCGCCCGTGAAGCGCGGCGAGAACGCCGATCTCCTCCGGCCCGGCCGGGGTGGCACCGGGAAGGGGATGCAGGCGGCGCATCTCGCGCAACAGCTTGCCCCCGGCCAGTGTCCGCGCCGGGGCGCACAGGACAGTGAGCGAGAGTACGGCCAGGGGCACACCCGCCCAGAAGGCTTCCTGCGCCGCGATGGCCACGCCCGTACCGCCTGCTGCCAGGGCCAGCAGGCCCGCCACTGTCAGCCGGGCTTGTCCGCATCGCAGGCCACGCCCGGCCAGTTCGGCGCGCATCTCCTCCCGAGCCCGCCGTACCGCCGGAGCGGCGGCGGCATCGGCCAACGACAGCTCCCGGCCGAACGCCTTCCACACGGCCCGGTGCAGCGAAGTCACGTCACGTCCGGGGCCGGTGTGCACCACCCGCCGCAGCCGGCCAAGCCGGCCGACATCGATCGCCCCCGCAAGGTGGAGTTCTACGACGGCCACTTTCAGCGCGGCCTTCGAACCGCCCCGCACTCCCGCGACACCGGCCGCTGTCAGGCCGTCCGTCCGCCCTCTGACGGGCAGCCACCGCAACAGCCCCGCACCGACAAGCCCGGCCACCGCGCACACGACACCGATCGATCCCATCACGCCCCCCGTCAACGGACAGCAGACCCTCCCCGGCCCGCTTCCCCGAAGAATGACACGGCCGGGTGACCGTCGCTCAGTTTCAGGCCCCCCACCCTGCGCGGAAAACCAGGCCCGCCGACTTTCCGCGTTCCGCCTCCCACCGCGGCCACAACCTCGCCTGCCAAGCGCACAGGAAGTCGGGACCCGCCGACTTCCCACTCCACGCGGGGCGAAGCCGGCCGGCACAGCACGGCGCGGAAGATCAGGCTGCGGCCGGCCGTTCTTCCCCGGTGGGCCTCGGGCGCGGCGCTCGGGCGTGTTGGCGTCGCCCCCCTTCGGACGGGGGGTCACAGGAAATCTTTCGGCTCGGGTAGGGCGCAGTGATGCCATTTCAGGGGGGTCGGACCGCAAATTTTCCTGTGAAGGCGGGTCAGCGTGTCGGGTTTGAGTTGGAGTGTGCTCCAAGTTCTACGGTTCTGCCGTGGTCGCCGCCGCCCGGTGGTCGGCGGCCGGGACGACGGGAGAGGAGCAGCGCGGATGAGTGGGTCCGTGGAGGAGGCCGAGGTTCGGCGGGAGCGTTTCGCACACGGGTTGGAGGTGCTCGACCGGGTCGACGGGGAGGCTGGTCGGCGGGTGGTGGAGGCCCTGGGTGACGTCAGCCCCGAGCTCGGACACCAGGTGGTCGCGTGGGGGTTCGGGGAGATCTACAGCCGTCCGGGACTGGCGCCGCGTGAGCGGCAGTTGGTCACCCTGGGCATGTTGACCGCGCTGGGCGGGTGCGAGCCGCAGTTGGAGGTCCACGTCAGCGCCTCGCTGAACGTCGGGCTGACGCCGCAGGAGATCGTCGAGGCGCTGCTGCACTCCGCCGCCTACTGCGGCTTCCCGAAAGCCCTGAACGCCACCTTCGTCGCCAAGAAGGTGTTCGGCGAGCGCGGCCTCCTGCCGGTCGCGGAGGACCGGTAGTCCCGATACCGCAGGCGCCGACCCCTCTCCGTTCCGGTGCCGGGGCCGGTCGCACGGGCTGTCAGGTCCTTGTGCTGTACTACCTGCTCTTCCGTGTCCGTCCCGCATCGCCTCCGGAGGCACCCCCGATGAGCACCACCTGTCCGACGTGCGCGGCGGCGGACGAGACCGTCGCCGTGCGAGAGGCCCTGCTGGACACCGACCGGCCCCTCGACCCGCCGATGCGGGAGCTGCTGTCGATGCCGTCCGAGCCCGGGGGCGCGAGCGTGGCCGCGATCACCCTCTTCGTCCTGGCCGGTCTCTTCGGCCTGCTGGGACTGCGCGCGCTCCTCTCCGGCGACGGCGGCGGCAACGGCGACAACTCCGACACCGCGTACCAGGCCGGTTACCACTACGGTGCGCTCCTCGTCGCCGCGATCCTGCTGGGCATCGGACTCGCCGTCCACGCCCCGCCATCGGAAGCGTCGGAGTGGAACCGCCGACCAGTGGCCGCGGACCTACGACCAGTGGCAGCAGGTCCACCGGGTGTGGCGGGCGACCTGGCTGTGCCGGCGCTGCTGCGCCGTGTTCCTGCCTGCGGCGTCGCTGCGCCCTGGCTCCGCCGCCTCGCCGTCGGCCGCCTCGCCCGCGGTGCCCGTGGCGCAGTTCCGGCAGTGGGCGGCGACCGTGGCGCGACAGGACGACCATTCCGGCGCCCCGACCACGTCGGCCTGACCGTCGCCGTCACGCCCGCGGGCGCCTCGCTGCCCGGTGCGTGACGGGCCGGCCCGATTCCGGCCCTGGTCGGCATCCGGCCGATGAAGCGGAGGTTCCGTGACCTCGTCGGCACTGCGCGCGCCGTTCTCCTCCGGTGAGCATCGGTGGCCTCCTCGGTCGCCGTGGGGAGCCAGGTTCTCGTCCCGGGAGGCCGGCACGAGGACGAGCCGCGCCAGGTCCACCGATGTCGGCGCCCTGGGGTACCGGCTCGTGAAGCCCGCCGGACGCGGTGTCAGCGCAGGGCGGGATGCGGTCCGCTGGGAGGAGGCCGGCGAGCGCGAGCCGGAGCGCGGGGTGTTCGGGCAGCCGATGGACGGGCAGGGCTGGGCGCCCGGACCGGACCGCGCTACGGGCCCCGGGCCTCGCTGTCGGGATCCGCGGAGTACGGGCCGGCCGGCCGGCTCTCGGCGAGGTGGCGCCGCCGGGCCAGGCGGAGGACCGGCCCGACCGGCCGCCCGGTGGTGCATGTGCTCCGGTGCGGCGGCGGTGCCGCACCTGGCCCGCCCTGCTGGAACAGGGCACGCCGAATCCCCTGGTGGTGTCGAGTGGCAACGGCCGGGGAGACCGCATGGGTGAGGCATCGGGCCCGTGACAGTACCGGGCCCGGGCGCCCCCGGCCCTTGGCCCTGGGCGGGGCCTGTGCGGGGCGCTCACCCCGCCGATATCCACAGAGGATGGCGTTTCGCATTCCTCGTGGCAAGCCCGAAAGGGCCCGGAGGGTCGGACATGGCAGGTGCCCGGGCCCCGGGTGGGGACGGGCCGACGGCCGTGAACTGCGGATTCCTCCTGACGTCGTTTCACCTTCGAGTGGGACAAAGCGAGAAACGGGGGCGTAAAGCGTTGGACCGCCCCCGCAGGCCACGGCGACCCTGTGCGTGGGCGTCCAGCCCGCCCGGCTCTGGAAGGCCGTGCGGGCGCGCGAGGACCCCGGTCGAGTGGCAACAACCGCAACCCAGCGAAGCGGAGACCGCATGGAACAGCAGTACACCCCGGCCGCGCACGCGGCGTGCGTCGAGGTCCGGACGGCGCCCGGGGCCCCGGTGCCCGTCCCGGCCACCGTGCTCGTGGTCGTCGTCCTCCTCCTCACCACCGCCCTGACCGCCTTCGGCACCCCCGCCCGCACCGCCGTCGCCACCCTGGCCGGCGCCGGGCTGCTCGGCACAGAGCTGGTGCGCCGCCTGGCCGAGGCGCTCACCGCCCGCCGGGCCCGCTAGGAGGCGGCCGGTGGGGCGCCTGAACAGCGCCCTGGCTGAAGGGGACAAGGACGTCCGGACGCTCGCGCAGTGGCTGCGTGCCCTGCGCGAACGCTCCGGCCTCACCTACAGCCAGATGGCGCGCAAGACCGCCGGATTCGCCCGGCCCGTCTCCCTCGCCACCCTCTCCCGCGCGGACGAGGGCCGTACGGTGCCGACCTGGCCGGTCACCGAGGCCTACGTCCGGGCCTGCGGCGGCTCGCTGCGCACCGCCGAGCGGCTGTGGCTGCGCGCCGACGCCGACCGGCCCGGGCGGCGTGGGAGCGGGGCCAAGGCCGTGCCGGTCGCACCCGCCGCGGCCGGCGCGGATCGGGCCCTGCCGTACGTCACGCAGCGCTGCGAACTGCTCGTCGCCATGCGGCGGTTGCGGCTGCGCGCCGGGAGCCCGTCCCTGCGCGAGCTGGAGACGCGCGCGGCGCGGGGAGCGGTGAGCCACCTGCCGCGCAGCACCCTGCACGGGGTGCTGGCGGGTGAGCGGGACTGCACCGAACGGGTCCTCGTCGAGTTCGTCCGGGCCTGCGGGGTGGGCCCGGTGGAGGAGGCCGAGTGGGTCGCGGCCCTGCGCCGCACCGCCGGCGTTCCTCCCCCGCTACCCGACGTCCACCGCCGACTCGCCGAGGCCCGCGCCGAGATCCGGCGCCTGCGCCGCGCCCTCGAGGACCGCCCGGCGCGGGAAATCGGCCCGCCCGACTTCCCGCGCCCCGTCGGCCGGCTGACGGGACGGCCCGCCCCCGGCCCAGGGCCCCGCGCACGAGTGCGGGAGGCCGACGGCCCCGGCCTCCCGGGGAGCGGACCCTCGACGCCCCCACCGAGCCGCAGCGAGGAGTCGGTCCAGCCGACTTCTCGTGCCGAGGCGGGCGGTGCGGTGGTCACCGGATCCGCCGGGGCGACCGGGGCGACCGGGGCGTCAGTCCCGCCGCAGCAACCAGCGGTAGATCAGGACTGCCGTGACGGCGCCGACGGCCAGGACCGCGGCGTCGACCCCTTCGAGTACGGCCGGGTCCTGCCCGTGGTGCTGGTACACCCCGGACAGCAGGGCCCTGGCGGCCAGGGCCGCCACCGCCCCGCCGCCGGTGGCGAGCAGGGCCTCGACCTGGCCGGTGCGCCGGGGCATCGGCTCAGAACCCGGTCAGGGTCGTCTTGCCGATCGCCGTACCGGACTCCTGGAGGCGGTGGGCGGCCCGGAGATTGGCGGCGGTGACGGGGCCGAGGTCGCGGGTGGCGGTGGTGGTCAGGACGCCCGCGTCCACCAGGCGCGCGACCCGGTCGAGGATCCGGTGCTGCACGGCCTGGTCGGCGGTGGCGTGCAGGGAGCGGGTGAACATGAACTCCCAGTGGAAGGAGATGCTCTTGCTCTTGAGGACGCCGATGTCCAGGGAATCGAAGTCGTCGATGGCGACGATGCCGCCGAAGGGGTTCAGTGCCTCGGCGTAGGCGGTGAGGTTGCGGTCGGTGGCGACGGTGCCGAAGACGTGGTCGAGGCCGCCGGGGGCGGCCTTCGCCAGTTGCGGGCCGAGCGGGAGCGTGTGGTCGATCACGTGGTCGGCGCCCATGCGGCGGGCGAAGTCGGCCGACTCCGGGCGGGACGCGGTGCCGATCACGGTCAGGCCGGTGAGGGTGCGGGCGAGCTGGGTGACGAGCGAGCCGACGCCGCCCGCGGCGGCGGTCACCAGCAGGGTGCCGCCCTGTTCCGGGCCGCCGGCGCCCAGGCCGAGGCGCTCGAAGAGGCCTTCCCAGGCGGTCAGCGCGGTCAGCGGCAGCGCGGCGGCACCGGCGAAGGAGAGGGTGGCCGGCTTGTGGCCGACCAGGCGCTCGTCCACCGCGTGGTAGCGGGAGTTGGCGCCGGGCCGGTCCAGGGCGCCGGCGTAGTACACCTCGTCGCCGACCTCGAACAGCTCCACCTGCGCGCCGACCGCGACCACGGTGCCGGCCGCGTCCCAGCCCAGCACCCGCGGCTCTCCGCCCGGGTCGGCGTTCTGCCGGACCTTGTGGTCCACCGGGTTGACGGCCACCGCCTCCACCCGCACCAGCAGGTCGCGCGGGCCCGGCCGGGGTACGGGCAGCTCGACGTCGAGCAGGCTCTGCGGGTCGTCGACCGGCAGGCTCCGGCGGTAGGCGACGGCGGGCATCGTCGCGGGGATCGTGGTCGTCGCGGGCATCGGGGGTCTCCTCGTCGTCAGGGCGGCGCACCGCCGTCCGGGCACGTCGGCGACGGTATGCGAGGGGTAGTGGTTACCCGCAAGGACCATTGGTACCCATCGGGTACCGAAGCAGTACCCGATGGGTACCATCGGTGGGTGACGACGACCCGCACAACGCCGACCCACACGCCGACCCACACGCCGACGCCCCGCCCGACGACGGCCCACGCCCCCGACTGCACCGACCCCAAGTCCGTCTACGCCGCGGCCTGCCCCTGCCGCGACATGCTCGACCTGCTCGCCAACAAGTGGAGCGCCCTCGCGCTGGGAGCCCTGGAGGACGGCCCGCAGCGCTTCGGCGCGCTGCGCACCCGCCTGCAGGGCGTCAGCCCCAAGGTCCTCACCCAGACCCTGCGCCGGCTGGAGGAACACGGCCTGGTCCACCGCGAGATCCACGCCGAGGTCCCCCCGCGGGTCGAGTACAGCCTCACCGCGCTGGGCGTGGACGCCTGCGTCCCGCTGGCGCACCTGCGTACCTGGGTGGAGCGCAACATCGACCGCTTCCCCGGCCCCGCCTGAGCCCGGCGGGCCCGAAGTGCCCTGGGGCGGCGGTGACTTGCCGACCCGGAGCTCTTCGGGCGTCGGCGGTTCGGCGGGAGCGGGGAGTTCACGAGGGTCTCCTGCCGAGGAGCGAGGAGGCGGGGTCGGCCGGGCGCGGCACCCGCTGGGTGCGCGGCGGGTGCCGTGCGGGTGCCGACCGGACTGGTGGAGATCCTGCTGCGGCCCGTCACGAATTCATCATGACCGGATCACGACGCATGCACGGGCGACCCGACGACATGCCATGGACAGGACACGACTCCCGGGTGAAGATGACCTTACCCCGCCACCGTCCGTATCCGTACGGCCGTTCGGGCGGCGGAGCCGAGCACGCCCAGGGGCACGGGCGGGCGTGACGAAGTACGGAAGCACAGAAGAGCGGAAGCACGGAAGCGCGGCAGTGCCGGTGCGCCACCGCGGCGGCCGGTCCACCGGAGGGGCGGGGCGTGGAGTTCAGGATCCTGGGGACGTTGGAGGTGCGGGCCCCGGACTCCACGGTGCTCGCCGTCGGCGGGCGGCGCCAACAGGCTCTGCTGGCCGCACTGGTGGCCCATGCCGGCCGGACGGTGTCGGTGTCCCGGCTGGTCGACGCGGTCTGGGACGAGGCGCCGCCGGCCACGGCCGACCGCCAGGTCAGGAACATGGTCGGCCTGTTGCGCCGGGCGCTCGCCCCCGGCCCGGGGCAGGCCCCGCCGATCCGCACCGACGGCCCCGGCTACCTCCTCGACGGGCCCGAAGTACGGGTGGACGCCCTGGAGTTCGTCGCCCTGGTGGAGTCGGCCGCCACCGCGGGCGCCGAGCAGGCCGCCCGGTTGCGCGGCGCGCTGGCGCTGTGGCGCGGCCCGGCGCTGGACGGGCTGCCGGGCCGGGCGCTGGCGGCGGTCGCGGCCGGCCTGGAGGAGCGGCGGATGTCCGCCCTGGAGTTGCTCTACGAGCTGGAGCTGACGGCCGGGCGGCCCGACCGGATCGTCTCCGAACTCACCGCTCTTGTCGCCGAGTTCCCGATCCGCGACGGCCTGGTGCGGCACCTGATGACGGCCCTGGCCCGCTCCGGCCGGCATGCCGAGGGCCTGGCGGTCTACCGCCGTCACGCCGGGCACCTCGCGCAGGAGCTGGGCCTGGACCCCTCCCCCGAACTGCGCTCGCTCCAGCGCGAGTTACTGGGAGCGGCGGGTCCGCCCGCGCCCCACCGGTCCGAGCCGGCGGCCCCGCCCGCGCAGCCACCCCGCCCGAGCCCCGCTCAACTCCCCTGGGAGCTGCCGTCCTTCGTCGGCCGCGACGACCACCTGCGCACCATGGACCGCCACCTGACCGGCCCCGGCGGCAACCCCGCCACCGACTCCACCGACGAACCCGCCGACGACCCCACCGGCTCATCCCCACCCCCGACGGCCGTCACCGTGATCACCGGCATCGCCGGCGGCGGCAAGTCGGCCCTGGCCGTGCGCTGGTCCCAGCGCGCCCGCGACCGGTTCCCCGACGGCCAGCTCTTCGCCGACCTGCACGGCTGGTCGCCGGCCGGCCCGCAGGAGCCGCACGCCGTCCTCGCCGCCTTCCTGCGGGCCCTCGGCGTGCCGGCCGGGGAGGTCCCGGGCCGGCTCGACGAGGCGGCCTCGCTCTACCGCTCCGTCCTGGCCGGCCGCCGGGTCCTGATCGTCCTGGACAACGCGCTCGACGCCGAGCAGGTCCGCCCGCTGCTGCCCGGCAGCGGCGGCTGCGCGGTCGTCGTGACCAGCCGCGACCGGCTCACCGGGCTCGTCGTGCGCGAGGGCGCCCACCGGATCGAGCTGGCGGACTTCAGCCCGGCCGAGGGGCGGGCGCTGGTGCGCCGGGTGCTCGGGGCCGAACGCGTCGAGGGCCGGGAGCGCGCCGTCACCCGGCTGCTCGATGCCTGCGGCCACCTCCCGCTGGCCGTCGGCCTCGCCGTCGCCCGGCTGCGCGACCGCCCGCACCACGACCTCGCCGACTTCGCCGCCGAACTCGCCGCCGCGGGCACCCGCCTGGACGTCCTCGAAGCGGACGGCGACGACCCGTCCACCCGGCTGCGCACGGTGTTCGCGCTGTCCTACCGCGCCCTCGACGCGCCCGCCGGACGCCTGCTGCGGCTGCTCGCGACCAGCCCCGCCGTCGACCTGTCGGAACCGGTCGCCCAGGCGGTCGGCGGACTGGACGGCGCGCAGAGCGCACGGCTCCTGCGCCGGCTGGCCAACGTCCACCTCCTCGCCGAGCACTCCGCCGGCCGCTACCGCTTCCACGACCTGGTCCGGCTGTTCGCCGCCGAGCGGGCCGCGCAGCAGGAGAGCGAGCACTCCCGCGGCCTCGCCCGGCGCCGCTGGTACGCCTGGTGCCTGCACCAGGCCTCGGCCGCCGCCCGGATGCTGATACCCGGACGGCCCCGGGTGCCGCTGCCGCCCCCGCCCGAGGGCCTGCCCACCACGGCCTTCGCCGGACCGGACGAGGCCATGCGGTGGTGCGACGGGCAGCGCGACAACCTGCTCGCCACCCCCGGCCACGCCTACGAGCACCAGGACGACGAGACCGCCTGGAAACTCCCCGCACTACTGTGGATCCACCTCCACCGCAGCGGCCTGCACGCCGAACGGCTGGCCCTGGGCCGCACCGCGGTGGCCGCGGCCAGGCGCCTCGCGGACCCGCTCGCCGAGGGCCGCGCCCTCAACGACCAGGGCCACGCCTGGAGCACCGTGGGCGACCTGGTCCGGGCCCGCCGGCACTACGAACAGGCCCTCGCCCTGGTGCGCACGGCCGCCGACCCGGCGGCCGAGGGCCAGGTACTGGCCAACCTCGGCGCGCTCCACTTCTTCTCCCGCGACTACGCCGAAGCGGCCCGCCACTACGAGGGCGCCCTGTGGCTGCTGCCCGCCGACGGGCCGGACGCCGACCACTGGACGATCCGCCTGTGCGAGACCAGCCTGGCCTCGGTGCACCTCTTCCTCGGCCGGTACGAGGACGCGCGGGCCCTGGCCGAACGGCTGCTCGCGCCCGGACTGGGCCTCCACGACACCGTCCTGGGCTGCTCACTGCGCAACGTCCTCGGCCTCGCCCGCTACGCCGCCGGACGGCCCGACGAGGCGCTGCGCCACTTCGCGCGGTCCCTGTCCGTCGGCCGGCACGTCACCGGGTTCACCGACCAGCGGGCCAACTCCCTGGCCGGACTGGCCGCCGCGCAGCAGGCCCTGGGCCGCCCGGCCGCCGCCCGCCGCTCCTGGGCCGCCGCCCTCGACCTGTACCAGGACCTCCCCGCCCACTACCGCAGCCCGGTCGCCCTCCTGACCACCCTCGGCTTCACCCCACCCGACCTCCCCTGACCCGCCCCCGGCCGGCTACGACCACGAGGGCCGCCGGGGGCAGGCGGGCGGGAGGACCGCCGGAGGCAGGCGGACGGGACAGCCGCCGGGGGCACGAGGGGTACACGGGCGGGAGGGCCGCCAGGGGCAGGCGGGCGGACCGGCCGGGCAGGCCCAGGCGGCGGCGGTCCGTCGGGAGAGAGCCCCTACTCCTCGACTACTCCTCGACCGGGCCGGGCAGGCTGAGCGTCACCCGCAGGCCACCGGACGGTTCGGGGGTCAGGTGGAGTTCCCCGTGGTGGGCCTCCGCGACGGCGGCGACGATGGCCAGGCCCAGGCCGTGGCCGCGGCGGGACGGGTCGGTCTCGGCGGTGCGGCCGCGCCCGCGCAGGAACGGTTCGGTGAAGGTGGCCACGGCGTCCGCCGTCAGCTGCGGGCCGGTGTTGGCGACGGTGAGGTGCACCCGCCCGGGCCGCTCGGGGTCGGCCCCGGTGGCGACGGTGACCCGCCCGCCGGCGCCGGCCGGCAGGTTGTGCCGCAGCGCGTTGTGCAGCAGGTTGACGGCCGCCTGGCGCAGCAGCACCGCGTTGCCGGTGGTCGGGGCGGGGCGCAGGTCGGCGGTGAGGGTGATGCCGACGGCCTCGGCCTCGTCGCGGACGGCGGCGAGCGCCTCGCCCGTGGCGGTGGCGAGGTCGGTGGGGGCGAGGTCGGGCGGGGCGTTGCCGAGGTCGGCGAGCTGGAGCAGGGCCTCGCTGATCTCGATGGCGCGCCGGTTGGTGTCCTGGAGGCGGGTGACGAGCAGGCGCCAGTCCTGGCCGGCCGGGTCGGCGGCGGCGACCTGGAGCAGGGTGTGGGTGATCGCCAGCGGGGTGCGCAGTTCGTGGGAGGCGTTGGCGGCGAAGCGCTGCTGGGCCTCGAAGGAGCGCTGGAGGCGCGCCAGCATCTCGTCGAAGGCGTCGGAGAGGTCGGTGAACTCGTCGCGCGGCCCGGCGAGGGCGATGCGGTGTTCCAGCGCCCCGCTCGCGGCGCGGTGGGCGGCGCGGGTGATGTCCTGCAGCGGGCGCAGCACCCGGCCGGCGATCAGCCAGCCGCCGACCAGGCCGACGGCGGTCAGCAGGGCCAGGGCGTAGCCGCTGGCGGTGAGCAGGGAGTGCAGGATCTCCTGGCGGGAGGGGGCGTCGGAGCGGTAGCGGGGGTTGGAGGAGGTGAGGGGGTAGTTGGGGACGTAGCGCATGCCGACGTAGACGACGGCGAGGGAGAGGAGCCCGGCGGTGACGGCGAAGAGGGTGTAGCTGAGGGTCAGCCGCATCCGGGCGGTGAGGCGGTGGGGCCGTTTGCGCGCGGTCACCGGGCGCCCTCATCAGAGGCAGTAGCGGGGTCGGCGAGGCGGTAGCCGACCCCCGGCACGGTGTGGATCACCCATGGGTCGCCGAGGCGTTTGCGCAGGCCGGAGATGGTGATGCGGACGGCGTTGGTGAAGGGGTCGGCGTTCTCGTCCCAGGCGCGTTCCAGCAGGTCCTCGGCGCTGATGACGCCGCCGCGCGCCGTCATCAGGACCTCCAGGACGGCGAACTGCTTGCGGGACAGGCCCACGTAGCGGCCGTCCCGGTAGACCTCGCGGCGGAAGGTGTCCAGGCGCAGCCCGGCGTACTCCAGGACGGGCGGGGCGGCCTGGGCGGGGCGGCGGGCCAGCGAGCGCAGCCGTACGACGAGTTCGGCGAGGTCGAAGGGCTTGGTGAGGTAGTCGTCGGCGCCGAGTTCGAAGCCGGCGACCTTCTCGTTCAGCCGGGCGGCGGCGGTGAGCATCAGCACCCGGCAGCCCAGGGCGCGCTCGACGATGCTGCGGCAGACGTCGTCGCCGTGGGTGCCGGGGATGTCGCGGTCGAGGACGACGACGTCGTAGCTGTGGACGGCCAGGCGCTCCAGTGCCGCGTCGCCGTCGGTGACGATGTCGCAGGCGATCGCCTCCAGCCGCAGGCCGGCCTGGACCGCCTCCGCGAGGTAGATCTCGTCCTCCACCACCAGGACCCGCACGTGCCGTTCTCCCGTCGTCGCCGTTCGCACCTTATTGGACCCCATGGGGTGTATCGAAAACGTATCGACCTGCGCAAACGTCCTCGCAACACCGCGCCTCCTCCAATGGTCCGGCAACGGACGAACACACCGGGAGGCGGGAATGAACCCGACACGGACGACTCAGACGACTCAGCCGACGAACCAGGCGAACCAGGCGGACCAGGCGGACCAGGCGGCGGCCCAGGGCAGACGACGGCGGCTGGCCGCGGGCGCCTCCGCGGCGGCGGTGCTGGCCCTGGCCGGGGCGTGCGCCGCCGACCCGCCCCGCACCGAGGCCGTCCTGCGCTCCCTGGCGGCCACCGTCACCGCCCAGCCCACCGCGGCCGGGGCCGAGGCGGACGGGGAGATACCCGACGGCCGGACGCTGAGCCCCTTCGACACCGAGGCCCCGGCCGTGCGCAACCTGGACGGGCCGCTGCTGGAGGCCCTGCGGCGGGCGGCCGGCGACGCCCGGGCCGAGGGCATCGAGATGACCGTCACCTCCGGCTGGCGCAACAAGGCCTACCAGCAGCGGCTGCTGGACAAGGCGGTGATCAAGTACGGGAGCGTGGAGCAGGCCCGCAAGTTCGTCAACACGCCGGAGAAGTCCGCGCACGTCTCCGGCAAGGCGGTGGACGTCGGGCCGACCAACGCGGACTACTGGCTGATCCAGCACGGCGCCCGGTACGGGCTGTGCCAGGTGTACAACAACGAGATCTGGCACTTCGAGCTGCTCACCCGGCCGGGCGGAACCTGCCCGGCTCCGCTGCCGGACGCCGCAGGGTGAGGGGGCGCACCGTGACCGCTCCCGTCCAGGCCGACCCGCCGGGCCGACCGCGCCGGCCCGCACCCGCCCGGCGTACCGCACCCCCGCGTACCGCGCCCCGGTGGCGGGCCGTACCGATGTGGCGGCGCGGGCGCGTGCCCGCCGCACTCGGGCTGCTGACCGCCCTCGCCCTCGGCGGCCACCGCCTGGTGCCGGGCCTCGGCCTGGGCCTGGGCAGCCTGTGGGAGAGCGCCCTGCCGTGGAGCGGCCTGGTGGCGGTGGCGGCGCTGCTGTGCGCGGCGCTGCGCCGGGCGCCGGTGGCGGCCTGCGCGGGCGGGGTGCTGGCCGTAGTGTGGGCGGTGGTGTTCGGGCCGGTGCTGCTGTCCGGCGGTCCGGCGCCGACGGGCGGCGGGGCCGGCGGGCCGGGGCTGACGGTGGTCACCCACAACGTGAACGCCGCCAACCCGGACCCGGCCGGCACCGCCCGCGCCCTGCTCGCCGCAGGGCCGGACCTGGTCGCGCTGGAGGAGGTCACGGACGCGGCCCTGCCCGCCTACCGGGACGTACTGGAGCGGGCGCTGCCCCACCACGCCCGCACCGGCACCGTCGCGCTGTGGAGCCGCTACCCGGTGACGGAGTCCCGGCGGCTGGTCATCGACCCGGGCTGGAACCGTTCCCTGCGGGCCGAAGTCAGCGCCCCGGGCGGGCCGTTGGCCGTGTACGTCGCCCACCTCGCCTCGGTGCGGGCGGGTGTCACCGGCTTCGCCACCGCCCACCGCGACCGTGACATCGCCGCCCTCGCCCGGGCACTGGACGCCGAACCGCTGCGCCGGGTCCTGCTGTTGGGCGACCTCAACACCGCCGCGGACGACCGGGCGCTCGCCCCGCTCACCAGCCGCCTCACCGTGGCCCGTGGCGAGTCCGGGTCCGGTTCGGGCTTCGGGTTCGGCTTCAGCTGGCCGGCCGCCCTCCCTCTGGTCCGCATCGACCACGTGCTCACCCGGGGCCTGGCCGCCACCGCCACCTGGACGCTCCCCGCCACGCCCAGCGACCACCGCCCGGTGGCGGCACGGCTGTCGGCGTAGCGGTGGCGGCACGGCTGCCGGCGTAGCGGTGGACCTCGGCAGCCGGCCCCGGTCAGGCGACCAGCCGCAGCCAGGCCGCCGCGAGCGCGGCGTGACCGGCCGGCGTCGGGTGCACGCCGTCGGCGGACCAGTGCTCCGGAGCGCTCGACGCGGCGAGTTCGGCGAACCTGCCGTCGGCGGCGAGCAGTCGGGCGCCGTACCGGCGGGCGAGCCTGCGCACGGCCTGGATCTTCGGGTCCAGGTCGGCGCGCCACTGCTCGCGTTCCTTCTCGCCGATGAGTACGGCTGCGCCGGCCTCGACGACGCCGTGGATCGGCAGGAGGAACGGCTCGATGAGGATCAGCTCGGTGCCCGCCTCGGCGAGGGGCGCGAGGAGGCGGTCGTAGTCGGCCTCGAACCGCTCCGCGGGGATCACGTGGCCCTTCGGGTCGAGGGTGTGCCGGCCCATGTCGTTGGCCCCGACGAGGACCGACAGCACGTCCGGGCGCGCGTCGAGCACGTCCGTCCGCCAACGGGCTTGCAGGTCCGTCACCTTGTCGCCCGCGTTCGCGGTGTTCAGCCAGGTCACCGGCCGGTCCGGGTGCCGGTGGGCCCACTCGCCCGCGATGCGCAGCGGGTAGCCGGAGCCGAGGCCGTCCTCGCTCTCGCGCCGCCGGCAGTCGGTGATCGAGTCGCCCGTGAACATTACGGTGCTTCCCGGACGGAGGGTGATCGTCATGAGCGCTCCTCGGAGGAGGTGGGGCGGGACCTCCCGAGGGTGCCGCGCCGCGTCGTCACCGTGTCGTCAGCCCGCTGACGTCCGTCGGCAGATCGCTGCCATCTTCCCGGCCGAGATCATGACATGACGCAGCGTCAGCTCACCGGCACGGCGTCCTTCGGCGCGGTGTGCCAGTTGGTGACGACCGGCTTGTCGACCGGGGTGGTGCCGACGGGGACGCTCGCCGGGTTCGGGTCGGGGTTGCCGATGCCGATGATGACGTCGGTGAACTCGACCGCCTGGTTGCCCTTGGTGGTCTTGGCCATGACGCCCGCGTACGCGGTCTTGGCGCCGCTGAGGGTGATCTGCTCCCCGGTGCCGTGCTCGACGGGCGAGGCCTCGATGCCGCGCGAGCCGAACGCGATGACGGGGTGGCTCGTGGGCAGCGTGCAGGTGATGCCCGGCTTGGCCTTGGCGCTGATCAGGATGTAGCCGCCGGCCTGGGTCTCGCTCTTCGCGCCGAAGTCCAGGTCGTTGGCGCCGCAGACCTGGCCGTACCCGCTCTTGTCGGCGGCGGGCGCGGAGGGGGCGCCGGGGGTGGCGGAGGACTTGGGCGCGGCGGTCTTCGTCGGTGCGGCCTGGCCCGGGGCGGGCGTGGCGGGCGCCGTGGCGGCGGGTGCCGCGGCGGTGGCCGCGGGGCCGGTGGCGGCGGGGGCGGCCGCGTCGCTGTTGTCCGGTCCGCAGGCCGTGGCGGTGGCGGCGATCGCCGCGACGGCGGCGGCGGTGAGGACGAGGCGGCGCGTGCGCATGGGGCTCTCCTGTGGTCGTTCGGGTGTGCGGTTCTCCGGTGTGTGACCACCGTAAGTGGGGGTCGTTCACGGGCTGGTGCGGGAAATATCCCGATCTTGTTCCAGAAGGCGGGGACGAACAGCCCGGGGAAACACGGCGGGGAACGCGGCAGGGCCGGCCCCCCGAGGGGGAACCGGCCCTGCAGCTAAAAGGGGATCAGGCCAGAAGGTCCGACTGGAGAGTGACGACCTGTCGGAACGGCGCGATCGGGACGCCGGCGGGGTTGGTCATGGTGATGACGGCGAGGAGGTCGGAGGCGGAGAGGTAGGCGACCCGGGCGGTCGGGGTGCCCTTGGTGCCGGCCGCGGTGGACTCCACGGTGGTGAGGCTGACGCCGTCGAGGGTGTCCCAGTCGTCGTGGGGGGTGCTCTTGGTGTCGGCGGCGGCCTTGGGACGGCCCTTGCCTCGCAGGTCGGCGAAGGCGTCCCAGGACTCCTTGGAGGAGCCGAAGCGCAGCAGCCGGATCTGGGTGCGGGTGCCGTCGGAGGCGGTCCACTCCCGGACGGTGGCCGCGCGGCAGGCGTCCTCCAGCAGCAGGACCCGGGCCTTGACCGCGTCCTGCTGCTCGTCGGCGAGCGCGTCGCAGGGCACCCACGGGGCGACCTCGGAGCCGGGAGCGGGCGTGGCGGAGGGCGCGGCGGCGGAGGCCGAGGGGGTCGGCGCCGGGGAGGCGGTGGGCGAACCCGAGGCGGTGGGCGCCGGGGTGGGGGCCGGGAAGACGGGCGGGGTCAGGGAGCCGCCGGCCTCCTTGGGGGCCGGCAGCAGCAGGTGGCGCAGGTCCGCGTGGTGCAGGGACGTGCCCCGGCCGTCCGGGGCGTTCTTCCCGGCGGGCAGGGGCGGCAGGGTCAGCGGCGCGAAGGTGTAGCGGCCGTCGCTCGCGGTGGCCAGGCCCGGCAGGTCGGTGCGGTCGGGCGCGGTGACGGCCAGGGCGGTGCCGGTGCCGGCGAGGGCGAACACCAGGGCGGCGCAGCTCAAGCGCACCGCGGCCTTGCGGCGGCGGGTGCGGCGGGCCGCCTGCTCCGCGAGAACGGCGGGGTCCACGGGGGCTTCGGGGGCTTCGGGGGCGGCGACGGGCTCGGCGAGCGCCGCCAGGACCGGATCCGCCTCGGGAGCGCTCCCGGGCGCGGGCGGCGGCGGGGTGGCGTGGTCGGTCATACGGACGCTCCCGGGCGGGCGAGGCGGTCGAGCTGGAGGGTGAAGAGGGCGACGATCTTGTCCTTGGGCAGCGGCGCCACGCCCTCGGCGCTCATGATCACCAGGAGGTCGCCCTCGGCGGCCGAGCACTCCAGGTAGTCGATCGGCGCGGACGGCGGCGCGGGCATCAGGTAGCAGTGCGCCTCGGGGTGGCCGGGGATGGCCGGGCCGATCCGGAACAGGCCGGTGTCGCCGGTGAAGACCGCGGTGTACTCGTTGATCCGCTGCACTTCCTGCTGGTTGAACTGGCGCAGCCTCAGGCCGACCACCAGGTCGTCCCCGGCGGCCCGGTAGGTGCGCACACCGGTGGCCTTGACGTGCATGCTCTCCCAGTAGGAGCGCATCTTGTCGCGCTTCTCCTTGGGGAGTTGCTGGAGATCGGACTCCAGCTCGGCGGACAGCTGCTCGCCGTTCAGCTCGGTGTCGTTGCCGTAGCCGCCGTCGTCCGGGCCGAGTTCGTAACCGGCCGGGACGGGCAGCAGCAGGTCCCGCAGCGAGCCGAAGTGGCTGCCGTTGGACTTGGCGCCGTACGGCGTGGCGGTCGCGGTGGGGGTGGGAGCGGTGGACGGGGCGGCGGCGGTGGCCTGCGCGGGGTCGTCGTACTGGGTCTTGATGATGCCGATGCCGATGGCCACGCCGACCAGCGCGGCCGCGGCGGTCGCGGCACCCGCGCGCAGCAGCCGGCGGGACGCGGGGCTCGGCCCGGCGGGCCCGGCGGGGTCAGCGGGCGCGGCGGGGTCGACCGGCATCGCGGGTTCGGCGGTCACAGCGCCGGGCGCCGGCTCGGACGCGCCCGGGGCGGGTGCGGCGGTCACGGTGTCGTCGTTCATACCAGCCGCTCCCACTGCCGCTTGGCGATGTCCTTGAGGATGTCGGGGTTCACCGGCTGGGCGGCGAAGACCTCGACCTTCATCTGCAGCGGGCCGCGCTTGGCGTAGGCCTCGCCGAGGTAGTACGAGTCGTTGCTGTCGGCCCACTGGCGGGGCGTGGCGTCCACCTTGTAGCCGCCGCTGGCGCCGTCCGCGAAGGCCGGCCAGCTGGGGGACTTGGCCATGTCGGCGTGGTCGGCGGTGTACTGGATCAGCGTGACGCGGTAGCGGACGTCGTCCTTCTTCCAGGCGACCTCGGCCGCGCGCCGGAAACCGCTGGAGATGAGCTCCTTGAACTTCTTCGCCTCGTTGCCGCTCTCCTCGGCGAGTTCGCCGATCGAGATCCAGGCCGGCTTGTCCGGGAAGTCGGCCCAGGCGGTGCTGCCCTCGGGGGCGCTGATCAGCAGCTTGGTCAGGTCGCCGTCGATGGCGAGCGGCTTGGGCTGCTCGGCGGCGAGGGCGGCCGGGTCGACGGTGTCGGCCGGGTAGGACGGGTGGGCGACCTGGAGCGGCGGCAGCGGCGTGGGCGGGCGCTGGGCCTGCACGGCGTAGCCGATGCCGCCGCCGACCAGGGTGCCCAGCACCAGGGCGCAGGCGCTCAGCAGCACAGGGCGGGGGCGGCGCGGGGCGCGCGGGGCGGGGGCGGCCTCGGCCGTCAACTGCTCGTCGGGGAGGGCGGGTTCACTGCTGTCAACAGCGATGGGCGGGGCCGCGGGCGGCGCGACGGGCGGGGCCGCGGGCGGCGGCGGAACGGCGGGCGACGGCTCCGCGGGTTCGGTGGTCATGGAAGTGGCTCCAGAGGAGGAAGAAGAGGAAGGGGCGGACGGGAGCCGGGCTCAGCCGCCGGTGGTGAGCCACTCGCGCTGGCGCTTCATCAGCTCGTTCAGCAGCGCCTTGTCGGGTGTCCCCTTCACGTCGACGTCGATCGTGTACTGGACGTCGCCCTGGCTGGAGATGCCGCTCATCGAGCCGGTGTACGACTCGTGCTTGGGGGTCTGCAGGTAGCCGTGGCCGCCCGGGTCGCCGTCGATGTCGAACGGCTCCAGCGACTTGATCTTGTAGCCCTTGACGAAGTCGCGCGCCATCGCGGTGGAGCCGAACTGCAGGATGGTGACGGTGACTTCGGCCTTGCCGTCGGCGGTCCGGTACATCCGGGTCGCGCCGCCCTTGTAGCCGTACGAGCCGAGGATGTCCATGATGCCGTCCTGCTTGCCGAAGAGCGCGGAGACGTCGTCGTTGGTCAGGGTCATCCCGTCCGCGGGGCCGTAGGACTCGCCGCCGGCCGGGATGGGGAGCAGGAAGTAGCGCAGGTCGCCCTCGTGCTGGCCGTTCTTGACCGTGCCCTTGACGGTGCTGGCCGGGGCGGGCTCGGCCGGGACGGCGGTGGGCACCGGGACGGGTGCGGCCGAGGGCGTCGCACTCGCGCCGGCGCTCGCACTCGCGCTCGCACTCGCACTCGCCGCCTTCGGCGGGGCGGAGGCGGCCACGGCCGGGCGGGCGTCGGGCTTGCCGACGGCGACCGTCACGGCGGCGCTGGCCGCGGTGACGGCGAGCAGGCCGGCGGTGGCCAGCGCGACGCCCACAGCGCGCGGCAGCCGGCGCGGGGCGGGCTGCGGTGCGGGCGCCTGCTCCGGCGCGGGCGCGGCGGCGGCCTCGGCGTCGGCGGCGTCGGCGGCCTCGACGTCGGCAACAGCGGCGTCAGCAGCGGCGACGCCGACAACAGCAGCGTCGGCAGCGGTGTCGGCGACAGCCGGTTCGGCCGGTGCCGGTGGCCCGGCGGCGGCGCCCTCGTTCTCGGGCTCGGGCAAAGGGATCCCCCCAGGAAGAATGCGGAATCTCACGCGCGGGCCCCACTCCCCCATCGGGGTTCTCCGGGGCTTCCGTCACGCGTGTCGGCAGGAATTATGAGAGCCCGCCGACACCACTGCCAACAAAATCAACCACCACACTTTCCCCCAATGTTCGACGAATCGGACACACCGTGATCGAACCGCAATGGGCCGCTGTCCTGCGGTGATGACACAGAGTCGACACATCGATTCGAACACCGGCCCCCGGCCCCCGGCCCGTGACGATGTCGCGGTCCCGTCACCGCTCGGCACGAAGGCCCGCCCGCGGGGCCGCCACGGCGTCGGAAACGGGCAGGGGAACCGGGGGAAGGGGGACGAGCCGTGGCGAGCAGCAAGGAACGCGACCGCCGGTGGGCGCGGACGGCCGCGGCGGCGGCGCTCACGGTGCCGGCCGCCGCCGGGGTGCCGGCGGTGTGGGCGTGGTCGCAGGACGAGCCGGTGGACGGGCGGCTGGCGTGGCTGTGCGCCGCCGCACTGGCGGTGGGCGTGGCCGCCTGGGTCCCGCTGCGCCGCAGGGCCGGCCGCGGCGCGCACACGGCGATCTGCCTGTGGGCGGTGCTGCTGCTGACCGCCGTCTGGGGCACGGCGTTCGCGGCGGCCCAGGCCGTCCACACCGTCCGGGTGCGGGCGCACGAGCCGCGCAGCGTGCCGGCGGTGGTGACGCACTGCCGGGTGACGGGCCAACTGCCGGTGGAGGGCGGCGGCCTGGGCGCCAGGACGTACGGCTGCACCTACCGTTGGAGCGTGGACGGACAGCAGTTCGACGAGGAGCGCCCGGTCGACGGGCCGTACCCGGACGGCCACGAGACCCGGGTCTGGCTGGAGGACGGCGGGCGGATGGTCACCGGCCGGCCGAGCCCGCTGGGGGTCCCGTTCTGGAGCGTGCTGGCCCTGCTCGGGCTGGCCGCCGCGCCGTACTTCGCCGTCCGCCTGGCCGGGCGGGCCCGGGAGGCGGGCCTGTGAGGGCGGCGGCCCCCGCACGGTTCGCCGTCGGGCCCGGGTACGCGCTGTACCGGGGGCCGCTGGCGGACAGCGCCTTCCACCGGCACGCCACCTTCCAGGTCGCCGTCGCGGGCGGGGGTGCGGGGCGGCCGGCGATCGACGACGCGGCCGGGCAGCGCCACCGCGGCCCCGCGATCGTGGTGCCGCCGATGGTGCGCCACCGGATGCGCCCGGTCCGGGAGGTGCTGGTCTTCTTCGTCGACCCGCACTGCGCCTTCGCCGACCGGCTGCGCCAGGACTGCGGCGAGGGCGTCACCGTGGCCCCGCAGTGGCGCGGCCTGACCGAGCGGGAGGTCCGGCCCGGTGGCGGGCGGCCCGCCACCGGCCTGGACCCGAGGCTGCGGACGGCGATGGCGGCACTGGCCGACGACCAGGTGCCGCTGGAGGGTCTCGCCGCGCGGGTCGGGCTGTCCCCGCAGCGCCTGCGGGCCCTGGCGCAGCGGCAGTTGGGGGTGCCGCTGGCACGCTGGCGCAGCTGGCAGCGGCTGTCCCGGGCGGCGCTGGCCCTCGGCGACGGGTGCTCGCCGGCGCAGGCGGCGGCCGCGGGCGGGTTCGCCGACCAGGCCCATTTCACCCGCTGGATGCGGGAGTTGACGGGGTTGACACCCACGCAGGTGCTGCCCGCCCTGCGCGGGACGGAACTTGGCCGGGCGGGCGCTCAGCCGCCGGCCCGCCGCGCGGTGTAGAAGGACATCGACCCGGTCACCGTCGCGACGGTCTCCACCTCGCGCACGTTCTCGAAGCCCGCCTCGGCGATCAGCCGGGGCAGGATGCCGTCGGCGTTGGGCTGGGTGTCCTGCTTCCCGTCGACGAGTTGGACGATCCGGAAGGCCAGACGCATCGCCGGCGTGCGCTGCTTGCCGTAGTCGGCGATCACCAACTTGCCGCCGGGGCGCAGGGTGCGGTGCATGGCGGTGAGGATCGCCCGCTTCATGGGGAGCGGGCACTGGTGCAGGACGAGGCTGGAGACGACGGTGTCGGCCCTCCCGGGGCCGACCAGGCCGTCCACCGCGTCGCCCATGCCGTTACGGAAGTCGGCGGTGCCGCCCGCCGCGGCGGCCTTGCGGCGGGCGAGGCGCAGCACGGCGGGGTCGGGGTCGACGCCGATGACGGTGGCCTGGGGTTCGGCCCGGCCCAGCAGGAGCGCGAGGGAGCCGGTGCCGCAGCCGACGTCGACGATCAGATCGCCGGGCCGGGGGGCGGCGTGCATGGCGAGCAGGCTGCGCCAGAGGCGTTCGCGGGTGAGCGAGACGATCGGGTCGTACAGCCCGAGGGCGAGGCGCCCGGCGGCGGGGGTGAAGGTGTCGGTCGTGGTCATCCACCCAGTGTGGGCGGCCGGTTGGGGCGGAGTCTTGAACGATTCGCTCGCGACTCGCTCGCGATTCGCGGGCGGCCCCGCGTGCTCCGCCGGGCCGCCCGGCAGGAAGCGCTTCAGGATGGGGCCGGGGGGCGCACCGCTCCCGGAGGGCCAGGAACCGGAACCGTCGGAGCTCGGAGCAGCAGTACCAGTCCCAGTGCCAGGTCGACGACGACGCCCAGTGCCTGCAGCCAGTCGGGCGTCTTCCCGGGCGAGTAGATCTCCAGGTAGTCGGACAGCCCGTGCACCAGGACCAGCGGCCAGATGCTCCCGATGTACAGGCGCGCGCCGCACAGGCAGAAGCCGAACGCACCGGCCTCCAGCACCTGCCACAGCGTGTTGCCCAGGGGGGCGTCGAAGAACAGCCAGTTGTCGAGGTGCCCGACCCCGAACAGCACCGCCGTCAGCCCCGCCGCACGCACCGGGCCGAGTGGCCGCGCGACCTCCAGCACCAGTGCCCGGCTGCCCAGTTCCTCGCTGACCCCGATACTGAGCATCAGCACCACCCCGCCCACCAGGGTCGCCGTACTGCCCTCGATCCCGGGCAGCGCCGCCAGCCCGGCCAGCGCCGCTACCGGCAGCAGAGCCGGCCAACGCGCCGTGACGCCGAGGCTCGTCACCCCACCGGCCGCCAGCAGCCCCCAGGCCCGGAGCAGCACCAGCACCACCACCACACCCGCCAGGTTGACCACGGTCGGCCCCAACTGCGGGAACCATCCGGGCTCCATCGGCGGCAGCGACTTCGCCACCACCACGATCGTCGCCTGCCAGAGGACCGCAACCCCGACCGCCCCCAGCACCGGGTTCCGGCGCACCCGACTCCCCCATCGCGTCAGCACGCCTCGATGGTAGGCGGGAAGAGGTCAAGTCAGCGTCAGTTCAGCCGAGTTGGGCCAATCCGCGAAGCGAGCAGTGCAGGGCCCGGCGCACCGGCCAGGCGGGCGGCCCCGCATGCTCCGCGGGGCCGCCCGGCAGGAAGTACGTGTTGTGCCGGTCAGGCGGTGTGGAACAGCCGGGCCGCGTCCTGGATCTCCGCGACGGCCCGGGCGAAGTCCTCCAGTTCGCCGCCCCACGGGTCGGTGATGCCGGTGCCGAGGACGTGCACCGGGCGGTTGGGTCCGGCGAGGGCCTGGACGGTGTCGGCGGTCTCGTCGTCCACGGCGAGCAGGTCGTCCGCCCAGTCGATCTGCTGCCGGTCGAGGAGGACGCCGCGGTGCGCGGTCAGGTCGTAGCCGAACCCGGCGGCGGCCTGGATCATGAGCGGGTGGGCGGGCCTGCCGAGGTGCCAGTCCCTGGTGCCGGCCGAGCGCACGTCGAGGGTGCGCCCGGCGCGTTCGGCGAGGATCAGCGCGGCGATCGGGGACCGGCAGTGGTTGCCCTTGCAGATCACCAGGACGTTGCGGCGGCGCGGGGAACTCACCGGGGGTCCACCCGCTCGATCTCGAAGGTGAGCACGCCCAGCGCCTCCTTGTGGGGCGGGAAGATGGCGTGGATCGCTTCGAGCTGTTCGGCCTCGGTGGCGTGGGGGTTGACGGCTTCCACCCGCTCGGTGCCGAACATCTCCCCGAAGGTGCGGTACTTGCCGATCCGCGTGACCTTGGTCAGGCAACTCGACTCGCGGCAGGTGAAGTTGATCAGGTCTCCGACCCTGATCCGCTTCATCGACTCGTAGGCGACGCGGACTTCGACGGTCTTCTCGCCCTTGGCGATCAGGTCGAAGTACTGCCGGTAGATCGGCATGGTGCGGGGGCGCTTGGCCTGGGAGTCGTGCGTGGCGGGCCGGCGGGTGCTCATCAGGTGTTCCAATGCGGTTGTGGTGTAGGACCGGAAGAAGTGCCTGGGGTCGCTCAGCACGAGTTCGCCGAGACCCGTCAGCGCTTCGAGGTAGTCCTCCTGGGTGCCGGGCCAGGCCGAGGGGTCGAGCAGCCACGCGGGGGTGGTGTCGTCCGGGGCGGGTCCGGTGTCGGCGGCTTCGCGCAGCAGGCTCTTCGAGAGCTTGCCGCCGTCGCTGCCGAGGATCTGGGGAGTGAAGATCCGGACGGGCAGGGGTCCGGCGGGCAGGCCGAGGACGGCGTGCGCGCCGTCGACGAGCTGGCAGCCGAAGGCCCAGTCGCCGCCCTTGACCATGACGTGCAGGGTGCGGTCACCGGGCCGGTAGGAGCGTTCCTTGACGACGTTGCGGTAGAGCGTGGCGAGGTCTACGTAGCCGCCGCCCAGCGGGGTGATGTCGGCTTCGTGGCGGCCGTGTTCGAAGCAGTGCGCCTCGAACAGGCCGCCGGCGTCGTCCAGTTCCAGCAGCCGCGTCCGGTCCGCGTACTTCTCCGCCCACCCGCACTCGGGGCAGGGCAGCCGGATGTGCGCGGTGCCGCTGTTCGGCGACAGCCAGGTGCCGATCTCGTCGAGGAGTTCCAGCGTCCGCAGGAACTCGGCCCGGAAGGCCGGGGTCGCCTGCTGGCGGGTGTAGGTCGTGACCGTGTACGGCACGTTCGTCCGGGCGCGGCAGGCGTCGAACAGCGGCAGGTAGTGCCGGGCGACGAGCGAAGAGATCGCGTCGGCGCCCAGGTGGTGGGCGTAGGCCCGCTGGTAGCGCCGCCCGTCGAAATTGGTTGTCTCCGCCGGGGAGTTGTCGAGCGCGCAGAACTCCACGCCGGTGTCGAGGCCGAACTCGTCGCGGGCGCGCTCCGCAAGGAGGAAGGCGAGGCTCTGGACGAGGTGGGTTCCGAGGTGCGGGTGCCCGTTGATCTGGGTGCCCACGGAGAAGCTGACGTTCTCGATGTCGGAGTCAGAGATGCGCGGCCGCAGGACGTCCACGGCGTCCTCGACGGCGTTGGCGAGCACCGTGTTCGGGGACCGGAACGTGGAGATGGCCATCATGCGCCTCCCTCGGGTCGGGATGATGCGGCAGGTGAGGTGGTGCGAGAGCGCCGGTCGACGGCGGGGTGCGTGACAGACCGTAGGGGCCCCGGCGTGGCACTCTCAACGAACTTGCGCCTTCTTGCGGTTCATCACTCCATAGAGGCAACGGCGGCGGTGATCAGCGCCCTGGCCTGCACCCCGTACACGGCCATGCCGGACAGGCCCATGAAGGCCCGGACGTAGTCCGTGACCTCTCTGGGCTGAAGCACGTTGACCTTCGCCGTCAGGGTCTCCACCGCCACCCGCTGATCGTCGAAGAGGTAGAAGGCTTCAAGGGGCCAGATGGCTCGCGGGCCGCAGGCCGGGATGATCCCGATGGAGACGGAGGGCAGCGACATCAAGGTGAGCAGGTGGCGGAGCTGAGCGGCCATGTCCTCCGCGCTGCCGATCCTGGTTCGCAACACCCACTCTTCGATCAGGACCGCGAACCGGCGTGTCCCCGTGTACATGAGCCGTGCCCGCGCCAGACGCGCCGGCACGGCCGCCGCGACGTCGTTCGGGGTGCCCTGGAAGTCCGTGATGGACTGCATGAGCGCCGTGGCGTACTCGGCGGTCTGGAAGAAGCCGGGGAGCACGTTGGAGACGTAGATCCGGAAGAGCCTCGTACGCTCGTAGTCGCTGATGACCTTCTCTTGCGCGAGCCTCATGCCGGAGCTGTTCCGGCGCCTCCACTCCTGGTACATCGAGTCAGCGGCACGGGATGCCGCGATCAGGTCCGGGATCCGGTCTCCGGCGTCGCAGGCCGTGCACCAGGCCCTTATGTCGTCTTCCGACGGGGCGGCCTTGCCGGACTGGATGCGAGAGGTCTTGGCCGGATGCCAACCGCACAGGGCGGACAGCTCACCTCCGTTGAGGCCGGCGTCCTTGCGGATCTCGACCAGTTGGTCGGCGATGGCCTTCCGTGCGGCGACGACGCTGGACGAAGACGACGATGGCATGTGCTGTCCACCCGGGCGGTTCAGAGCTGACTCAGACCTCGAAGTCCTCGTGGGGTACCGCTCGTTCCCACACGGCCTCGAAAGCCCTCGCGCACAGATCCACGGTGGCCGGTTCCTCGGTCATCACGTTCCGGGGAGCAGCCCACTCACCGTCGCCGGTGAACAGGTTGAACCGCACGACCCGGCTGTCGAACAACCAGAAGTCGGCTCCCGGCAACGCCAGGTCCAGCGCCCGGCTCCGGGGCAGCCATCGGATCTGCTCACCGGCCGTGATGTTGGTGAACGTGTGGGAGTGCTCGTAGCGGATGTACTCGGTGACAGGCTCCGACACGATCCGGGCACGCCGAATCGTCACCCCACGGGCGATGGTCTCCACCACGAAGTCATGGAACGGATGCCACCACTCGGCCCGGTTCTCCAGGGAGTACCGGTGTCCGGCCTTCCACGCGGCGAACTGGTCGGCCTCGTCGCCGACGCTGTACTGATCACGCATCTCCAGATGCACGGCCGACTTCTTCGTCTTCCGGAGCAGGGTCCTGAAGTCCGGCACGTTCGATGGCATCGCAAGCCTTCCTGATGAAGGGGATCATTCGCTCGGGAATACTGATCACGGACTCGTGGTCAGGTACGCCGACCTTGTGCCCTGCAACCCACTCGGTCTCGTTGACTTCTGCGAACTCGGCCCCTGTGACGGTGTCGCTCTGGATCACGAGCCGACGCCGAGCCACGTCCGCCCAGACGGTGGGCGAGCCTTCCTCGTTGGTCTCAGGGTCGATTCCGAAGAACTCTAGGCCCATGGCTACCTCTCCTGTCGCATAGCTTGCGCATCCTTGCGCCCGGAGTTGACGTTCCTGTCAGCATCCCGCGCCCGAGGCCGCCTTGTCAGGCGTTTCATCTCCCGATGAAATGCCTGCTCAGCAGACCGGCCGGACTCACTCCTCATGGTGATCGAGCAAGGTAGAGACCCAGCACGCCGCCGGTAAGAGGTACTTCAGGAGCTGGCCGGGAAATCGCCCGCCTGGACGCCGGCAACGAAGGACCGCCACGCCTCAGGGGCGAAACGGAGGACCGGGCCATGGGGATCCTTGCTGTCCCGAACCGGAACGACGCCGGCGACACCCTCGGCGACTTCGCCGCAGTCGCCGTCGCCGTTGCCGGCGCTCGACTTGCGCCAGGTGCCGTGGAGTTCCGGGGCAACCTCGATGCAATCGCCTTGACCGTTGCTGTAGGTGCTCTTGCGCCAGACGGTCTCGTGGCATCGATCTCTCAGAAGGCATCCGCAATCCGCTTGCGGCGTATGACTTTTCGCTGTTCAGGCATGGTGTGTGGGGTTGGGCGGCAGGGTTTCGGCGTCGGGTTGT
>NZ_JBICYZ010000078.1:0-47310 GCF_043201465.1 Kitasatospora sp. NPDC048298
GCCCGGGGGGGGGCGCCCCCCCCCCCCACCCCCCCCCCCCCCCCCCCCCCCCCCCCCCCCCCCCCGCCCCCCCCCCCCCCCCCCCCCCCCCCCCACGAAACCGCCCGACACGCCTCTCTATCTCTGCGTAGGAAGTCGGCCAGGCCGACTTCCTACGCAGACCGTGGACGAGCTACGCCAAGGCTGGGAACGGCCCGCCCGCCCACCCCTCCCGCAACAACAAGGTGCGGGCGGCCCGGCCGGGATCGGCCGGGCCGCCCGAAAGAGAGGTGAGCCGAAATGGCAGGAACAGGTTCGGTGACCGATCGATAAATGCGGGCGGGCTCGTGTGCAACACACGAGCCCGCCCGAGACGAGGGCCTTGGCGGCCGCGGCCATGAGTGGCCGGGGCCGCCAAGCGCAGAACCGGCCCCCTTGGCAGCAGCAGATCAGGATGCCGCCAAAGCAGGTGATTCGAAACCCCCCCTCGCTGCGCAGGAAGTCGGCGGGGCCGACTTCCTGCGCTCATGGGTGGGTTGCGCGGGTGCGGCAGTGGGAGAGGGCGTAGGTGATGCGGCGGTCGGAGGGGGCGGTGGTGGCGAGGAGTTCGCCGGCGGTGACGAGGGTGGCCCAGTAGAGGGCGGGGTCACCGGTGCGGGGCAGGGGGCGGGCGGCGGCGAGGGACAGGTAGGCGATGGTGAGGTTGCCGGTGGTGAACCAGCGCTGGAGGCCGTGGCGGTGGCCGGGGCGAATGCCGCCCATGGCGTCCATGGCGACCAGGAAGTGTTCGACGACCGCGAGTTCGGTGTCGGTGAGGGACTTGGGGACGTCGAAGACGCCGAGGGCTTCGAGGAGTTCGCCGATGTCGTTCTCGGAGTTGGGGCGGGGGTCGGCGAGGAGGGCGTCGTGGCAGTCGGCCAGACGGCGGGTGGTCTCGGCGCGGGGGATGTCGAGGGCGAGACAGACGGCTCGGGCGACCGGCAGGGGGCGGTGGCCGAGGCGGGCGAGGAGGGCATACGTCGCGGCGGGAGTGGCGCCACGGGAGAGGGTGTGGCGGGCGAGGGTCGCGAGGTTCACGGCGATGGCCCTTCAGACGGCGGGGGCGATGAGGGCCCAGACGAACTTGCCGATGCCACAGGGGCGGGAGGCGCAGCCCCAGCGTTCGGCGAGTTCGTTGACGAGGAACAGCCCGCGCCCGTGCTCGTCATCGGGGGCGGCGGCGCGGACGGAGGGGCGGACGGTACTGGCATCGTGGACTTCGAGGCGGAGACGGGAGCTGACGAGGGCGAAGCGGATCTCGATGTGGCGGTCGTCGGGCGCGCCGGAGTGCTGAACGGCGTTGGCGAAGAGTTCGCACAGCAGCAGCTCGGCGGTGTCGCGGTAGCGGTCCCCGGAGGGCAGCCCGGCGAGGTAGGCCCGGAGCAAGTACCGGGCCAGGGGCGTCGATTCGGTCCGCGAGTCGAGGCGCGCGACGAACATGCGGGGACGGCGGGACATGAGCATGAGGGAGCACCTCGAAGGGGAGCGAAGAGGGGCCAGTCGCACCACTGCCGGCGATTGGCCAATGGCGGGCAGTCAGCTGCACTCGGGGTTGGCAGGTTCGAACGAATCAGCGTGCCGCGCGGGCACTTGTCGGGCCGCCTCTCCGACCCTTGAGCCGGTTCGCGCTTCGCCATCGCCACTCCTCTGCGTCCCCGGAGGGCTTGATGGTCCCCTGGAGGGCCAGTCCATTGCGACGCCCCCTGGGCGCCTCTCCGGCGTCCTGGCAAGACGTCATTTCGGTGTCGTTCAGGGGAGGTCGACCCTTATGGTGGGGTTCATGACGACGCCGAACGAGACCCTGAGGGCCGTGCGCCTTGGACTTCGCCTCAGCCAAGACGAGTTCGCGAAATGCCTGAGGGCAGTTGGGGTGGCCCAGGGAGAGCCCAATGACGCCAGCAAGCGCCTGGTGCAGCGCTGGGAGTCAGGGGAGGTCCGATTTCCTCGCCCGGTGTACGTTCGAGCCCTTGAGGCTGTCACCAAACTTTCCGTGGACCGCCTCGGCTTCAAATCACCACAGCTGCCACCGAGGGTCAGCGTGGACAGCGCAGGAGGCCATGACATGACCAGCGACGATCCGGGCGTTCCCGCCCAGGCCGCGCCCGCCCCTACGGGCGAGGACTACTCGGGAGTCTGGATCAGCCACTACGAGTTCTTCAGCAGCAGCCGGGAGAACACGTTCACCGGCCTGCACCACGTCGTGCTGTCCCAGCGCGGGAACCGGATCACCGGCCGGTCCCTCCCCGGCGCGTCGTCCAATCCCGATTCACCGCTGTCGTTCGACCTCACTGTCGATCGGAACGTCGTGACGGGCTCATGGGTGGAACAGACCGCGCAGGACGGCTACTACCAGGGGGCCAGGTACCACGGCGCCATTCAGCTGCTGGTCGATCCGACCGGGCGCCGGATGGCCGGCAAGTGGGTCGGCTTCGGCAAGGAGTTCGACGTCAACTCCGGGCCCTGGGAGCTGCGTCTGCTGGACAGGTCCACGGCTGACGACGTCCTGGGCCGCTACAGCGTGCCGCCGGAGGCGTAGCACCTCAGGAGGAACCGGCATGGCGATCGAGGCGGAGCTCAAGGCCGTCGTAAGCGACCCCGAACTCGTCCTCGCACGACTGGAGAAGTCGTACGGCGCCGGGCGCACCGAGGTGTACCGCGACACGTACTACGACGCCCCGGACGGCAGCCCGATGGGAGCCGACCGCGAGCTGCGGATCCGCACCGTCCACGGGCCCGACGACACTCGCACCGTGCTCACGTACAAGGGCGCCCGGGTGGACGAGGCGTCCGGGTCGAAGTGGGAGGCCGAGACCCGGGTGGAGGACGCCGAGGCGGCCGACGAGATCATCCGGGGCCTCGGCTTCACCCCACGCATCCGGCTCGAGAAGCGGTGCCGCAACTACGACTTCGAACGCAGCAGTCGGCGCTTCCTCGCCACGCTCGTCCGCGTGCCGGAGCTCGACGCGACATTCATCGAGGTCGAGACCGCTGCGGCCGACCAGGATGGCCTCGAAGCGGCGCTGGACGCCGTGCGGGCCGTGCTGGCGGAGCTCGGGATCAGCGAGGACGACCTGACAACGGAGCTTTACACGGACGCGGTGGCCGCAGCTCGTATCTGATCCCGGGGGAGCGTGGGCGGGCAGTGTGTGTCACGCCTGCGGGCTGGCGCACGCCGCCCTACTGGCTGGGGCCGGCAAGCCGCAAACGGCTCGCACTCCCTGTAGTCGGTGTGCTACTTTCCGCATCATCAACAGAACATAGGAGACCCCGGCGGTGGTGGAACACCCCGGGGTCGGGCACCAGGAGCAACAGACTCCCAATGCAGATTCATCGTAGCGCTCACGCGCGCTCGTTCACCGTGCTTCCCAACGGCCTGTTGCAGGACCGTCGGCTCAGCTACACCGCTCGTGGCCTCCTCTCGGACCTCCTTTCCCGGCCCGACGGGTGGCGGGAGGACGGGCGGCAGATGGCGGACAGCAGTCCGCAGGGGCGGGGCGCCGTCCGGCGGGCGCTCAAAGAACTGAAGGACGCCGGGTACTACCGGGTCGACAAGGTCCGGAGGGCCGACGGGACGGTCCGCTCCGAGGCCCACGTCTTCGACACCCCGCAGTCCGCACCGGTTGTCCCCCGCCCGGCTTCCGGTGGGCGAGGGACCGGCGGCGCTGTCACCCCTCCTGTAGGTGAGTGGGCCCGGAGCGCGGTGCCGGGATTGCTCCCGGTCCGTTTCTCCGGACCCCTCGCCGAACCCGCCGTGCGCGTCTCCACGCAACGGGCTCTCCACGGAAATATCCGTCAGGCTGCGCTCTCTGCCCATCGGTTGGGGATTCGGGTCGCTCGCCATCGGTAGCGGGTCACGGGGACCTTGCCCATGTCGAACAGCTCGATTCCACCCGCCGTAATCGGTAGCCACCGCCCGCTGCGGGCGGTGTGCTTCCGGCGGACATCCGTCCAGTTCCAGCGGTGCCGAGTGGAGAGCATCCGGATCAGCCGCCACCACAGGAAGTGGGCGAGCGTGCTGAACTGGCTCTTCGCCACGGCATGCCGGAAGTAGGCGGTCCAGCCTCGCGTGATCTGGTTGATCCTGATCAGCAGAGACCGGAGATCGTGTTGCGATGTTCTGTGCGTCAGGGCACGGATCTTCGCTTTCAGGTCCCGGACGGGACGCTTGGCGATGAAGGTGTAGACGTGCCACTTGTGTGATCCCCGTTTGCGGCGCCACTGGATGTGGAACCCCAGGAAATCGACGCCGTCGGCCAGGTGCGCCACCTGGGTCTTTGCCAGTGAAAGGCGAAGACCCAGCGGTTGCAGGACCCGGGCGACGTCTTCTCGCACTGCTTCGGTGTCCTCGCGGCTGCCGTTGACCAGAACGAGGAAATCGTCCGCGTAGCGGACGATCCTCCAGGTCGGCCTCCCTTTGGACCGCCGGTAGGCCCGCCGCTTCTCGGTGGCCATGCTCCCGCCCGGCTTCCACGGCCCGTGCAGGTGCTCATCGAGCGCCGACAGGGCGATGTTGGCCAGTAGCGGGGACAGGATGCCCCCTTGCGGCGTCCCGGTCAAAGAGCCTCTCGTTTCGCCGAGTTCGGTGAGGATCCCGGCTTTGAGGAACGCTTTGACCAGCAGTAGGACGCGTTTGTCCTTCACCCGGGCGCGCACGCGGTCCATCAGGGCCACGTGGTCGATCCGGTCGAAGCACGCCTCGATGTCCGCATCCAGCACCCAGCGGTATCCGTGGGTGCCGAAATGGTGGATCTCGGCGATCGCGTCCTGGGCCCGCCTGCCCGGTCTGAAGCCGTAGGAGACCGGCTCGAAGTCGGCCTCGAAGATCGGCTCCAGGACCAGCTTCAGCGCGGCCTGCACGATGCGGTCCGCCACCGTGGGAATCCCCAGGGCGCGGACCTTTCCCGATCCTCCCGGCTTGGGAATCTTGCGTTCCCGTACCGGCAGGGGGCGGAACGAGCCCTCTTTGAGACGGGCCCGCAGGTCGTGCAGGAACCCGGGGACGCCGATGCGCTCCTCGACGTCGGCGACGGTCATCCCGTCCACGCCGGCGGTGCGCGCTCCCCGGTTGCCCGCGACCCGGTCGAACGCCACGAGCAGCGTCGCCGGGTCATGCACGAGGTTGAACAGATCATCGAACCGGCGGCCGGGACCGGCCGCCGCCCAACGGTGCAGTTTGGTCTGCATCTCCAGTACCCGGACCCGAGGACCCGGAGCTCCGCTGTTCAGCGGGGCCTCTCCTGGCATTGCAACTCCTCCCATGCGAATTTCCGCTGCCGCCCTTCCCCATGTGACCGGCTCTCCCGGCCTCGGAGTACTACGGCGGCTCCGCCCCGTCCGACCCGTTCAGCGGTCGGTGCACCTATCCCCACCCGCTCGACCGGCAGCCGAGGGGCAGGGAACCGTGGCCGGACGGTTCCCGTGTTCACTGTGATGCGTTCGTCGGAGTAGGAGCCCGGCTTTGCCCCAGCGGCATCGCCACGAGTACGCCGCAGACCTTCCTCGTGGCCTCCCGAGCCCGCGTTCTTATACGAACTCGGAAGTTCCCGTCCCAACAGCTGACGGGACGCACCGCGCCCGGCCCATATCCGCCAGGTTTGAGCCGGTCAGCACCGTTGAAGGGCTTTACAACGCCGGTTCCTCTCGTACTCCTCTCCAACTCGCTTGCCAAACCCGCGCCATCTGGCAGTACTGGTCACGTCCCGGCGTTGTCAGGGTTGCTCCCACCCAGCCCGGCACCACCCGGGACGGGCTACCCTCAGCTACACCGACCTGCTGCGACAGGCCGAAGGTGGCGGCCTTTCACCTCCACTCGCAATCACAGCGCCTCACGGCGCACAAGGACCCGGGGCAAGAACCCACCCTCCCGGATGAACGGACGCGGGCGGCCGTGGCCACCCTGTTCCGGGTGATCAGGCCCGAGCCCCGCTTGCACCTCGGCGAGGCCGAGGCGCAGGCGCTGGCACCGCTCGTCACCCAGTGGCTGGAACGAGGCTGCGGCGAAGCCGAGTTGGCGAACGCCCTGATCCCCGGACTGCCGCAGCCGATGCACTCCCCGGCAGCGATCCTCCGGGACCGCCTCCAGCGCAAGCTGCCACCGGAACGCCCCGAAGCCCCGCCCGCCCCGCCCGCCTCCTACGCCGAGTGCGGCCGCTGCCACGATCCGGTGCCCCGGCCCGGCATCTGCCGTGCCTGCGCGGGCCTCGGCACGAGAACCGTCGCCGTGGGCAGCGGGGCCCGGGCCACCCCGAGGGGCGTGGCCCGGGCGCGGGCGGCGCTGCGCAGGCGGGCTCAGCCGGCCTGAGACCGTTACGGGCGGGTGCCGGGCTGGTCGACGACGGCGCGGGCGAGGACGGCCATCTGGGCCGTGATGTCGCCCTTCCTGAAGGTCGCGCCGTCGGTGAGGGCGACGTCGCGCTCGCCGAGGAAGGTGTAGTCGGCGCGGTCGAAAATCCACTGGGACTCGACGTGCCCGCCGCCGTCCCGGCGCGCGACCGCGACGCCGGGGCGACCGGCGGAGTCGGTCACCTCGTCGATCACCGTGACGCCGGGGATCTTCGCGGCCGCCCGGTAGAGCGCGGCGCTGACGGCGGGTGGGGCGATCTGCTCGCGCAGGAGGTCGCCGATGGTCCTGAACGCCTCCTCGTCGGGGCCGGGCCCGTGACCTGCGGTATCGGCCTGGATCTTGGCCAGCAGCGCGTCCGGGTCGGTCGGCAGGGCGGCGACGTACGCGTAGCTGCCGATCCCGGAGTACGGCGCGGGCTCGGGCTCTCCGTGCTCGTCCCCTCCTCCGGGGTTCGGCAGATGCCCGTCCACGAGGAGCAGGTTCCGCTTGCTGCCGTCGACGGACTTCCAGACCTCCCGGGTCTGCGGCGACTCGCCCTCCGACTTCGCCCACTCGTCCAGGCTCTTCACGTAGACGAACTGGTCCCCGCGTGCGGCCGGGGCGGGCGCCCATTCGGCGGCCTTCGCCGCGCGGTCCAGGACGACCGCAGCCACCGGTCGGCTGGAGTCGGAGCCCTGCCGCGGCTGCCCGCCGATCAGCACCAGGGACAGCGCCAGGCCGCCCGCCAGGGCGGGCAGGGCCACCCAGCCGAGCCGGATCCGCCGGGGCGTGGTCACCGGCCCACGCGCGAACTCGCTCATCAGGTGCCCCCGCAGCTGCCTCCGGCGGTGGGCGGAGAGTCCCGGCCCCGTGGGTACCAGCAGCAGCCGGGCGCGTTCGTCCTCGTTCATCGGGTCCTCCCCGGAGTCGTCGACCTGGCCGCTCCGCTGCGGCCACCCCGTACCTGTCCGGTGCCCGGGGGGAGTTCCCGCCCGCCCCGGAGCTCCTCGTCCGTCAGCGCGCGCAGCTTGGTACGGGCGCGCGAGAGCCGGGAGCGCACCGTGCCGACCGGCACACCGAGCGCCTCGGCCGCGCTCGCGTAGTCCAGACCCGCCAGGACACAGAGCCCGAACACCTCGCGCTCGGCCTTCCGCAGCCCGCCCAGCGCCCGCCGGACGGCGGCGAGCCGGGCGTCGTCGTCGAGCCGCCCGGCCAGCTCCTCGGCGAAGTCCGGCAGGACGCCCCGGTCGGGCAGCCGCGCCATCGCCGCCCGGTGCCGCCGGGCCGCCCGGGTCGTGTTGCGCAGGACGTGGGCGGCTATCCCGAACAGCCAGGGACGCACCGGCCCGTCGTCCTCCCGCAGCTTGCCGCGCAGGCGCCACGCTTCGAGGAACGTCAGCTGGACGACGTCCTCCGCGGCCGCCCGGTCCCCCACCACCCGCGCCGCGTACCAGTACAGGTCGTCCGCCGTCTCATCGAACAACTCCCCGAACGCCCATTGGTCGCCATTCCTCAGTCGGGCCCGCTGTGACAGTTCCACGCCCCCACCTGTCCGCACGGGCCTCCGGGTTCCCGCCGGAGTACGGCGGAGGCCCCGGCGAACCCAGTGGTTCGTCGGGGCCTCCAACGCGCATCGGACGGTCGCCCGGTCAGGCCGTCAGGCCGTCAGGCCGTCAGGCCGTCAGGCGCACTTGATCTCGCGGTTCACCGCGGCCATGCCGGTGACCTTGCCGGCGTCCACGGTGAACTCGTACTGCCAGCCCTGCTGTCCCTCGACCGGCATCACGTACTTGCCGCTCTTGGCCGACTGGAGGCCCTTGGCGCCGTACGCCTGCTGGAGCGCCTCCACGGTGGAGCCGGCGCCGAGGCCCTCGGCCGTCCTCGCCTCCGCCGGGGCGACCAGCTCGCGCAGGCCCGTCGCCGCGAAGGAGACCCGCCCGGTGGTCAGGTAGGCCTTGTCCTTGGCCTCCTGCGCGAACCTCAGGTCGACCAGGGCCTGCGTCGCGTCCGCGATCAGCTTGGCCGCGTCGGCCGACTCCCGGGCCCCGGCGGCCGAGCCGGCGGCGGCGGCCGCCGCGTCCTTGGCGGAGGCGTTCGGCGGTAGGGCGCCACCCGGGGCGGGCGCCTTGCCCGAGGCCGCGTCGGCCTTGGCGTTCAGATCCTTGTAGCGGGTCTCGGTGGCCGCCTCGGCGGCCATCCGGGCCGGGTCCGGCGCCGGGCCGCCCTTGTAGACGAAGTCCGTGCAGCCGTCGAGCAGCGAGACCGGCGCGCTCTCCAGGGCACCGGTGGCCAGCCCGGCGTCCTTGGCCATCCCGGGCTTCAGCCCCCGGTACCCGGCTGCCGCGAAGGCCTCCGGGCCCTTCGACGGGGACGCCGTCGCGGACGCCCCGGTGGCGGCGGCCCCCGCCTTCGCGGTGTCCTTCTCCCCGTCGGACGAGCAGGCCGCCGCTCCGGCGACCAGCAGTGCCACCGAGATGCCCACGCCCATCGCGCGGACCGAGGCTCGGTTCTTCCCCATGTCACACCCCCCACTTGATCGTTCGACGGTCACCGTACCGAGGGTGCGACCACGATCCACAACCGGTTTCCCGGGAGCGGTCAGGAGCAGTAGGTGTCGTGCTTGACCAGGGCGAGGGCGACGACCTTGCCCTCGGCCACGGTGAACTCGTAGAACCAGTCCGGGCCGCCGCCGTTCTCGGCCGGGAGTTCGTACGTGCCGCCCTCGGCCGGCTTCAGCTCCTTGCCCGCGTAGGCCTGCTTGAGCTGCTCCTCCGTCGAGCCTGCGCCGACGCCCTCGGCCGTCCTCGCCTCCGCCGGGGCGACCAGCTGGCGCAGGCCCTTGGTGCCGAAGTTGACCCGACCGGTGGCCCGGAAGGCCTCGTCCCTGGCCTTGCGGGCGGGCCCGACGAGGTCCAGGTCCTTGTCGAGCGCGGTGATCTCCTGCCGGTCGGCGGCGTCCTGCTGGAGCTGCTCCTGGAGGCGGGCGCTGTGCTCCTGCATCTCCTTCAGCGAGGCGCCGGGCGCCAGCGGCGGAATCGTCTTCCGCTTCGCCCTGATCTCGTCGATCCTGGCCAGCGCCTTGTCGGCCTTCGCGTGGACGTCCGCCTCGGTCGCCATCCGGGCCTGGTCCGGCGCCGGGCCGCCCTTGTACGCGTAGTCGGTGCAGCCGTTGAGGACGGAGACCGGCGCGCTCTCCAGGGCCCCGGAGGCGAGCGCCTCCTCCTTGGTCATCGACAGCTGCAGTCCCCGGTAGCCGCCGGCACCGAACGGCTGCGGCGGCGTGCTCGCCGCGGCGGCGCCGCCGCCCTTGTCCCCGTCGCAGGCCGCCGCCCCGGCCGCGACCAGAGTCATCGTCAGAACCGCTATCGCCGCACGGGTGTTCCGCGTCCCCACCACGATCCCTCCCCTTCGTCGATCGCACACAGTAGCGAAGTTCCGGGCGGGATTCACAATCGGTTACCGAAAGGGCGGAGGGACCCACGCCGGGGACGTGGGCCCCTCCCGTTCGTCCGACGACCGGTCAGTCGGCCGGAGGCCGAGCGCCGAGAGTACGGGTGTAGTGCGCGGCGGCGATGACCGAGGCCATCAGCTCGGAGTCCAGGACCGAGGCGTCGGCCAGCCGGGTGGCCGAGGCGTGCGAGGCGAGCAGCGTCTTGGTCACCCGCAGGGCGGCCTCGGGGCGGCGCGTGATGGGGCGGGCCCACTCGGCCACCGCCTCGTCCAGCTCCGGCTCGGCGACGACGCGCTGCAGGATGGCGAGTTCCCGCGCCTCCACCGCGCCGACCGGGCGGCCGGTGAGGATGATCTCGCGGACCCGGGCCGCGCCGACCTCGTGCAGCAGGCGGGGCAGCAGACCACCCCAGGCGACGGGCAGCCCCAGGGCCAGCTCGGGCAGCCGGAAGACGGCGTTGTCGGCGCCGACCCGCAGGTCGCAGGCGAGCGCGAGGGCGAAGCCGGCGCCGGTCGCCCGGCCCTGGACCCGGGCGACGGTGACGGCGGGGCTGTTGGTGAGGGCCTCGCAGACCCGGCGGGCCCGGTCCCCGTAGCTGCGTATCCGGCCGCCGGTCGGGTCCTCGTCCAGGCCCGCGAAGAGCTCGTCGCGGTCGCCGCCGAGGCAGAAGTCCCGGCCGGCCGCGGACAGCACGATCACCCGCACGGCCGGGCCGGGTGCGGCGAGGACGGCGAGGAGCTCGTCCAGCATGGCCGAGGTGACGGCGTTGCCCGTCTCCGGGCTGTCCAGCTCGACGTGGAGCACCGCGCCCCGGAGCTCGGAACGGACCGTACGGGCCGGCGGCGCCGGCTCGGGCGCGGCCACGGGCTCGGGGGCGGCCACCGACTCGGGGGCGACCACGGAAGCGACCACCGGCTCGGGGGCCGGCTCGGGCTGGGCGTACCAGGCGGTCGCCGCCGGAGGCTGCGGGACGTACGAGGGCTGCATCGCGTACGAGGGGTAGCGGGGAGCCTGCGGAGAAACGTTCACGCGGCGACTCTCAGGGACGTCACCCGGTGGAACACCATCCGGGGCGCGTGCTCGGGCGGGCTCACCGCCCGCAGCGTCGGGAAGCGCTCCAGCAGCTGCCCGAGCAGGGCCCGCGACTCCAGCCGGGCCAGACCCGCGCCGATGCAGTAGTGGGCGCCGCCACCGAAGGTGAGGTGGGTGCCCCGGCGCAGCGGGTCGAAGGTGTGCGGGTCCGGGTTGCGGCGCGGATCGCGGTTGGCCGCGCCGTACATCACGTGGACCATGGTGTCCTTGGGGAGGAACACCCCGGCCAGTTCGGTGTCCTCGCCCGCGACGCGGCTGTTGACGCGGATCGGCGGGTCGTAGCGCAGCGCCTCGTCGATCACCTCGTCGATGTGCTCCGGGTTCGCCCGCAGCCACTCCCACCGGCCGGGCGTCCGCAGCAGCTGCCACACCAGCGAGGAGAGCAGCGTCGCCGTGGTCTCCAGCGAGGCGATGGTGACGAACATGGTGAGCTGGTAGACCATCCGGTCGGTGGCCTCACGGTCGGACTCCAGCGCGTCCCAGGTGCGGATCCAGCCGGCGATCACGTCGTCGCCGTCCTTCTCGCGGCGCTCCCGGACGAGCCGGGTGAAGTACTCGCGCAGCTCCATGGTGGCCTGCTCGGAGATCGCCAGCTGGCTCTTGGTGGGCAGCAGTTCCTGGGCGTGCACCTGGTTGTGGGTCATCGTCAGGATGTGCGGGTAGTCCGCCGGCGCGATGTCCAGCCAGCGCCCGATGGTGCCGATCGGCAACTGCTCGCTGACCACGGAGGCGAAGTCCGCCTCGCCGTCGGTCCGTATTCGCTCGGCCAGGCGGTCGAGCAGCCCGGCGGCGTCGTCCTCGATGTCCGTCGCCATGGCCCGCAGGGTGTTCCGGTCGAAGAGGCTGCCGAGGCTGCGCCGCTGCCGGGTGTGCTCGGGGGCGTTGAGCCGGGAGAGCGTCCGGCTCATCTCCCGGGTGGCGACGGCCTCCCAGCGCTCCGTCCCGGTCTGCCGCTCCTGCCAGGCGAAGTCGGGGACGAGCCAGGTCCTGCCGCGCAGGACCTGGTCGCACGCCTCGTAGCCGGTGACCAGGTAGCCGCCCCAGGGCGCCGGGACGAGGTCACCGAGCGCCCGCAACTCGTCGTAGACCGGGCTCGGGTCGGCGAGCCCCTCGGCCGACCGCAGCCTGCGCAGCAGCGGGACGGCGGCGCGGCGGTCGGCCCTTCCGTCAGCTCGCTCCGACTCCGCGGGGCGGGCTTCCAACATGGCGGTCACACGGGCTCCTTCAACACGCGGGCGGGCAGTACGGCGGCGTACTACCCAGCAACAGCGCGCTCAAGCATCGATCCGTGTTGCCCCCGTCACGTACTGCACCGCCGTCGCACGCCGTTCACCCCGCGGTGACCGGACGGCTCCCGACGGCGCGGCGGGCCGGGACCCCGACCGCACAGCCGGAGCCCTGGCCGAACCCGAGGGACGTCTCAGAGCCGGAAGACGTCCAGGAAGGAGCTCCACCACCCCTTCTTCTGCGGGGACCGGGCCGGCGCGACGGCCTGCTGGTACGCCTGCGGCTGCTCGGCGCCGACCGGCGCCGGGCCCGGCACGGTGTCCGCGGCCGGGGCCGTCCCCACGGTGCGGGCGGCCACCGGGCTGAACCGCACCGGGAGCGAGACCAGGCCGCGCTGGAACGGGCCCGGGCGCCACTCCACGTTCTCCGCCGGCACCGCGAGCGTGACGTCCGGGAGCGCGTTGAGCAGGCACTCGATGGCGCTCAGGGCGATCAGCTGGGCCGGGGACTTGGCCGGGCAGGCGTGCGGGCCCGCACCCCAGGCCAGGTGGGCCCCCTTGCTGAGGGTCAGCCGGGCGTCGGTCAGCGCCGGGTCGCTGTTGGCGGCGGCGAAGCTGATCACCACCGGGCTGCCGGCGTCCATCGGGACGCCGCCCAGGTTGAGGTCCTGCATCGGGTAGTGCGTCGCGTAGTTGGCGATCGGCGGGTTGTTCCACAGCACGTCGTCGAGGGCGTCCTCGATGCGCAGCCCGGAGCCGCCCTCGCCGGACAGCAGCAGGAGCAGCGCGTTGCCTATCAGGTTGCGCTCGGGCTCGACGCCGGCGCCCATCAGCATGACCAGCTGGTCCTTGAGCTCCTCGTCCCGCAGGCCGGCCGGGTGCTGGATGAGCCAGGAGGTGATGTCGTCGCCCGGCTGGCGGCGCTTCAGCGCGACCAGGTCCATCAGGCAGGAGGTCAGCTCCTCGTTGGCCTGGATGACGTCGAGGCCGTCGAAGAGCGCGGACATGCTGCGGGTCAGCCGGTCGCCGATGTCGGCCGGGCAGCCGAACAGCTGGTTGAACAGCAGCAGCGGCAGCAGCTTGGCGTAGTCGTTGAGCAGGTCGGCCCGGCCCAGCGGACTGAACTGGTCGATCAGGTAGCCGGCGATCCGCTCGACGTGCCGGTTGAGCCGGCTGTCGTTGAGCCGCTCCAGGCTCTCGGTGACGGCCTTGCGCAGCCGCAGGTGCTCGGCGCCGTCCGTGAAGAGGCAGTTGGGCCGGTAGAACATCATCGGCAGGACGGGGCTGTCCATCGGCACCCGGCCCTCGTTCAGCGCCGCCCAGCGCCGCGAGTCCCGGGCGAACATCCCCGGGTTCTGCAGCACCCGCAGCGCGGCCTCGTGCGAGGTGACCAGGGTGGCGTCCACCCCCGGCGCCAACTCCACCGGCGCGGCCGGACCGTTGGCGCGCAGCCGGTCGTAGACCGCGCCGGGGTCGGCCGAGAACATCTCCCCGTAGAGCGGTGTGCTCACGCCGGCGTGCATCGGGCAGCCCGGCGGAGGCGACTGCGGGACGGGTCGCTGCAGAGATTCCATGGGTCGTTCCTTGGAGGTGGCCCCGGGCGGGTGCGGACCCGGGAGGGGTGAGGGGGGAGGCGTGGGGGAGGTCAGGAGGCCCGGTCGAGCAGGTGCCGGACGAGCGTCAGCAGCGCGTTGGCCGAGGAGCGCTGGTCCCGCGCGTCACAGAACACCACCGGGGTGTGCGGCAGCAGGTCGAGCGCCTCGCGCAGCTGGTCCTCGGTGTAGTCGCTCTGCCGGTCGAAGCTGTTGACCGCCACCGCGTACTCCAGGCCGTACTGCTCGATCAGGTCGATGACGGGGAAGGTGTCCGCGAGGCGGGTCGGGTCGGCCAGCAGCAGCGCTCCCAGCGCCCCCCGCGCCATGTCCTCCCAGAGCTGCATGAACCGCTGCTGTCCCGGCGTGCCGAACAGGTACAGCACGAGGTCGTCGCCGAGCGTCAGCCGGCCGAAGTCCAGGGCGACGGTCGTGGTCTTCTTGTCCGGTGCGCCGCGGAGGTCGTCGACGCTGACGGACGCCTGCGTCATGCTCTCCTCGGTGCTCAGCGGCGCGATCTCCGACAGGGCCCCGATGAGCGTCGTCTTGCCGACCGCGAAGTGCCCGACGACCAGGATCTTGACAGCGGTCGTCACCGCGCCCGGGACGTAGATGTCCTCAGGCGAACCGGCGTTGAAGTCCATGCAGTACCTTCTCTAGAAGTCTCGGGTCCGGGGCCTGGGCCGGGGGCGGGGCCGACCGGCGCAGCAGCCGTCCCTCACGGATCAGGTCCGTCAGCAACAGCCTCACGACCCCGACCGGCAGCTCCAGCCGGGCCGAGACCTCGGCCACCGAGAGGTAGCCGCCGGAGCACAGCTCCCAGATCGCCCGGGTCTCCGGGCTCGGCAGGCCGGGGAGGTCCTGCCCGGGCCCGACGGTGACCAGGGTGATCAGAGACAGGTCGTCCGCATTCGGTAACTCGCGCCCGCCGGTGATGACGTAGGAGCGGATGAACCCGCCCGTGACCCTCTGTTCCTCGCCGCCGGTCGTCATGAGCCGCTGTACGTGCTCTGGCGCGGTGCCGCCGACATCGCCCGTCCGAGTGCGCCCACCTGCTGCTGCATCCGGAAGGACATCGCCTCCATGTCGACGTCGGGGGCGGTGGAGGCGGCCAGGTACGCGCCGCTGCCGGCCGCGATCAGGAAGATCCAGCCGTGGTCGTACTCCAGCAGGGTCTGGCGCCAGACCCCGCCGCCACCGCCGACGAACGGGGCGACCGCGCGGCTCAGCGACTGCATCGAGCTCATCGCGGCGGCGTTGGTCTCCGCCTCGTCACGGCCGATCTCGCTGGAGCGCTCGAGCAGGAGGCCGTCGGCGGAGACGAGGATGGCGTGCCGGGCGCCGGGTACCTGGAGTACGTCGTTGAGCACCCAGGAAAGATCACGGCTCACTGGATCTCGGTTCCTTCCGTGGTCATGGTGTTACGCCCGGACAGCGTGCCGCGCTGGAACGCGCCGAGGCGGGACGGCGTGTACTGGCCGGTGCTCCGCGGTTCCTCGGGCCTGCCCGGGTCCTGCGGGGTGGGGACGACCGACACGGGGCGCTGGCGGCGGCGCCGCGGCAGCAGGCCGTCCGCGGTGGTCTCCGGTCCGGCCGTCGCCGCGTACGGCGCCGGCACCGGGGCCAGCGGAGCCGCCGGCTCGGACAGCGACACGAGCCGCTGGCCGGGGGCCTGCGCCCAGGCCTGCGCGGGCTGCTCCACCGGCGCGGCCTGGTAGTCGGTGTGCTCGGCGAAGGGCGGGGCCGCGACCTCGCTGCTGAGCAGCTCGGCCGGAAGCAGCACCACGGCCCGCACGCCGCCGTACGGGGAGACCGAGTCGACGGAGACGCGGAAGCCGTAGCGGGCGGCCAGCATGCCGGAGACGGCGAAGCCGAACTTCGGGGGGTTGCCCAGGCTGGTGAGGCTGATCGGCGCGCCCGGGTTCAGGAGCTGCGAGGCGCGGTCCTTCTCCTCCTGGCCCATGCCGAGGCCGGCGTCGTCGATGATCAGGCAGACGCCGGTGGGGACGGCCTGGACGCTGACCTCCACCGGGGTGTCCGGGGCGGAGTAGTTGGTCGCGTTGGCGAGCAGCTCGGACAGCACGACGGCGACCGGCTCGACGACCTTGCTGGCGAGCGAGACGCTGACCCGGGAGTGGATCCGCACCCGGTCGAAGTGCCGGATCCGGCCCTGGGCGCTGCGGACCACGTCGTAGACCGAGGCGACGCTCTCGCGGCGGCCGAGCCAGCCGCCGCAGAGCACCGCGATGCCCTGGGCGCGCCGGCCGAACTGGCTGTTGGTGTGGTCGATCGTCATCAGGTCGGCGAGGATCTGCGGGCTGTCGCCGTACTTCCGCTGCACCCTGTCGATGACGACCTGCTGCTCGTCGGCCAGGCCCTGCAGCGTCCGCATGGCCGCCTTGAGGACGGCCTTGGTGTCCTCCTCGGCGTCCCGGCGGACGGCCGACAGCTCGGACGCGTGCTGGCCCTGCAGGCGGTCGTGCAGCACGGCGAGTTCGTCGCGCTGCCGCTGGGCCACGGCGCTCGCCTCCTCCAGGGAGGCGTTCTGCCGTCGCAGGGCGATGTTCGTCCTGCGTGCCTGGAGGGCCGCTCCGACGGCTGCGAGCATCACCACGATGAAGACCCAGAAAAAGGGTTCCTGCACAAATGACGTCATGAAACTCTCTTCAGGTGGCATCGCGTGGAGCCGGTCCGGGCCCCGAAGCGCGAATGGGACTGGCGGCCGGAACCTCCCCGAAAGGCACCTGATGTCACGTCACATCGAAGTGCGGTCCGGCACGAGACCTGCGGCAACGCCTATCGCGGAGTCAGCCTACTGCAACTCATGCCATGTCAGAACAGATGTCAAAAAGGGCAGTTGGGGCGAAATTCCACTACCCGCCGGGAACTCTGCCGCCAATTGGTGGAGTTTGTGATGCCGCGTTAACCACAGGGACACGTCCCCCGCACACCCCGGTTCACGCGCAGAGTGATTCGTTCGTCACCCTGTGGAATCCGGCAGCCGGTTTCCGGCCTTTCCGGCCGCGCCCGTTCTCCGGGGCCGCACATGCGGAAGGGGCCCGCGTCCGTGGACGCGGGCCCCTTCGGTGCAGCCGTTCGTCAGCGCATCGAACCGGTGCGCAGCAGGGTGCGGATGACACGCATCGCGACCGAGAGGCTGGACAGCTCGTAGTTGTCCGAACCCCTTATGTCGTCGAGGGTGGTCCGGGCGCGGTTCAGCAGGGTCGCGTTGAGGTCGGCCCAGGCGTTGTACCGCTCCTCCGGGGTGGCGCCCTCGGCGCCGCAGGCCAGGATGTCGGCGGTCAGCGCCGCGTGCGCCGCGAAGAGGTCCTCGCGGATCGCGGCCCGGGCCATCGACGACCAGCGGTCGGTGCGGGGCAGCTCGATGATGCGGTCGAGCAGGTGCGAGATCTGCAGCCGGTCGCCCAGGTCGTAGTAGAGGTCGGTGACCTCGGCGACGTCCTTGCCGGAGCGGTCCGCGACCTCGGCGATGTCCAGGGTCGGGAAGACCGAGGAGAGGCCGGCGATCCGGGTGGCCAGCTCCTCCGGCACCCCGGCCGCGGCGAGCTCGTCGTACACCGACTCGAACCAGGCCAGGTCCTCGCCGCGCAGCGGCTTGGGCAGCGAGGCCCAGACCTGGTTGACCCGGTCGTGGAAGAACTCGATGGTGCCGGCGATGTCGAGCGGCTGGCGGCGGTTGTTGAGCATCCACCGGGTGGCGCGCTCGACCAGGCGCCGCGAGTGCAGCCGCATCTTGGTCTGGACCCGGGCCGGGACCTTGTTGTCCAGGCCCTCGATCTCGGCCCAGATCTGCTCCAGGTCGAATACGGCCCGCGCGGCGGTGTGCGTCCGGGCGATCTCCTCGTAGGTCGCGCCGGTCTCCTCCTTCAGACGGAAGGCGAAGGTGCAGCCACCGCGGTTGATCGTGTCGTTGACGATCAGCGTGGTGATGATCTCGCGGCGCAGCGCGTGGTTGTCGATCGCGTCGGCGAACCTCGCCCGCAGCGCGCTCGGGAAGTACTCGTGCAGCGAGGCGCGGAAGAACGGGTCGTCCGGCAGCTCGGTGGCGAGCAGCTCCTCGGCCAGGATGATCTTGGTGTAGGCGAGCAGGACGGACATCTCGGGCTGCGAGAGGCCGCGGCCGTTCTGCTGGCGCTCACGGATCTGGCGCTCGGTGGGCAGGAACTCCAGCGCGCGGTCCAGCTGGCCGGCCGACTCGAAGCGGTTGATCATCCGGGCGTGCACGTTGACCATGCTGTGCGCCTGGGAGACGGCGTTGGCCAGCACCACGTTCTGCGCGTAGTTGTTGCGCAGCACCAGGTGGCCGACCTCGTCGGTCATCTCGGCCAGCAGGGCGTTGCGCTGCTTGACCGTCATGTCGCCCTCGGCGACGACCTGGTTGAGCAGGATCTTGATGTTGACCTCGTGGTCCGAGGTGTCCACACCGGCGGAGTTGTCGATCGCGTCGGTGTCGATCCAGCCGCCGGTGCCCTCGGGGCCGCCGGTGGCCGCGTACTCGATGCGGCCGAGCTGGGTGCAGCCGAGGTTGCCGCCCTCGCCGATGACCCGGGCCCGGACCTGCTCGCCGTTGACCCGGATGGCGTCGTTGGACTTGTCGCCGACCTCGGCGTTGGTCTCGGTGGAGGCCTTGACGTAGGTGCCGATGCCGCCGTTCCAGAACAGGTCGACCGGGGCCTGGAGCACCGCCCGCATCAGCTCGGCCGGGGTCAGCTTGGTCGCCTCGACGCCCAGGGCCGCCCGGACCTGCGGGGTCAGCTGGATCGACTTCGCGGTGCGGGGGTACACCCCGCCGCCGGCCGAGATCAGCGACTTGTCGTAGTCGTCCCAGGAGCTGCGCGGCAGGTCGAACAGACGACGGCGCTCGGCGTACGAGACGGCCGCGTCCGGGTTCGGGTCGAGGAAGATGTGGCGGTGGTCGAAGGCGGCGACCAGGCGGATGTGCTCGCTGAGCAGCATGCCGTTGCCGAAGACGTCGCCGGACATGTCGCCGATGCCGATGACGCTGAAGTCCTCGGACTGGGTGTCGACGCCGAGTTCGCGGAAGTTGCGCTTGACCGACTCCCAGGCGCCGCGGGCGGTGATGCCCATGCCCTTGTGGTCGTAGCCGGCCGAGCCGCCGGAGGCGAACGCGTCGCCCAGCCAGAAGCCGTAGGACTCGGCGACGCCGTTGGCGATGTCCGAGAAGGTCGCGGTGCCCTTGTCGGCGGCGACGACCAGGTAGGTGTCGTCCTCGTCGTGGCGGACCACGTCGGCCGGGTGCACGACCTCGCCGCCGACCAGGTTGTCGGTGATGTCGAGCAGCGCCGAGATGAAGGTCTTGTACGAGGAGACGCCCTCGGCCAGCCAGGCGTCGCGGTCGACCGACGGGTCCGGCAGCTGCTTGGCGACGAAGCCGCCCTTGGCGCCGACCGGGACGATGACGGTGTTCTTGACCATCTGTGCCTTGACCAGGCCCAGGATCTCGGTGCGGAAGTCCTCGCGCCGGTCGGACCAGCGCAGACCGCCGCGGGCGACCTTGCCGAAGCGCAGGTGGACGCCCTCGACCTGGGGCGAGTAGACCCAGATCTCGAACGCCGGGCGCGGGGCCGGCAGGTCCGGGATGGCCTTCGGGTCGAACTTCATCGACACGTAGGAGTGCCACTCGCCGGAGGCGGCGCGCTGGAAGAAGTTGGTCCGCAGGGTGGCCTTGATGAGGTGCAGGAAGGAGCGCAGGATGCGGTCCTCGTCCAGCGAGACGACCTCGTCGAGGGCGCCGGACAGCTCCTCCAGGATGCCCTCGGTCAGCTCCAGGGCACCCGAACGGTGGCTCGGGCTCAGCCGGGCCTCGAACAGGTTGACCAGCAGGCGCGTGGTGTGGGTGTTGTTGCGGAGCGCGTCCTCCATGTAGTCCTGGGAGAACGTGGAGCCCGCCTGGCGCAGGTACTTGGCGTACGCGCGCAGCATCATCGCCTGGCGCCAGGTCAGCCCGGCGGTCAGCACCAGCTCGTTGAAGCCGTCGTTCTCGGCCTTGCCGGTCCAGGTGGCGGCGAAGGTCTCCTGGAAGCGCTCGCGGGCCTCGTCGGTGAGATCGGTGGCCTCGCGCAGCTTCAGGCCGAAGTCGTAGACCCACGCGGTGGTGCCGTCGGAGCGGCGCAGCGCGTACGGGTGCTCGTCCAGCACCTCGACGCCCAGGCGCTGGAGCACCGGCAGGACCTCGGTGAGCGAGATCGGGCCGCCGACCCGGTAGATCTTGAAGCGGCGCTCGTCGTCGCCGGCGCCGACCGGCTGGTACAGGTTCAGGCGGAAGTCGCCCTCGCCGTGCAGCGACTCGATCTGCTTGATGTCGGCGACGGCGGTGCGCGGCGGGAAGTCGGCGCGGTAGCCGTCCGGGAAGGCGTTGGCGTACTTGTGGCCGAGCTCGGCGGCCTTCTCCTCGCCCAGCTCGGTGTGCAGCTGGTCGTGGAAGCCGTCCATCCAGAACCGGGCGGCCTCGGCCAGGCGGTTCTCGATCCGCTCGATGTCCGTCTCGGTGAGCTGCGGCAGCTCGGTGCCCGGGGCGACCCGGACCACGAAGTGCAGACGGGTCAGCACCGACTCGGTGGCGTACACCGTGTAGTCGATGGTGGCGCCGTTCAGCTCCTCCTTGAGGATGTCGGTGATCAGCAGCCGGATGCGCGTGGTGTAGCGGTCGCGCGGCAGGTAGATGAAGGCCGAGAAGTAGCGCCCGTACTCGTCCTGGCGCAGGAAGAGCCGCAGCTTGCGGCGCTCCTGGAGGTAGAGCACGCTCGTCGCGATGGAGAGCAGCTCGGAGGCCGGGGTCTGGAAGATCTCGTCCCGCGGGAAGGTCTCCATGATCTGGAGCAGGTCGCGGCCGTCGTGGCTCTCGCTGGAGAAGCCGGACTCCTCCAGGACCGCCTGGACCTTGCGGCGCACGACCGGGATGCGGGTGACCGACTCGGTGTAGGCGGCGGAGGAGAACAGGCCGAGGAAGCGGCGCTCGCCGATCGGCTCGCCGGCGGCGTTGAACTTCTTCACGCCGACGTAGTCCAGGTAGGCCGGGCGGTGCACGGTGGCACGGCTGTTGGCCTTGGTCAGGACGAGCAGCTTCTTCTCGTGGGCCTTGGCGCGCACCGGCGCGGAGAGCCGGCCGAAGGCCTCGCTGACCGCGTGGTGGGCGTCGTCGTGGCTGTGCGGGTCGGAGCGCAGGATGCCGAGGCCGGTCCCGGCGACGGCCTTGAGGACCTCCTCGCCCTCGTGCTCGACCAGGTCGTACTCGCGGTAGCCGAGGAAGGTGAAGTGGTCGTCGGCGAGCCAGCGCATCAGCTCCCAGGCCTCGCCGACCTCCTGCTCGGGCAGGCCGGCCGGGGGCTCCTCGGCCAGCTCGTCGGCCAGGCGCAGGGCGCTCTCGCGCATCTTGCCCCAGTCCTCGACGACCTCGCGGACGTCGCCGAGCACGCGGCGCAGGTCGGCCTCGATGGAGCGCAGGTCCTCGCGGTCGGTCTCGCGGTCGATCTCGATGTGCATCCACGACTCGACGCTCGCGTCGGCGGGCCACTCGGTGCCGGCGGCCTGACTGCGGGAGCAGGCGTCGACGTCCAGGATCTCCAGCAGCTTGCCGGTGATGTCACGGCGGACGACCAGCTGGGGGTGGATCACGATGTGGATCGCGCGGTCCTGGCGGGACAGCTCGTTGGTGACGGAGTCGACCAGGAAGGGCATGTCGTCGGTGACGACCTCGACCACGGTGTGGCCGCAGGACCAGCCGTTCTCCTCGACCGAGGGGGTGTGCACCCGCACCTCGGCGGTGCCCTGCGGGCGCTTGAGGCCCAGGCGGTAGTGGGAGGCGGCCGCGCCGTACACGTCGACCGTGTCGCGGTCGACCAGGTCCTCCGGCGCGGTGTGGAGGTAGTAGTGGTGCAGGTACGCGGTCAGAGCGCCGTTGCTCAGACCCTCCCCCGGCGCCGCTCCCCCCACCTGGCTGTTCTCAGCGGCTGCGGCTGCCTTCTTGAGCAGTTCGGCCTTGGCTGCGTCCAGCTTGGTCTGCATGACTTCTTGGCTCCTGTCGCGCGCCGTTGCGTGACTCGGTGGTGTGTGGATGTACACCGACGGGTCACCGCAATCCTGCCGCACCATCCGACTGAAAGGGGCTCATGGCACGCATGAAACGCCCGCCCAGCGGGTAGGACGACTCATTCGCCTTGCAAGCCACCCGACGACGCCAGCCAGCCTAACCGGATCAATCGAAGGTGGACAGGGACAGGTAGGCGCAAACCCACAGGAAGTCGCGTCCGTCCTGGACAGCATGTCCAAACCGGAGCCTGAAGTTCACTCTCAGCCCATGTGGGGGTGGCCGTGGTGGGTCGGAGGGACGAAGGTCTCCTTGATCGACCTCGCCGAGGTCCAGCGCAGCAGGTTCTGCGCGGCGCCCGCCTTGTCGTTGGTGCCGGAGGCCCGGCCGCCGCCGAAGGGCTGCTGGCCGACGACGGCCCCGGTGGGCTTGTCGTTGATGTAGAAGTTCCCCGCGGTGAAGCGCAGCTCCTCGACGGCCTGGGCGATGGCGTAACGATCCTGCGCGATCACCGAGCCGGTCAGCCCGTACGGGGCGCCGGCGTCGACCCGGCGGAGCACGTCGTCCCAGCGGGAGTCCTCGTAGACGTGGACGGCGAGGATCGGGCCGAAGTACTCAGTCCGGAAGATCTCGCCGCGGTGGTCGGAGGAGACCAGCACGGTCGGCCGGACGAACCAGCCGATCGCGTCGTCGTACTGCCCGCCGGCCGCCAGTTCGATCGTCGGATCGGCCTTCGCCCGGTCGATGGCGTCCCGGTTCTTCTCGAAGGCGCGGCGGTCGATCAGGGCGCCCATGAAGTTGGACAGGTCGGTCACGTCGCCCACCGCGAGCGCGTCCACCTCCGCCAGGAAGTCGTCCTTGATCCTCTGCCAGAGGCTGCGCGGCAGGTAGGCGCGGGAGAGCGCCGAGCACTTCTGGCCCTGGTACTCGAAGGCGCCGCGGATCAGCGCGGTCCTGAGGATCTCCGGGTCGGCCGAGCGGTGGGCCAGCAGGAAGTCCTTGCCGCCGGTCTCGCCGACGATCCTCGGGTACGCGCGGTAGCCGCCGATGTTGGCGCCGATGGTCTGCCACAGCGACCGGAAGGTGGCCGTGGAACCGGTGAAGTGCAGTCCGGCGAACGCCGGGTCGGCCAGCGCGACCGGGGAGACCTGGAGGCCGTCGCCGGTCACCATGTTGATCACCCCGGGCGGCAGCCCGGCCGCCTCCAGCAGCCGCATCAGGTGGTACGCGGCCAGGGTCTGGGTCGGCGCGGGCTTCCAGACCACGGTGTTGCCCAGCAGCGCGGGGGCGGTGGGCAGGTTGCCGGCGATCGCGGTGAAGTTGAACGGGGTGATCGCGTAGACGAAACCTTCCAGCGGGCGGTGGTCGGTGCGGTTCCACACGCCGGGCGAGGAGATCGGCTGGTCGGCCAGGATCTGCCGGGCGAAGTGGACGTTGAACCGCCAGAAGTCGATCAGCTCGCAGGCGGAGTCGATCTCGGCCTGCTGCGCGGTCTTGGACTGGCCGAGCATGGTGGCCGCGTTGAGCGTCTCCCGCCAGGGGCCGGCCAGCAGGTCGGCGGCGCGCAGGAAGACCGCCGCGCGGTCGTCGAAGGAGAGCGACCGCCACTGCCGCCCGGCGGCCAGCGCCGCGTCCACCGCCGCCCGGGCGTCCTCCCGGGTGGCGTTGCCGAGCACGCCCAGCTTGGCGGCGTGGTGGTGCGGCTGGACGACGTCGATCCGCTCGCCGCCGCCGAAGCGCTGCTCGCCGCCGATGGTCATCGGCAGCGGGACCTGCTCGGCGGCCAGCTCGTCCAGCCGTCGCACCAGCCGGTCCCGCTCCGGGCTGCCGGGCGCGTACGCCCGCACCGGCTCGTTGACCGGGACCGGTACCTCGGTGACTGCGTCGATGGGCATGGCGGCTCCGTCCTGGCGGCTGGTCGGGTGTGACACCAGCCTGACCAGCCGGGGCCCGATCCGCCCGCTCAGACACGCGGACGGAGGACGTGGCGCCCGCCACGTCCGCCGTCCCCGGGCAGGCCCCGCGCGCTCAGCCGCTGATCCGGCCGGCCAGCTCCACCGCCTCGGCCAGGCTGTCCACCACCGGGACGCCGACCGGCTCCAGCTTCTCCCGGGTGTGCGAACCGCCGGTGTAGAGCACCGCGCGGGCGCCCGCGGCCAGCGCCGCCAGGGCGTCGTCCGCGGCGTCGCCGATCAGCACCGTACGGGCCGGGTCCACCCGCTCGCCGAGCGCGGCCAGGTGCCTGGTCAGGTGCTCCGCCTTCTGGCCGCCGGACGGGCCGCTGCGGCCGTCCACCCGCAGGAACCCGCCGGTCAGGTCGAAGGTGTCGACCAGCGGCACCAGCTTCTCGTGCTCGTACATCGACAGCAGCGACTGGCTGTTCCCCGCGTCCCGCCAGCCGTCCAGCAGCTCGCGCGCGCCCTCGGTCAGCCCGCAGGCCCGGCTGAGCTCCCGGTAGCGGTCGTGGAACGCGTCGTCGAGCCGCAGCCACTCCTCCGTGGAGGGCATCCGGCCGAGCAGGCGCTCGTAGAAGCGGGGGATCGGGATCTCGTACTGCTCGCGGTACTCCTGGAGGCTCATCGGCCCGACGCCGATGGTCGCGAACGCGGCGTTGCTCGCCCCGAGCACGGCCTCCATGTCGTGGAAGAGCGTGCCGTTCCAGTCCCAAACGATGTGAGTGCGCACGGGGTGAAACGGTAACCCGGACGGGCGACACGCCGGTAGGGCGGAACTCACGCGAGCAGGGCGGGGATCTCCTGGGTCGCGTACCAGAGCAGGTCGTGGTCCTCGGCACCGTCCACGGTGAACTGGGCGTCCTGGTCGCCCGCGTCGGCCGCGGCCACCGCCGCCACCGCCGCGGCGACGTCCGTGACCACCTCGTCGTCGGCCACGTCGGCGTGCACCGCGGCCGCCTTGGCCAGCCGCACCGGGCCGGCCAGCACCACCCGGCCGAGCGAGGCCTGGTCCTGGTACTCGTCACCCGGGAAGGGCCGCACCGACGCGTCGGCCACGTCCAGCGCCACCACGACCCGGCGGCACGGGGCCTGCGGGTCGGCGGCCAGCAGCCGCAGCGAGGACTGCGCGGCCCGGTTGAGCGCCGCGTACTCCAGCTCCTCCAGGTCGTCGCTGACGTACCACTCGCGCAGCGCGGGCGTCACGGCGTACGCGGCGGACTGCTCCAGGGCGCCGCCCTCGTGCGCCGCCGCCAGGCCGGTCAGGGTGGTGGGCACGTACACGCGCATCGGTGGCACTCTCCGGTTCGTCCAGCGGGGTTCGTCCAGCGGCACAGATTCTCCAGCGCCCCAAGAATAAGCGCCGCGGGGACGCCCGTGATCACCTCCGGTCCGGGGGCGGACGCTCACCGCTGTCGTGGAGCGCCTCCCGGCTGGTGCGCAGGGCACTCTCCAGGACGGCGCCGCGGCGGGCCGGGTCCATCATGTTCGGGCCCATCACCGCGAGGTCCGCCAGGGTCGGCGCGAGCAGCCGCACCCGGACGCCCTCGGCCCGCAGCAGCGCGGCCTCGCGCAGCAGCTGGCGGGTCACGGCGTGGCGGTAGCGGCTCACCAGCTGGGCGAGCACGCCGCGCGGGCGGTCCCGGGCGCGCCACTCGCGCAGGGCGGCCAGGGTGTCGCGGCCGGGCCCGCCCGGCCCCTGGCCCTGCTCCTCCTCCTCTTGCGCCCGCTCCTGCTCCTGCTCCTGCCGGGCGGCCCGCCCCGCGCCGCGGTCCAGCCGCAGGGCCATCGGGGCGAGCACGTACACCTCGTCCAGCCCCCGGCCGAGCATCAGGTCGGCGTTGGTAGCGGACCAGCAACCGCCGTCCACGTACGCCGAGCCGTCCAGCCGCACCGGCGCGAACCAGCCGGGGATCGCGCAGGAGGCCATCACGGCGTCGGGCATCGGGACGGCCGGGGCGCCCGGGTCGCCGAAGACCACCCGGCGGCCGCTGCGGTAGTCCACGGCCACCGCCCGCAGTGGCGATCCCCCGCCGCCGGGCTCCGGTGGCCCGTCCCCGTCGGGCGGCCCGTCGGGGACGAGCAGGCCGCGCACCAGCTCGCCGACCGGCGCCAGCGAGCCGCGGCCGTGCGGCGCGATCGCCGAGACCATGGTCAGCAGCGGGTACTCGCGCGGGTGCCGGACGGCGTCGCGCAGCAGGCCGGGCGAGCCGATCCCGGCCCGGGGGCGGGGCGGCAGCGCGCCGCCGACGGCGGAGTCGTAGTCGAAGGCCACCCCGGCCAGCGGGCCCTCGGTGATCGGCAGGCCGCGCTGGTGGTCGCGCAGCTGCTCGGGGCGGACGCCCCCGGCCAGCATCGCGGCGAGGACCGCGCCCGCCGAGGTACCGAGCAGGACGTCGGCCCCGTCGGACCGCCGTCCGGTGGCCTCCTCGACGGCGCACAGCGCGCCGACCGTCCAGGCCGCGCCGAGCATCCCGCCGCCGCCCAGCACCAGGCCGTACCGGGGAGCCCCCGCGGCGGGCGGGGCGGTACCCGCGGCCGCCGGGGCCGGCGTCACCCGTGTCGTCATACCGGCCGCCCCTCGTCGTGGGAGCCCGGCCGTCCGCTCCCGGTCAGGCTCCGATGGTGCGCGCCGGGCCGGTACGGCGCAATGCGGCGGCCGGGCGCCGCCACCCGGTCCGCCCAACCGGAGCGTCCCCTTTAGGACCGTACGGCCCGTCCCCGCACGTCAACCGGGCGCCCGCGGACGGCCCGTCCGCCCCGTCGCCACACTGGCCGCCTCACCCGGATAGGTGAATTCGAAAGCCCGCCCCCACCGGCTCGGAAACCCGTTGCCGCCGCACGCGGGCCGCCCCCAGCCTGATCCCGTCCGTACCCGCACCACCCAGTCCAGGAGCCACCCCCGTGACCGTCCGCTGCACCGCCCACGCCAGCGCCCAGCCCACCGCCCGCCTCGGCTCCGACCTCGACGCCCGGATCACCGCCCGCCCGCACCGCCGACCGCGCGGCGCCACCGGCTGCGACCCGGCCGGCCGCCGACCGCGCCACCCGCGCTCCGCCTGCACCGGCGCGCCCGCGCCCGGGCCCGACCCCGGCGCGCTGGCCGCCCGCTTCGCCCACCGGCTGGTCGAGGTGCTCACCGGCGCCCGGCCCTCCGGCCAGCTGGTGCGGCACACCAGCCTGGCCGGCTACGGGCAGCTCGCCTCACTGGTCCGGGCCGGCGCCCTGCGCCGCGGCGGCCCCGCCGACCGCCCCCGGCTCGGGCCGGTGCACGACCGCTCGCCCTCACCGGACGCGGTCGAGGCCTGCGTGCGGGTCGACCTCGGCCGGCGGCACCACATGGTGGCCTTCCGGCTGGAGCAGCGCGGCCCGGCCGGGCAGTGGCAGTGCACCGCCGTGGAGGCCCGGTGAGCACCCCGTCGCACCCCCGGCGGTACGGAACGGCGCAGGGCGCCGTCCCGGTCCGGGAACGGCGCCCTGCGTGGCGTCCTGACTGGTGTCCGGCGGCCGGCTCAGCCCTTGCGGCGGCGGCCCTTGGCCGACTTGGCGGCCTTGCGGCGCTCGGCGCGGGTCAGCCCGTCACCCTCGTCCTCCGGCGCGAGGTCCTCGAAGTCGCCCTCGATGACACCGCCGCCGACCTCGTCCGAGGGGGCCGTGTAGTGCAGCCGCTGCGGCTTCGGGGCCTCCAGGCCCTTGGCCTTGATCTCCGGGCGGGCGGCGTCCTTCTCCAGCTTGTCGAGCACCACCTGGGCGTCCTCGACCGGGACCTCCTCGACCTGCTGCTCGACCTGGACCTCCAGGTTGAACAGGTAGCCGACGGACTCCTCCTTGATGCCCTCCATCATCGCGGTGAACATGTCGAAGCCCTCGCGCTGGTACTCGACCAGCGGGTCGCGCTGCGCCATGGCCCGCAGGCCGATGCCCTCCTGGAGGTAGTCCATCTCGTAGAGGTGCTCGCGCCAGCGGCGGTCCAGCACCGACAGCACGACCCGGCGCTCCAGCTCGCGCATGATCTCCTCGCCCAGCTGGTCCTCGCGGGCGCCGTACTGCGCCTGGATGTCCTCCTGGATGGACTTGATCAGGAGCTCGGGGCTCAGCCCGGCCCGGCCGCCGGCCTCGTCCTCCAGCTCGTCCAGGTCCAGGGTGACCGGGTAGAGCTGCTTGAGCGCAGTCCAGAGCTTGTCCAGGTCCCAGTCGTCCTCGTAGCCCTCGCCGGTGGCCGCACGAACGTACGCCTCGACGGTGTCGTCCATGAAGTGGCCGACCTGCTCCTGGAGGTCCTCGCCCTCCAGCACCCGGCGGCGCTCGCCGTAGATGACCTCGCGCTGGCGGTTGAGCACCTCGTCGTACTTGAGGACGTTCTTGCGGATCTCGAAGTTCTGCTGCTCGACCTGGGTCTGCGCGGAGGCGATGGCGCGGGTGACCATCTTGGACTCGATCGGCACGTCCTCGGGCACGTTCGCCATCGAGAGCACGCGCTCGACCATGCCGGCCTTGAACAGGCGCATCAGGTCGTCGCCCAGCGACAGGTAGAAGCGGGACTCGCCCGGGTCACCCTGACGGCCGGAGCGGCCGCGCAGCTGGTTGTCGATCCGGCGGGACTCGTGCCGCTCGGTGCCGAGGACGTAGAGGCCGCCGGCCTCCTTGACCTCGTCCTGCTCGGCCTTCACCGAGGCCTTGGCCTTCTCCAGCGCGGCCGGGAAGGCGGCCTCGTACTCGTCCGGGGTGTCCGTCGGGGTCAGCCCGCGCTGCGCCAGCTCGGCGGCGGCCAGGTGGTCGGAGTTGCCGCCCAGCATGATGTCGGTGCCGCGACCGGCCATGTTGGTGGCGACGGTGACGGCGCCCTTGCGGCCGGCCTGCGCGACGATCTGCGCCTCGCGCTCGTGGTGCTTGGCGTTCAGCACCTCGTGCGGGATGCCGCGCTTGCGCAGCTCCTGCGACAGGTACTCGGACTTCTCGACCGACACGGTGCCGACCAGCACCGGCTGGCCCTTCTCGTGCTTCTCGGCGATGTCCTCGACCACGGCGGCGAACTTGGCCGGCTCCGACTTGTAGATCAGGTCGGGCTGGTCGATGCGCAGCGGCGTCTTGTTGGTCGGGATCGGCACCACGCCGAGCTTGTAGATCTGGTGGAACTCGGCGGCCTCGGTGGTGCCGGTACCGGTCATGCCAGCGAGCTTGTCGTACAGGCGGAAGAAGTTCTGCAGGGTGATGGTGGCCAGGGTCTGGTTCTCGTTCTGGACCTCCACCCCCTCCTTGGCCTCGATCGCCTGGTGCATGCCCTCGTTGTAGCGGCGCCCGGCCAGGATGCGGCCGGTGTGCTCGTCGACGATCATGACCTCGCCGTTCATCACGACGTAGTCCTTGTCCCGCTTGTACAGCTCCTTCGCCTTGATGGCGTTGTTCAGGAAGCCGACCAGCGGGGTGTTCACCGACTCGTAGAGGTTGTCGATGCCCAGGTAGTCCTCGACCCGGGTGACGCCCTCCTCGAGGATGCCGACGGTGCGCTTCTTCTCGTCGACCTCGTAGTCGCGCTCGATCTTCAGACGCATCACCAGCTTGGCGAAGTCGGCGTACCACTTCGTCGCCTGGTCCGCCGGGCCGGAGATGATCAGCGGGGTGCGGGCCTCGTCGATCAGGATCGAGTCGACCTCGTCGACGACCGCGAAGTTGTGGCCGCGCTGGACGAGCTCGTCCTGCGACCAGGCCATGTTGTCGCGCAGGTAGTCGAAGCCGAACTCGTTGTTGGTGCCGTACGTGATGTCCATCCCGTACTGGCGCTTGCGCTCGACGGGCGTCATGCTGCCCAGGATCACGCCGACTTCGAGGCCCAGGAAGCGGTGCACCCGGCCCATCCACTCCGAGTCGCGCTCGGCGAGGTAGTCGTTGACGGTGATCAGGTGGACGCCCTTGCCGGTCAGCGCGTTCAGGTACGCGGGCAGGGTGCCGACGAGGGTCTTGCCCTCACCGGTGCGCATCTCGGCGACGTACCCGTAGTGCAGGGCGGCGCCGCCCATCAGCTGGACGTCGTAGTGGCGCTGGCCGAGCACGCGCTTGGCGGCCTCACGGACGGTGGCGAACGCCTCGGGGAGGATGTCGTCCAGGCTCTCGCCGTCCGCGAGCCGCTGCCTGTACTCGTCGGTCAGTGCGCGCAGCTCGGCGTCGGTGAGGTTGACGAAGTCCTCTTCGATGGAGTTGACCTGGGCGGCAATCCGCTGCAGCTTGCGAAGGATCTTGCCCTCGCCGGCGCGCAGGATCTTGTCGAAGACGGACACGTGAGCGGGCTCCTTGCCTGTATTGGCACTGGACGACTGCACGGCGGGTCCACCCCACCGCACGGGCCATCGTATGCGAGGAGTCCAACCCCCCGGGAGGTGCGTCAGCACGGTATTCCCGTGTCACCCGCGCGAGCACATGGCCAGATAGCACCGTCCACCGGGACAAATCGGTCGGCGGGCCGGAGAGTTGGCCCCCTGCGGGACCGGCCGGATATTCGGATGCCCGCTTTCCGGCACCGGCGAATAATCCGTTCATGGAAGAAACCAGTACCGAAGCTGTCACCCTCACCACCGAGCGGCTCGTCCTGCGGGCCCCGCGGGAATCGGACATCGACGCGGTCTTCGCCGCCTGCCAGGATCCCGAGATCCAGCGCTGGACGGTCGTTCCCTCGCCGTACCGGCGCGAGGACGCGGAGTTCTTCGTGCGCGATCTCGCGATCGACGGCTGGCGCACCGGAGCGAACCGGATCTGGTGTGTGTTCGAGCGCGAGTCCGGCGCTCTGGTCGGCTCCCAGGGCCTCGTCCTGCGCCCCCAGGACCCGGGCTGCGCCGAGATCGGCTGGTGGGCCGTGAAGGAGTTCCGCGGGCGCGGCTACACCACCGAGGCCGCCCGCGCCGTCTCCCGCTTCGGCCTGCGGGAGCTCGGCCTGCGCCGTCTGGAGTGGCAGGCCTACGTCGGCAACGAGGGCTCCCGTGCGGTCGCCGGGAAGGCCGGCTACCGCTTCGAGGGCACCCTGCGCTCGTACGCGGAGCAGCGCGGCGTCTTCCACGACGCCTGGATCGCCTCCCTGCTGCCCTCCGACCTGGACTGAGCCCGCGGCCCACGGCCCACGGCCCCTCCCCTCGGCCCGATCCGGGCCCGCGCTGTCAGTGCCCCGGGCTACGCTCGCCGGCATGACCGCCGCTGACCCCCGCCCCGCCCCCGTCACCGTGCTCAGCGCGGACGACGCCCGCCGGATCGCGCTGCGCGCCCAGGGCCTGCTGGGCGCGCCCGACCGCCGCGGCGGGGTGCGCGGGGTGCTGCGGCACCTGGGCGCCGTCCAGCTGGACACGATCTCGGTGCTGGCCCGCTCGCACGAGCTGGTGCCGTACGCCCGGCTCGGCGCGGTCGGCCGCCCGGCCGTCGAGGCGGCGTACTGGGGCGGCGGCACGACCTTCGAGTACTGGTCGCACGCGGCCTGCATCCTGCCGGTCGAGGAGTGGCCGCTGTTCGCCTTCCGGCGCCGCCGCTACCGCGACCGCGGCCACCTCTGGGGCGGCCGGGTCGAGCCCGGGACGTACCGCGCCGTGCTCGACAAGCTGCGGGCCGAGGGGCCGTTGACCTCCACCGAGCTGGGCGGCGCCAAGAAGACGGCCGAGTGGTGGGACTGGTCCGACACCAAGATTGCGGTCGAGCGGGCGCTGGCCTTCGGCGAGGTGGTCTGCACCGAGCGCCGGAGCTGGAAGCGGGTCTACGCACTGGCCGAACAGGCCGTCCCGGACGCCCTGTTCGGGCAGGACCGGTCGGACGAGGAGTGTGTGCGCACCCTGGCCGCCCAGGCCGGCGCGGCCCTCGGCGTGGCCACCCGGGCCGATCTGCTGGACTACCACCGACTGCGCGCCGAGCAGTTGGACCCGGTGCTCGCCGACTGCGGGCTCGTCCCGGTCGAGGTGGCCGGCTGGGGCCCGGACGGCGCCCCGGCCCCGGCCTGGGCCGACCCGGCCGCCCTCGCCACCGCCCCGCGCGGGCGCCACCGCACCACGCTGCTCTCGCCGTTCGACTCGCTGGTCTGGGACCGCCCCCGCACCGAGCGGATCTTCGGCATGACGCACCGGCTGGAGGCCTACACGCCCAAGCACAAGCGGGTGCACGGCTACTTCGCGATGCCGCTGCTGACCGGCGGCCGGTTGGTCGGCCGGGTCGACCCTGCCCGCGAGGGCCGCACCCTGGTCGCCCGGCAGGTCTCGCTGGACGGCCGCGGGAGCGGCGCCCGGCACCTCGATGCGCTCGCGACGGCACTGCGCGAGGCCGCCTCCTGGGTCGGCTGCGACGAGGTGCGGGTCGGGGCGCTGCACGACGAGCGGCTGCGCCCCGCCCTGGAGAAACTGCTGGCGGACCGCTAGGACCGCCAGCAGCACCCCCAAGTCCCGCCCGGCTCACCCTATTTCGAGGATCTTCTCCCGCATCGCGTACACCACGGCCTCCATCCGGGAGTGCAGCTGGAGCTTCTCCAGGATGTTGCGGACGTGGTTCTTCACGGTGTTCTCGCTGATGAACAGCTCCTTGGCGATCTCCCGGTTGTTCATGCCGGTGGCCACCAGCTTGAGCACCTCCAGCTCCCGGTCGGTGAGCCGGGGCGCGGGCACCAGGTCCCGGTCGTCAGAGCGGCGCTGGATCATCGACTTGAACTCGGTGAGCAGCTTGGAGGCCATCGAGGGGCTGATCTGCGACTGCCCGTCGGCGACCGCGCGGATCGCGGTGGCGACCTCGTCGGTGGAGATCTCCTTGAGCAGGTAGCCGGTGGCCCCGGCCTTGATCGCCTCGTAGAGGTCGACCTCCTCGTCGCTTATCGTCAACATGATGATCTTGGTGCTGGGCGCCACGTCCTTGATCGCCGTACAGGCCTCGATCCCGCTGCGGCGCGGCATCCGGACGTCCATGAGGATGATGTCGGGCAGCAGGTCGGCGGCCTTCAGCACGGCCTCCGCGCCGTCCCCCGCCTCGCCGACGACCTTGATGTCCGGCTCCTCCGCGAGGACGATCTCCAGCCCCCGGCGGAACAGCGCGTGGTCGTCCACCACCAACACACGGATCGGCTCACCCCGGTGCGGCTCGTACGCGGGCTCGTCCTCCGCCCCCGACGGCAGCCCTGGCCCGACCCCGGGCCCCAGCCCGAAGTGATCCCCCATCCGCTCCTCCCCCTTCGCGGGTCGTCGTGCGCCAATCATTCCACGCTCCGACACCGCCACGGTCACCCTCCGATGCCGATTCCCCCGCATCGGGTGACCCCTGTGCCCGGGACGCGGCCCCGTTCGCGACGCCCCTCCCCGAACGCCGGTGACCCCGGCGGCCACGGCCGCCGGGGTCACCCCTCCATCGCTCCTCGGACGGTCAGTCCTCCTCGTCGGACCCGCCGATCGCCCCGCCCGCCCCGCCGCCCGGCCCGGCCGCGAGGTCGGTCTGCAGGTGGATGACGCCGTAGTGGTAACCGTGCCGGCGGTAGACCACGCTCGGCAGGCCGCTGTCCTTCTCCACGAAGAGGTAGAAGTCGTGGCCGACCAGCTCCATCTCGTAGAGCGCCTGGTCCAGCGCCATGGGGGCGGCCGGGTGCGTCTTCTCCCGGACCACCAGCGGGCCTTCGCCCTCCACTTCCAGGGATCCCATCATGGTCTTGCGGACGGCGCCGTTCGTCGCGCCCTCCGGCGCCGTCGTGTCCGGCAGCGCGGCCAGGGCCGCGGTCGCCGCGGCGACGCTGATCGGGGTGCGGCCGTTCGCGCCGCCCTTGTGCACCCGACGCCGGTCCGCGGACTTGCGCAGCTGCGCGTCGAGCTTCGCCGAGGCCAGGTCGAGCGCCGCGTACGGGTCAGCGGCGGCGGCTTCGGCCCGGATGACGGGGCCGCGGCTGCGGAGAGTGATCTCCACCCGATCGGAGCGGTCGGCCTGCCGCGGATTGTGCTCCTTGGACACCTCGACGTCGAGGCTGATGGCCTTGGCGTCGAACTTCTGGACCTTCTCCAGCTTCTCGGCCACGTGCTCGCGGAACCTCTTGGGCACCTCGGTCTTGCGGCCCTTGACGACGATGTCCACGCAGAACTCCGATCCCTCGTGCTGACGCCGATCCGGGTGCTACCGGACCGGACTGAGACCCAGCTGGACCAGCCCATCCACTGCCGGCCCCCCGCCCCCCGCCGCCAGCGGCGGGAAACGACTGGCCCTCACCTCACTTCCTCCCCACCAGGGACGGTTGAAACCCCCTGGGCCTTATCGAACACCTCACACGGGTTTTTCGCCTCCTCAGCCGATAAGGAGGGTATGACCCGATAATGCGGTCGGGCGGTCAAGCTGGTGCACCCTGTCTACCCTCTGGCGGATGAAGTATGGGTAAATACCTCGACAACGCCCCCCATACGGCGCATTGTGTGCTGACTCTCCGTGTCTGCCGCCGCCAGGAGCAGCCGTGCCGCCGTCCCCCACCCCCACCCGTCCGCCGTCCGCCCAAGGGCCGTTCGGCCACGCGCTGGCCGGGCTGCTGGACGTCCTGCTGCCCGCGGACTGCGCCGGCTGCGGCAGCGAACGCACCCAGCTCTGCCCGGCCTGCCGGCGCGCGCTGGCCACCGCCCGGCCCGCCCCCACCCTGCTGCCCTGGACGCACGCGGCCGCGCCGTACACCGACCCGGTCCGCCAGTTGCTGCTCGCCCACAAGGAGCGCGGCGCGCTACGGCTGGCCGGGCCGCTGGGCGAGGCCCTCGGCCGGGCGGTGCGCTCCGCCCTGGGCGCTCGGGCCGGGGCGGCTCCGCTGCTGCTGGTCCCGATGCCCTCGGCGCGCTCGGCCGTCCGCGCCCGCGGGCACGATCCGACGCTGCGGCTGGCCGGGGCGGCCGCCCGCTCGCTGCGCCGGTCCGGCCTGGACGTCCGGGCCGCCCCGCTGCTGCGGCACGCCCGGCCGGTGGCCGACCAGACCGGGCTGAACGCGGCCGAGCGGCGCCGTAACCTGCACGGCGCGCTCACCGTGCTGCCGCGCGCCCGGACCGGGCCGACGGGCCTGGCCGGCCGTCACCCGGTGCTGGTGGACGACCTGGTGACCACCGGTGCCAGCCTCGCCGAGGCCGCCCGGGCACTGGCCGACGCCGGGCTGCCGGCCCGGGCCGGCGCCACGGTCGCGGCCACCGTGCACCCGGCGGGCTGACCACCGCCGCGGCCGCGGCCTGCCCGGGCGAGCCGACGGCCCCTCCCGGACGCGCCGTCAGCAGGGCGGCGCGCCATCAGCCCGCGCGCACCGTCAGCCCGCGTAGAGGAAGGACCGGGGCTTGTCGATCAGCGAGGCTTCCCGCCACTGGTGGTTGACCAGGCGGAAGGCCTTGAGCTCGCTCGGCTTCCCGTCCGTCTGCTTGACCTCGCCCATCGCGAGCACCGGCGGCGTCTGGGTCAGGCTGTCCGCCCGGGACTCCGAGGCCGCGACGGTCTGCATGGTCTCGGCGCTCTGCAGCTGGGTGTCCGTGCTCTGCGAGCCGTCGGTGCTGATGTAGTACAGCTGCTGGGTCCGGTCGGCCTCCTTGCCGAGCACCACCAGCTGGTCGGCCTCCGCCCAGGACACCGAGGCGACGTCGGTGAGCGTCGGGGCGGCCTGGCGCAGCCCGGTGATCTTCACGGTGGGCGCCTGCGGGGTGCCGCCGTGCACCACGAGTCCGAACCGCAGCGAGCGGCTGGTCACCCCGGGGGTCTTGAGCACCAGGGCGACCCGGACACCGTCCGAGGCGATCTTCATCCCCTGCACGGTCTGCCCGGTCAGCAGCCCCTCGACCGGCACGGTGTACGACTTGGCACCGCGCACCATCACCACCCGGGGACCCTGCTTGTTGCGGTCCACCACCCAGAGGTCGCCGCGGCCGTCCCAGCTGGGCGAGGCGAAGCCGTCCTCCTTGTCGCCGCCCTTGGCCGGCGAGGTGAGCACCGGCTCGCCCATGGCCACCGTGCTGTCCGACAGCGGCAGCGAGTAGACCTGGTGGCCGTCCTCGCTGATCGCCGCGGCCTGGGTGCCGCTGCGGCTGACCGCGAAGGCGCCGAGCGGCGGCTTGGTGTTCGACTGCGGCTTGCCGAGGATGCCGCGGACCGGGTCTCCGGGGCGTCCCTCGTCGGTCGCCACCAGGGCGCCGTCGGCACGCTGGTAGTACTGCGTCGCGGACGACGGCCCGACCAGGGCACCGGGGCCGACGAGCGGCTCCTCGCCGCGGCGGACGGTGCAGGACCCGCGCTGCCCCTTCAGCTCCAGCTTGTCGAGGCCCTTGCCCTGGTCGGCGAGGGTGTAGAAGAGCTGGTTCGCCATCCGCCGGCAGGCCGTCGTCTCGCCGAGGTCGGTGGAGCCGAGCTGCACGTGGGCGGTCTTGCTGTCGTCGATGGTCACCCGCTCGACCCGGACACCGCTCGGGAACGCCGTCCGGACCGACGCCTGCGAGAGCCATGTCGAGGGCCCGTCGGCCACCGCCTGGGCCGCCGAGGTCAGCGGGTCCGTCCGGCGCCGCAGGTAGATCGGGTCGGCGACCAGCACCTCCTGGCCGGCGTTCCCGGAGGCCGCCGCCGACGAATCGGGCATGGTGTAGAAGAACCGCTCGACCTGCCGGAAGCTGTTCCGGAAGTTGGTCTCGTTCATGATCACGCCGGGCGGCAGCTTGTCGATCCGCCACTCGCCGTCCTTCCGGACGAAGGTGAAGGGCGACGAGACGTTGTTCTGCCCGGTGACCAGGTCGAACGAGTGCTTCTCGTCGACGCTGGCGACCAGCTGTCCGGTCACCGACACCGAGACCGTGTCCGCGTCGGTGACGTCCGGGACGTCCGGGATGGTCGTGGACGAGAGCACCCGGAGCTCCGCCTCCGGCTTCCACTCCGCGGCGGCGCTCTCGGTGAGGTACTTGCGCGCGGTGTCGTACCCCTCGTCGGCGGTCACCGCGTCCAGGAACCCGGTCAGCAACTCGCGCGGCTTGGCGCCCTTCCCGGGCGCCACCGGGTAGACCCGGGCCTGGAGGTTCTTGTCCGCCGAGCCCTGGGACAGCTCCACCTTGGTGATGCCGCCGGAATCCGGCATCGCCGCGCAGCCGCTCGCCACCAGGGCGCCGAGCAGCCCGCCGACCGCGGCGAGGAGCCGCGGCTCAGTCCTGTTGCTCGTCCTTCGCACGCTGCGACCCCTCCGCGTCCGTCGTCCCGCCCGTCACGTCCGGCTCCGCCGTCCGCTGCGCCACCGACGGCCGTCCGGCCGTCGGGTCCACCATGACCTGGGCGCCGGTGGCCCCGTACCCGGCGGCCGTCCGCACGTCCGAGGGGTCCGCGCGCGGTCCCTCGGGCATCCGGCGCCGGCCCAGCCCGGGGCCGATGTTCAGCACCCCGCCGAGCCCGCTGCCGAGGCTGCTGCCCGCGCTCTCCGGCGTCTCCGCCTGCTCGTCGACGACGGCCGACGCCGTGGCACCGGACGGGCTGATCGCCCGCCGGTACGGCGTGCCCTGCGCGCCCAGCCCCCGGTTGTTGCGGGAGTCCTCCGGCTCCAGCCGGAACGGCGCCCGGGTGATCTCGCCGCCGCGGGTGCGCGGCAGGGTGAGCCGGAAGTGCGAGCCGCCACCGGGCTCGCCCCAGGCCTGGAGCCAGCCGCCGTGCAGGTGGGCGTCCTCGACGGCGATCGACAGGCCGAGGCCGGTGCCGCCGGTGGTCCGCACCCGGGACGGGTCGGCCCGCCAGAAGCGGTGGAACACCCGGGACGCCTCGCCCGGCTTGAGGCCGATGCCGTAGTCGCGCACGCCGACCGCGACCGCGCCGTCCGCCGAGCCCAGCCGGACCACCACGTCGCGGCCCTCGCCGTGCTCCAGCGCGTTGACCACCAGGTTGCGCAGGATCCGCTCGATCCGGCGGGAGTCCACCTCGGCCAGCACCGGCTCGCCGTCGCCGCGGATCACCACGGCGCTGCCCTTGGCCTGCGCCAGCGGGTCGGCGGCCTCGACCACCCGGGCGACGATCTCGCGCAGGTCGACCGGCTCGGCGTCCAGGATCGCGGCGCCCGCGTCGAAGCGGCTGATCTCCAGCAGGTCGGCGAGCAGCGACTCGAAGCGGTCCAGCTGGCCCTGCAGCAGCTCCGCCGAGCGGGCCGCCATCGGGTCCAGGTCCTCGCGGCTGTCGTAGATGAGGTCCGCGGCCATCCGGACCGTGGTCAGCGGGGTGCGCAGCTCGTGCGAGACGTCCGAGACGAACCGCCGCTGCACCCGGGACAGCTCCTCCAGCTGGCGGATCTGCGCCTGGAGGGCGTTGGCCATCCGGTTGAAGGACTCCCCGAGGCGGGCGATGTCGTCCGTCCCGGTGACCTTCATCCGCTCTTCCAGGTGCCCGTCGGCGAGCCGCTCGGAGATCCCGGCGGCCATCCGGACCGGGGTGACCACCTGGCGCACCACGACCCAGGCGATGCCGCCCATCAGGATCACCACGAAGACCCCGGCGGTGGCCAGGGTGCCGGTGACCAGGTTGAGGGTGTCGGTCTCCTGGCCGAAGGAGAACACGTAGAACATCTGGTACGGCGTCCCGGCCGGGCCGTCGAACTGCATGCCGAGGGCCAGCCCGGGCTCGGACTTGACGTCGCTCCCGGGTGATCGGTAGATCCGGGTCGGCTGGTCGAACATCTGGTTGGGCTCGGCGAGCAGCTTGGCCCGCAGGGAGTCCGGGATGCTGCTGGGCTGGATGTCGCCCGAGTAGCGCGGCGCGAAGCCCGCGGTGTCGGGGACGACGGCACCGGTGCCGGGGGCCATCGCGATCACCGAGTAGACCGTCTGCCCGCTCCCGGCCAGGTCGTTGACCTGCCGCAGCAGCCAGGTGCCGACCTCGCCGACCGTCGGGTCCGCGGTGCCCCGCAGCTTCTGGTCGTTGGCCTCGTCGATCTTCTTCTGCTCGACCTGGAAGCCGATCCGGGCCTGCGCGCGGGCGGCGTCCGTCTTGGTGCCGAGCAGGCCGTTGCGCACCTGCGCCACCACGACCACGCCCAGCACCACGACGACCGCGATGGACGCCAGCAGGGACACCGCGACCACGCGCAGCTGGATCGACCGGCGGTACAGCGCGGCCACCCGGTGCGTGGGGCGGCGCAGCTGACGCTTCACCAGTGCGGCCACCGCGGAAAGGCCCCGTCGGCGGCGGGTGGTCGAACTCAGCACGTCGCCGCGCACGGCCCCGGCCCCGTCGGTCGCGGAACCCGACGGGGTGTCGTCTGCCCGGTCCGTCACGTCAGCTGGGTCCGGCCTTGTAGCCGACGCCACGGACGGTCACCACGATCTCGGGGCGCTCCGGGTCCTTCTCGATCTTGGACCGCAGTCGCTGCACATGGACGTTGACCAGGCGGGTGTCCGCCGCGTGGCGGTAGCCCCAGACCTGCTCCAGCAGCACCTCGCGGGTGAACACCTGCCAGGGCTTGCGGGCCAGCGCGACCAGCAGGTCGAACTCCAGCGGGGTCAGCGGGATGCCCCGGCCGTCCCGCTTCACCGAGTGGCCGGCCACGTCGATCACCAGGTCGCCGATGGTCAGCTGCTCGGGCGTGGGCTCCTCGGCGCGGCGCAGCCGGGCGCGCACCCGGGCCACCAGCTCCTTGGGCTTGAACGGCTTGGTGACGTAGTCGTCAGCGCCCGACTCCAGGCCCACCACGACGTCGACCGTGTCGGTCTTCGCGGTCAGCATCACGATCGGGATGCCGGACTCCGCCCGGATCTGTCGGCACACGTCGATGCCGTCCCGGCCGGGCAGCATCAGGTCGAGCAGGACGAGGTCGGGCTTGGTCTCCCGGAACGCTGCTAGCGCCCTGTCCCCATCCGCAACGAAAAACGGCTCAAAACCCTCACCACGCAGCACGATGCCGAGCATCTCGGCCAGTGCGGAGTCGTCATCAACGACGAGGACGCGTCCCTTCATGCGTCCATCTTCTCATTACCGGATTGTGACCTGCCGCACAGCAGTGCCAATGCTCCAGAACGGCCAACTCCCCCACCGGTGCATTCCGGCCATACCGGGCGAATGTGCCCGCCGGGACGGCCCGCGGCCCCTCGCCGGCCCCGCCACGGCCCCCCACCCGGCACGGCACGGAGGACCGTTGCCGATCAGCAACCGGATCGCCATGGGGCCGAATTCCGGCCCCATGGCACGATGGGCGCTGCGCGCGGGCGGAAGATCCGTTCGCAGTCGCGCCCGTGACGCCCTCCGAGGAGCAGTGATGACCGACACCCCGGGCTGGGCCTCGCCCAGCTCGTCCGAGCCGCCCCGCGACGACGCCCGGCCCCCGGCCGACGCGCCCGCCGCCGTGCCCGGGCCGTCGGCACCACCGCAGGCCACCCCCGGCTGGACCGGCCCGGCCGGCGCCCCCGGACCGCAGTGGGGGCAGCAGTGGGGGCAGCAGCCTCCCGGCGGCCACCGCCCGTACGGCTGGGGCGCCCCGGCCGGCCCCAAGCCCGGCGTCATCCCGCTGCGCCCGCTGAGCTTCGGCGAGCTGCTGGACGGTGCCGTCACCACCGTGCGCCGGCACTGGCGCACCGCGCTCGCGCTCTCGCTCGGCCTCGCCGTGGTCGCCCAGGCCGGCAACGTCCTGGTCAACCTGCTGGTCAAGGGCAAGACCGGCGAGGCCACCCAGAGCCTGCGACTGCTGGCAGGCCTGCCGCTGGAACTGCTGCTCAACGTGATCGCCACCGCGCTGCTCACCATCGTGGTCAGCCGCGCCGTCCTCGGCCGGTCGGTGACCGCCGGGGAGGCCTGGCGCGACGCCCGTCCCCGGCTGCTGCAGCTGCTCGGGCTGACCCTGCTGACCGCGCTGATCGGCCCCGGCGTGACGCTGCTCGGCTTCACCCCGCTGCTCGGCTACCTCGCCGCCGGCCAGGACACCCCCGCGATCGTCGGCCTGCTCACCCTGGTCGGCCTGCTGACCGTGCCGGTCGCCGTCTGGCTCTACATGCGCTTCAGCCTCGCCGCCCCCGCCCTGATGCTGGAGAAGCAGGGCGTGCTGACGGCGATGTCACGCTCGTGGCGCCTGGTCCGCGGCGCCTGGTGGCGGGTCCTCGGCATCAACCTGCTGGGCCACGTGCTGGCGCTCGTCGTCGCGATGGTCGTCGTGGTCCCGTTCCAGTTCCTCGGCCTGGCGCTGGGCTTCGAGAGCCTCAACGACCAGGGCCTGCCCGACAGCGCCGACCGCGGCATCGCCATGGTGCTGCTGCTCGCGGTCGCCGGGATCATCGCCGGCACCTTCACCACCCCGTTCATCGCCGCCGTCGGCGTGCTGGTCTACATCGACCAGCGGATCCGCCGCGAGGCCCTGGACATCGAGCTCGCCCGCGCGGCCGGCCTGTCCGAGCACGACGGCACCGGCCGGGGCGGACCGGGCGACCCGAGCCTGGCGAGGCGCTGAGCCGGATGCCTGACTGGGGGGAAGGGCTCCTCGCCGCGGGCGGCGCACCGGTCACCGTGCCACGGGACCCGGCGCGCGAGGCCGCCCGCGACGAGCTGCTCGACGCGGAGTACCACAAGCACGACCCGTCCGTCCTGAAACGGATCACGGACTGGGTCTACGACCACATCGCCAGGGCGCTCGACAGCATCTCCGGCGGCGGCGCCACCGGCACCACCGGACTGATCCTCTTCCTGATCGTCGCGGTGCTGATCGGCGCCGCGCTCTGGTGGCGCCTCGGCGCGCCCCGCCGCGCCGCCCGCACCGTCCAGGACGTGTACGGCGCCGACGGCCCGCGCAGCGCCGACCAGTACCGGGCCGACGCCGCCGCACACGCCGCCGCCGGACGCTGGACCCAGGCCGTCCGCGAGCAGATGCGCGCCCTGGTGCGCGGCCTGGAGGAGCGCACCCTGCTCGACACCCGCCCCGGCCGCACCGCCGACGAGGCCGCCGCCGAGGCCGGCCGGGCACTGCCCGAGCACGCCGCCGCGCTGGCCGCGGCCGCCCGGACCTTCGACGACATCGCGTACGGCGAGCGCACCGCCGACCAGGACGCGTACCGGCTGCTGCACGAACTCGACCGGACGCTGGAGCGCACCCGCCCGGTCCTCACCCCCGACGCCGCCGGCGCTCCCGCGTCGACCCCGGCCCCGGCCTCGACCCCGGGAGGAGCGGCATGACCGGCACCGTCCCCGCCCCCGAAGCCACGGTCCCCGGAACACCCGCCGGCGCCCCGACCAGCCTCTCCCCCACCGCGCGCGGCCTGTGGCGCCGCTCCCGCTGGTACCTGGCCGTCCTCGCCGCCCTGCTGATCGGCGCCGCCGCCGTGTCCAGCCTCGGCGAGGACCGCCGCTACCCGCCGCTGGACCCGCGCTCGTACGACCGCGACGGCACCCACGCCGCCCTCGCCCTGCTCGAACGCCAGGGCCTCAAGGCCGAGTTCACCACCGACCCGACCACCGCCCCGGCCGGCCAGGACACCCTCGTCCTGCCCGAGCCCGACCTGCTCAGCCCCGCCCAGCTGCGCGCCGTCGCCGCCGCCCGGCACCGGCGGCTGGTGCTGGTCGCCCCCGGCCCGGCCGCGCTCACCACGCTCGCCCCCGGCATCCGGCTGTCCGACGACGCGGGCGGACCGCCGTACGCCGCCGTCCGCTCCACCCCCGCGGAGTGCTCGCTCACCGAGGCCGTCCGGGCCGGCAGCGCCCAGCAGGGCGGCATGCTCTACACCAGCGGCAGCCGCGGCGAGGGCTGCTACCCGCGCGGCCACGGCTACCCGCTGGTCAGCCTCCCGGCCGCCGACGGCGACCGCGACGTCATCGTGCTCGGCAGCGGCAGCTTCCTGCACAACAGCGAACTGGCCAAGGACGGCGACGCCTCCCTCGCGCTCGGCCTGCTCGGCTCGCAGCCCCGCCTCACCTGGCACCTGCCCGACTACTCCGTCCCCGTCCCCGACGACGCCCGCACCAGGACCTTCGAGGACTACCTGCCGAGCGGCTGGGGCTGGGCCACCCGCCAGCTCGCCGTCGCCGCCGTGCTCGCCGCCCTCTGGCGCGGCCGCCGGCTCGGCCCGGTGGTCAGTGAGAACCTGCCCGTGGTGGTCCGCGCCGCCGAGACCACCGAGGGCCGCGCCCGCCTGTACCGCCGGGCCAAGGCCCGCGGCCGCGCCGCCGAGGCGCTGCGCTGCGCCACCGCCCACCGCCTCGCCCCCGCCCTGGGCGTCCCGCTCCGGGCCGGCGCACCCGACCCCGACGCGCTCTGCGTCGCCGTGGCCGACCGGCTGCCCGACCGGCCCGCCGGGGACGTCCGGGCCCTGCTGTACGGCCCGCCCCCGACCGACGACGCCGCGCTGCTGCGGCTCGCCGACGACCTCGACGCCCTCGAAAGGCAGGTACGGAACCCGTGACCGACCAGGCAACCGCCCAGCTGCGCTCCGTCCCCGGCACGGCACCCGCCACCCCCGCCACCGACCCGCGCGCCGCGCTGACCGCCCTGCGCGCCGAGATCGGCAAGGCCGTGGTCGGCCAGGACGCCGCCGTCACCGGCCTGGTCGTCGCCCTGCTCTGCGGCGGCCACGTGCTGCTGGAGGGCGTCCCCGGCGTCGCCAAGACGCTGCTGGTGCGCACCCTGTCCACCGCGCTCAGCCTGGAGACCAAGCGCATCCAGTTCACCCCCGACCTGATGCCCGGCGACGTCACCGGCTCGCTCGTCTACGACGCCCGCACCGCCGAGTTCTCCTTCCAGCCCGGCCCGGTCTTCACCAACCTGCTGCTCGCGGACGAGATCAACCGCACCCCGCCGAAGACCCAGGCCGCCCTGCTGGAGGCCATGGAGGAACACCAGGTCACCGTGGACGGCGTACCGCGCGCGCTGCCCGTCCCGTTCCTGGTCGCCGCGACCCAGAACCCGGTCGAGTACGAGGGCACCTACCCGCTGCCCGAGGCCCAGCTGGACCGCTTCCTGCTCAAGCTGATCCTGCCGCTGCCCGACCGCGACCAGGAGTTCCAGGTGCTCTCCCGGCACGCCGCCGGCTTCGACCCGCGCGACCTCGGCGCGGCCGGCGTCCGCCCGGTCGCCGGGCCCGAACACCTCGCCGCGGCCCGCGAGCAGATCGCCCGGCTGACCGTCTCCCCCGAGATCCTCGCCTACATCGTCGACCTCTGCCGGGCCACCCGGCAGTCCCCGTCGCTGTCCATCGGCGTCTCCCCGCGCGGCGCCACCGCCCTGCTCGCCGCCTCCCGCGCCTGGGCCTGGCTGGCCGGCCGCGACTACGTCACCCCGGACGACGTCAAGGCGCTCGCCCTGCCCACCCTGCGGCACCGGGTCGCGCTGCGCGCCGAGGCCGAGATGGAGGGCGTCACCGCCGACTCCGTCATCCAGGCCGTCCTCGCCCAGACCCCCGCGCCGCGCTGACCCCGGCGCACCCCGCCGCACCGCACCACCGCCCCCGTTCCGGCCCTCCGGCCGACGGACTTTCGACTCACCGGTCCCAGACCCACGGGCTTCCGAAGGAGCGCACCGCATGGCCCTCACCGGGCGAACCGCCCTGCTCGCCGCACTCGGCGCGCTCGTCGTGGGCCTGCTGCTGCCGTCCTGGACCGGGATCGGCCTGGTCACCGGGGCGGTGCTGATCGCCGTCGTGGTCGACCTGGTGCTCGCCGCCCCCATCCGCGGCCTGCGGTTCGGGCGGGGCGGCGACACCACCGTCCGGCTCGGCGAGCCCGCCACCGTCGAACTGACCGTCACCAACCCCTCCGGGCGACTGCTCCGGGGCCTGGTGCGCGACGCCTGGGCCCCGTCGGCCTGGCGCCCCGGCACCGCCGAGACCGCCTCCCGGCACACCCTGGCCCTCCCCGGCGGCGAACGGCGCCGGATCACCACCGTGCTCGCCCCCACCCGCCGCGGCGACCACCACGCCCACCGGGTGACGGTCCGCTCGCTCGGCCCGCTCGGCCTGGCCGGCCGCCAGGGCTCGCACCTCGTCCCCTGGACGGTCCGCGCCCTGCCCCCGTTCGCCAGCCGCAAGCACCTGCCCTCCCGGCTCGCCCGGCTGCGCGAACTCGACGGCCGCACCTCGGTGCTGACCCGCGGCCAGGGCACCGAGTTCGACTCCCTGCGCGAGTACCTGCCCGGCGACGACGTCCGCTCCATCGACTGGCGGGCCAGCGCCCGCCGCAACACTGTCGCCGTCCGCACCTGGCGCCCCGAACGCGACCGGCACATCCTCGTCGTCCTCGACACCGGCCGCACCTCCGCCGGCCGGGTCGGCGACGCACCCCGCCTGGACGCCGCCCTCGACGCCGCCCTGCTGCTCACCGCCCTCGCCACCCGGGCCGGCGACCGGGTCGACCTGCTCGCCCACGACTCCCGCAAGCGCGTCGCGGTCGCCGGCAGCTCGGCCCACGAGGTGCTGCCCGCGTTCACCAACGCGATGGCCGGCCTGGAACCCGCGCTCCACGAGACCGACATGCGCTCGCTGGTCGCCACCGCGCTCAAGATGGCGCCGCACCGTTCGCTCATCGTGCTGCTCACCGGCCTCGACGCGGCCCCCGTCGAGGACGGCCTGCGCCCGCTGCTGCCGATGCTCACCAAGCGCCACGAGGTCGTCCTCGCCTCCGTCGCCGACCCCCAGCTGGACGTCCTCGCCGCCGGGCGGGGCACCCTGGAGGCGGTGTACGGCGCGGCGGCCGCCGAGCAGACCCGCGCCGACCGCCGGGCCACCGCCGAGCGCCTCACCCGCCACGGCGTCACCGTGCTGGACGCCCCGCCGGCCCGGATCGCCCCAGCCCTGGCCGACACCTACCTCGCGCTGAAGGCCGCCGGCCGGCTCTGAGGGCCGCCGGTCAACTCTGAGGGCCCCGACAAACCCATCAGCCCGTCCGACGTTCCTTCAGGCCCGTGTTCAGCCGGGCGGCCTGACGGGTCAGATAGTCACGCTCGGCGAGCGTGGGGGCCTTGTGCGCCGCCACCGCGTACAACCGGGCCGCCATCGCCAGGTCCCCGTCGCGCTCGTGGAGGTACGCCGCCACCGCCGCGTACCTCGGCAGCGCCTCGTCCAGCTCCGCGAGCTCCCTCAGCCCGGCACGCGGCCCGTCCGCCTCACCGACCGCCACCACACGGTTGAGCCGCACCACCGGACTCCCGGTCAGCCGGACGAGCTCGTCGTACCACTCGACGATCTGCACCCAGTCCGTCTCCTCGGCGGTCGGTGCGTCGGCGTGCAGCGCCGCGATGGCCGCCTGGGCCTGGAACTCGCCCAGCCGGTCCCGGGCCAGCGCCGCCTGGAGGATCCCGATGCCCTCGGCGATCAGCCCGGTGTCCCACCGGCCGCGGTCCTGCGCGGCCAGCGGCACCAGCGCACCGTCGGGCGCCGTCCGGCCGGCCCGTCGGGCGTGGTGAAGCAGCATCAGGGCCAGCAGTCCGGCCACCTCGGGGTGGTCGATCACCGCCGCGAGCTGCCGGGTGAGCCGGATGGCCTCGGCCGCGAGGTCGACGTCCCCGGAGTAGCCCTCGTTGAAGACCAGGTAGAGGACCCGGAGCACGGTGGCGACGTCCCCCGGCTGATCGAACCGGACCCCGGAGACGGTGCGCTTCGCGCGGCTGATCCGCTGCGCCATGGTCGCCTCGGGCACCAGGTAGGCCCGGGCGATCTGGCGGGTGGTCAGCCCTCCCACGGCCCGCAGGGTCAGCGCCACCGCCGAGGAGGGCGTCAACGACGGGTGGGCGCACAGGAAGTAGAGCTGCAGCGTGTCGTCCACGGCGGCCGTGGGCCCGGGCTCCGGCTCCCGGTCCACCAGGTCCTCCCGGCGCCGGCGGGCGGCGTCCGACCGGGTCGCGTCCAGGAACTTGCGCCAGGCCACGGTGACCAGCCAGCCCTTGGAATCGCGCGGCTGCTCGGCGGGCCAGAGCCGCACCGCCTCGACCAGCGCCTCCTGCACGGCGTCCTCGGCCGCCGCGAAGTCTGCTCCGCGGCGGACGAGGACGCCGATGACGCTCGGGGTGAGGCTCCTCAGCAGGGCCTCGTCCATCGGAGCGGTCACTCCGTGATGGTCGGCGGCATGGCCAGGAACGGCCGCAGTTCCAGCCACTCGTGGATCGGCTTGCCGCCGGCCCCGGGGGCGGCCGACAGTTCCCCGGCCAGCTCGACGGCGCGCTCGTAGCTGTCCACGTCGATCACCATCCAGCCGGCGATGAGGTCCTTGGTCTCGGCGAACGGACCGTCGGTGACCGGCGGCCGCCCCTCGCCGTCGTACCGGACCCACGTCCCCTCCGGCGCGAGCGCCTGACCGTCGACGAACTCGCCGGTCTTCTCCAGCCGGTCAGCGAAGTCCTGCATGTACGTGATGTGCGCCGTGACCTCCTCCGGCGTCCACTGGTCCATCGGCACGCAGTTCACCGCGTCCGGGGCACCCCGGTAGTGCTTCAGCAGCAGGTACTTGGCCATCGTCTTCTCCTCGGTCCTCGGAGCCGGTGCGCCCCATTGTGGGCTGCTCGCACCCCGGGGACGGTGCCAGGCACGGGTTCTCGACATGGCCGGCCAAGATCTTTTCGACCCTCTGCCGCCGGTTGGGCCCGGAAATGCGAAAAGCCCCTGATCCGAATGGATCAGGGGCTTTTCAGAAGAATTGTTCGGCGGCGTCCTACTCTCCCACAGGGTCCCCCCTGCA
>NZ_JBICYZ010000079.1:0-46819 GCF_043201465.1 Kitasatospora sp. NPDC048298
CAACGGAAGCCTAACCGCCGCCTGGCGAACTACTGGCACAAGCAGGTCGATCAAACTTCGATGGCAAACGGTGAAACTTCGCTGTCACAGGACAGTGACGGTCGTGGCGGTGGGTCACTCTCACAAATGAACAGTTGCGAGAGTTCTGCGAGACTCCCGGAACGCGTCCGGTTTGTCCACGTCTCTGCTCGCAGAAAACCTCTCAAAACTCCGGCGTTCTGCAAGACACTTCTGAGAGAATCCCGGCATGGATCCGACATCCGATCAGGCAGCATCTGCGGTAGAACGCCACGATTGCCCGAAATGTGAAGCCCTGGCCGGGAGCCCGTGCCGGACGATGGGCGGCAAGACCGCCGCGAAGTACCACACTCCGCGCTTCATCCTCGTGCCCGCGCTGCGCGAGGACCTGGAGGTCCTGGTCCCCGCCGACCGCGCGCCGGGCAAGCCGTGGCAGCGGCGGCCGACCCCGGTGCTCGCCCCGGCGCCCGAGCACGCCGCCCCGCCAATCCGGGTCGGGTACGCGCGCTGCTCGACCGCCCAGCAGGAGCTGGCCAGCCAGATCGAGGCCCTGCAGTCCGCGGGCTGCTTCAAGATCTTCCAGGAGAAGATCAGCACCCGGGTCAAGGCCCGCCCGCAGATGGAGGCCGCGCTCACCCTGGCCCGCCAGTTCAAGGAGGCGGCGCCGGACCAGGCGGTCATCCTGACCGTCCACGAGACGAAGCGCCTGGCCCGCAACGCGGCCGAGCTGATGCAGCTCTCCGCCGACCTGCAGGGGTACGGCATCCTGCTCGAACTCCTCACCGGCCCGCTCAGCGGCGTCTACGACCCCAACGGCATGGGCTCGATGTTCTTCGCCGTCCTGGCCGCCGCCGCCCAGATCGAGCGCAACTACATCCGCGAGAAGACCCTCGAAGGTCAGCAGAGCGCCGCCGCCAAGGGCAACCACGGCGGCCGGCCGAAGGTCATCGACGACGACATGCTCACCTTCGCCATCGCGCTCAAGGACAAGGGCGTGCCCGTCCCGGAGATCGCCAAAAAGCTGGAGATCAAGACCGGCAAGAACGCCGGCAAGCACCCCTCGGTCGCCTCGGTCTACCGCGCGCTCGCCGAGGCCGAGGAGGCCGCCGCCGATACCCCGGCCGACGACCTGCCCCGGCGGCCCAAGCCCGCCCGCATCCTCGGCCCCGAAGATCCGCTCACCCCCGAGGAGATCGACCTGCGCGAACGCCTGGTCGCCCAGCGCACTGAGCTGGACGCCGCCGAGTTGGAAGAGGTGCACCCGTGATCCCCGGCCCGCACCAGCTCAAAGGCGGCGCGCTGCTGCTCGGCGCCGAGGAACCCGGCCTGCCCGGCCCGTTCGGCAGCTGGCCCCCGGACCACCAGGAGCCCGCCGAGCCCGGGCCAGAGCTTCAAGATCGTCCCACGGCGGCTTTCCGGTCCACCTTGGCTGGCGACAAGAGCCTTCACGCCTCCAAGATCACGTCATGGCCCCTTTTGCACGTACCTTGGCTGGACCCCTAGAGCCCTCCCGGCCCGTCCAAGCCTGCGTACGCGTTCATGGACTACGGTCCCCCTGCCGGCCGTCCTGTGCCCGCTCACGGAGCAGCGCCGCCGCAACTGCGATGACTGCACATCCGAGCGATTCATTCGTGCATGTGAACGTAGCAGACCGGAATCACGGCCCATCTCGTCGGACCGGTCGGGCCGGCCGCGGCCCGCCGCGGCCCGCCGCGAAGGCGGTTGACCGTGCGGATGCGGTCCTCGGCCAGGTCGGCGCGCCGTCCGGTCAGCAGCTTGAGGTCTATCGCGGCCTCGTCACCGGGCCGGATCCGTTGCAGGTCGCGGCGCATCCGGGCCTGATCGGCGATCACGTAGGCGTCGCGGGCATCGGCCTTGCCCTCGCCGCGGTAGCCGTCAGCGGCCCGGTTCACCAGGCGCCCGGGAATGTAGAGGACCTCCTGGGCCTCGGCGGTGCCGAGCCGGAGCGCGGTGGCGTACTTCACCATCTGGTCGTACTGCTGCTCGATCAGCTCCCAGCGGATCGGCCGCGTCAGCGAGGCGCCGAGCGCGGGCCAGCCGGGCGGGCTGTCGTCCGGGCGGTACAGGCGGATGCTGCCGATGTTCTTCAGCCGGGGCAGCAGGCGGAAGTTCAGCAGTTCGGTGAAGGCGAACCCGACCACGCTCGCGCCGTGGGTGTCGACGTACTGGGACTCGATCATCGCCGCGACCTCGGATGACGAACAGGACTTGAGCTGGGAGTAGATGCAGACGTTCTTCCGCTCAACGTGCCAGTAGATCATCACGCCGCTCTTTAAAGGTCTATTTTAGACAACCGCCAGAGACACCATCCCTCTAGCAGAATCGCGCGCGCCCCTCACCTCACCTTCCCAACGTACGTCAACCATCCTGCAACTGAGCGGGTGGTATCCTTTGGCGATTGTCTAAACCTTCCTGAAGAGTCGTCCTCCTAGCGACTCCGAAATGCCTCCCTCGCTGTACTGAGCGGAGAGCGACAGCCTCGCACCTCTGGCCATACCCACGCACCGACCGGCACCCGGGCCGCGGTCCACGCGAACAAAAAGCTCCTGAGCAGCTCGCAGCCGATGGCTTCCCCGTCACCGACGACCTCCTCGCCCACCTCTCACCGCTGCAGTTCAACCCCATCGACTTCCTCGGCCGGTACGCGTTCTTTCGACCGCAGGAGGTCGGGCACCCGCCGCTGCGCGAACCGTCAGCCGGTGAAGACGACAGCGAACGATAGGGGCATCGTCAGCTGGGTACCCGGGCGGTGATGACGGCAGACCGAAACGGCGGGCGCTGCCGACGAAGGAGTCGGTGGAGACCCGTCCGCGGTCAGCAGCCTCCTGTCAGGCAGATCGGGGTGCCGGTAAGAACGCTGTCACCAGCCGCAAACGGTGGTGATCTTGCGCGGGCGTAACTCGTGTGGGTGAGTCCGGGGCCGTACAGCTGCGCGGGGTGAGGCCCCGAGAGGACGATCGACAACCGTGGCGCGTACCCCTTTGGACCTGGACGACCTGGTCGAGCACTGGACGCTGTTGAAGGACGAGCAGGGGCTCGTGTCCGGCAAGCGCGGTGCGACGAGACTGGGCTTCGCCGTGTTGCTGAAGTTCTACACGCAGTACGGCCGGTTTCCCCGGGGCCGGTTCGAGTTGCCGGGCGAGGCGGTGGAGTTCGTCGCCCGACAGGTACAGGTACCCGCCTCCGAGCTGGACGCGTACGAGTGGAGCGGCCGGACGGTCGAGTACCACCGCGCGCAGATCCGCGGGCACCTGGGCTTCCGTGAGTGCAGCGTTGCGGACGCGGACAAGCTGACCGGCTGGCTCGCCGAGCACGTCGCGTGCAAGGAGCGACGACCGGAGCAGGTACGGGTGGAACTGCTGGTCCGCTGCCGCACGGAGAGCATCGAGCCGCCGACTCCAGGGCGGTGCGACCGGATCGTGGGCGCCGCGCTGCGAGTGGCCGAGGAGACGCTGACGGCGAGGATCTCGGCGCGGCTCACGGTCGAGAGCACGGAGCGGATCGTCGCCCTGGTCGTCGGCGCCGACCAGGAGGACGACGCCGCACCCGGTGAGGGCGAGGACGGCCCGCCGGTCCTGGGGAAGATCAAGGAGGCTCCGGGCAACGTGAGCCTGGAGACGATGCTCACCGAGATCGACAAGCTGCTCGCGGTCCGGGCCGTCGGGCTGCCGGCGGACCTGTTCGCCGGCATCGCGCCGGGGGTCGTGGCCGGATGGCGGGCGCGGGCCGCGGTGGAATCCCCCTCCCACCTGCGCACTCACCCGCTGCCGCTGCGGGTGACGCTGCTGGCAGCGCTACTGCACGAGCGGGAACGGGAGATCACGGACACGCTGGTCGAGCTGCTGATATCCACGGTGCACCGGATCGGGGCGCGGGCGGAGAAGAAGGTCACCGAGCAGCTGGTCAACGCGTTCAAGAAGGTGTCGGGCAAGGAGAACATCCTCTTCAAGCTCGCTGAGGCATCGATCGGTGAGCCGGAAGGCACGGTCCGCGAGGTCGTCTACCCGGCCGTGTCCGGCGGCGAGCAGACGCTGCGGGAGCTGGTCCACGAGTTCAAGACTCGCGGCCCGGTCTACCGGCGCACGGTGCAGACCACCTTGAAGGCGTCGTACACCAACCACTACCGGCGCGGGCTGATCAGGCTGCTGGACGTGCTGGAGTTCCGCTCGTCCAACCACACCCACCAGCCGGTGATCGAGGCGCTGGCGCTGGTGGCCCGGTACGCGGCGGCGGGCAACACCACGTACTACCCGCTGGGCGAGACCGTGCCGGTCTACAAGGTGATGGGCGGGGACTGGGCCGAGGTCGTCCACCGCACCGACAAGCGCGGCCGGCGCCGGGTGGTGCGCATGGTCTACGAGGTCGTCGCCTTCCAGGCCCTGCGCGACCAGCTCAAATGCAAGGAGATCTGGGTAGTCGGCGCCGACAAGTGGCGCAACCCCGACGAGGACCTGCCCCAGGACTTCGCCGAGCGGCGCGAGGAGAACTACCGCGAGCTGCGCAAGCCGCTGGACCCGGCCGACTTCGTCGACGAGCTGCGCGAGCAGATGACCACCGAACTGGGCCTGCTGAACGACCGCATGCCGCGCTTGAGCTGGCTGGACATCGCCGAGCGGAAGTCCGGGGCGATCCGGCTGACCCCGGCCGAGGCCCAGCCCGAGCCGAAGAACCTGCGCAGGATCAAGGGCGAGGTACAGCGCCGGTGGGGCATCGTGCCGCTCATCGACATGCTCAAAGAAGCCGTGCTGCGCACCGGCTGCCTGGACGCGGTCACCTCCGTCTCCGGCGGCGGCAGTCTCTCGGCGGAGGTCCTTGCCGAGCGCCTGCTCCTGGTGATCTACGCCTACGGCACGAACACCGGGATCAAGGCCGTCGCCTCCGGCGGACACGGCCACACCGAGGATGAACTGCGCTATGTCCGCCGCCGGTACCTGACCCCGGAGACGGCCCGGCAGATCGCCATCGCGAACGCCACCTTCGCCGCCCGCAGCACCGAGCTGTGGGGCCAGGGCTCGACCGCGGTCGCCTCCGACTCCACCCACGTGCGCGCCTACGACCAGAACCTGTTCACCGAGTGGCACTCGCGCTACGGCGGCCGTGGGGTGCTCATCTACTGGCACGTGGAGAAGAAGTCGCTGGCCATCCACTCCCAGCTGATCCACTGCACCGCCTCCGAGGTCGCCGCGATGGTCGAGGGCGCGATGCGGCACGGCACCACCATGGACGTCGAGGCCAACTACACAGACAGTCATGGCCAGTCGGAAATCGGGTTCGGCATCACGAGGCTGCTGAACTTCGACCTGCTGCCCAGGATCAAACGGATCAACAAAGTGAAGCTGTACCGGCCGGTGGTCGGCGAACCGGACGCCTACCCACAGCTCACCCCGGCCCTGACCCGCCCGATCCGCTGGGAACTCATCGCCCAGCAGTACGACCAGATGATCAAGTACGCCACCGCGATCCGGACCCGCACCGCGTCCACCGAGGCGATCCTGCGCCGGTTCACCCGCAACGCCTCCCACCCCACCTACGCGGCCATGCTGGAGGTCGGCCGCGCCCAGAAAACCATCTTCGTAGCCCGCTACCTGCGGCTTCGGGACCTTCAGCGGGAGATCGAGGAGGGCCTGAACGTCATGGAGTCCTCCAACGGCGCCAACTCCGTGATCGCCTACGGCAAGGGCGGGGAGATCGCCTCGAACCGGCGCGACGAACAGGAGATGTTCGTCCTGTGCCTGCGCATCCTGCAATCGGCCCTGGTCTACGTGAACACCCTGATGCTCCAGGACATCCTGGGCGAACCGGAGTGGGCCGACCTCCTCACGCCCGCGGACCGGCGCGGCCTGACCCCGCTGTTCTGGTCCCATATCCGGCCCTACGGCGAGGTGAACCTCGACATGGGCGCCCGCCTCAACCTCGCCGCGGCCTCCGTACCGGGACCCCGGGCCCCGGCCTACCCGACCGCGCGGCAGTAGCATTCTTTGACATTTCATACACGTGGGCAGGGGTGGGCGCGTGGGAAGCATCTGGTTCAGCGGTCGCGGCGTCGTCGACTCGATAGCGGAGCTGATCGGGTACAAGTTGGGGCTGGTCGTGTCCGAGGAGGATCTGGCGACCGCAGTCGCGTCTCACGGGCTTGCGGAGCTGTGGCCGCTAGAGATGGATGCCTCCTACCGGTATCGGTCGGAGGTGCTCGAAGAGCTGGCTCATCGGATGCTGGCTGCGTTCGGCGACGCTGATGCTGCCTCAATGCTTGAGGAACCTTTGGTGGTGCGCCGGCTTGTGCGGGAGTTTCCCGAGCTCGCGGAAGACTTCGGGCCGCTCGACTACACGCTCGACAGGCTGCCACAGTTGAAGCCTCCGGTCGGGTCAAACCTCATTGATCCAGGGCCCCTGCTTGATGAGGTTGAGGAGCAATGGGGACCGCGTGGAGTGGTGATCGCCTCACGGCTGATGCTGATCATGGACCAGCACATGGTCGCAAACCCATGGTCACGTATCCGGCGCGAGGAGTACGCATCACGCGCTGTACTGCGCGATCTGTTCACCTCTGAGAATCTCCCATTGCCCTTGGGGCTTTTCTTCGACCAGCGGTTCATCGACTACCTGGACGCGAACAGCACCGCTCTGGAGGAGATGCACTGGCGTCAGTTCGAGGGCCTCGTAGCCGAACGGCTGCGTCGCGAAGGGCTTCGGGTGGAGCTCGGTCCAGGCCGTGCGGACGAAGGGGTCGATGTTCGGGCGTGGGACCCGGATGCCGGAAGCGACGCGCCAGCGGTCATGCTGGTGCAGTGCAAGCGGACACGGAGCAAGGTGGACCGTGTGGTGGTGAAGGCGCTCGCTGCGGACGTCGACTTCGAGGGCGCGCGTCAGGGAATGGTCGCCACTACCTCGTCCTGGTCTCCCGGCGCGCGCCACACGGTTGAGAGCCGAGGCTATCCGGTCGAGGAGGCCAACCGGGACACCCTGATCACTTGGCTGACGCAGATGCGCACACCAGGAACCGGGGTCTGGTTGGCCGGATCGACGCCCACCCCGCAGTAGTGTGCTCAAGGAACATCGGCGTCAGATCGTGTGCCTGCACTGTTCGTGACGAGGGCGCGCCGCTCGCTATCCGAGACCATCCGCGTCGGTGATCACCACGATCCCCCCGATCCTGTCGGTCACCGCTGCCGGAGGGGTCCGCCCATCCATGACGTCGCGCACGTAGCCGGGAACCCCTGTACGCAGACCACGCAACACATGGTCGAGGTACGGCACTGAGAAATGGCCACGGTCGGCGGGGACGTGCTGGAAGAGGGCGCCGGCCGCCGGTGCTGCACGCTCCAGGGTGGCTGCGCCGGCGAACTGGCCAAGCCTGATCCGCCCCAGCGGGCGGAGCAGCTCCTTGGCCACACGCCGGGCCCCCCTCTGCGGCTGCCGGAGGAACCGTGCAAGCTCCTCATCCAGCTCGCGTACCAAGGAGCGGATCGGTTCGTCCAGCCCCTCGGAAGGGCTCGCGATGTCCTCCACCGGTACCGCGTCGTGGAAGACCTCCACACCAGCGGCGTTCTGATGAAACTTCGCAGCCTCCTGCGCGACCAAGGCGCACGCCACCGACACGCCTACCCGCTCACGATCTCGGCACAGGACACCGCGGTGGGTGCGGCTGCACTCCAGGGTCGCCCGGTACTTCCGATCCCCGCAGTAGAGGACGTAGGCCGCAGGCACGGAGCAAAGGTCGGCCGCCTCGATGAGCTTGGTGATCTGGGATTGGGAGTGCCCCTTGGTCGTGTACCCGAAGTCGACGGTCCACCGGCGACCGCTGACCTTGAGGATTTTCGCCTGGGCGAGCAGGCCGAAACAGGTGCCGTCCCGGTCCACCCACCACCACATCCAGTCAGCCCCGGACTCCGCCTCCTCGGCCGACGTGAACTCCTGGAAGCAGACGCGCGGGCTGGCCTCAGCCAGCAGGACCTGTGTCGCTGTCACTTCGCGCAAGGTCCCACCGTTGGCCGCCATGCGTGCGGTCAAACGGTCCACAGCCGTCCGGCCCCTCCGCAGAGCCTCGTAAGGGCCGTTTCCACGGCCGGGGAATCCGCTCATGATCACCTTCTACTGAAGCGCGGGCGTGGAGGTCTCATCTTCCCCTTCCGCACCGACAAAGAATCGAGCCTGCGCTCATCGTGAGGGTCAGCGGTGCGGCGGATAGCGGTAGCAGTGGTTCCGTATTGGGGGTCGCACTTCCGTTGCTCGATGGCTCGTCAGGGTGGTGCCGCAGTAAATGCCGGATTTACTGCGGCGGAGCCCCTACCGTGATCATCGCGACCTGCGGCGGGCTCTCCGGCCACCACAGGCGAGGTGTACGCATTTACTGCGGCAGGAACGGAAGGGCAGGGCGGACGTGGCGATCGAACCGGTGACCGAACTCGGGAGCGGGGGCGCGCTCCGACTGCCGCGCGCCCGGGTCGTGCCGCTGTCCGCCCCGCCCTCGTCGTACACCGCGGCGGTCGAGCGGTACCTCACCGGCGCGGGCATCGCGAAGTCTTCCGCGCGGATCTACCGGATCTCGCTGACGACGTGGGGGTGGATGCTCGCCGGTGAACCGGCGCCGACCGGGCCCGCCCGCCGGGGCGCGAAGCCGCCCGTCTTCCCCGTCGCCGCGATCGACGACCCGGCGCTGCCCGAGGTGCTGGCCGAGCTGGCGGCGGCTCGGGCGGACGAGATGGACGCCGACACCGTCAACCGGGAGCTGTCCATCGCGCGCAAGGCGATCGGCTGGTGGCAACGCCAGGGCTGGATCGCCGGCGACCCGACGATCGGCATCGAGCGGCGGCCGGCACCTCCCGACCGCACCAAGGCGCTGGCCGAGAAACAGATCGCCGCCCTGTGGCGCCTGGACGTCGCCCTGCGGGAGAAGACGCAGTGGAAGATGCTCTACGAGTCCGCCGCGCGGGCCGACGAGGTGCTGTGCCTGAACGTGGAAGACCTGTACCCGCAGGACAAGCGCGGGAAGATCACCGCCAAGGGCGGGGCCACGGAGTGGATTCACTGGCAGTCCGGGACCGCCCAGCTGCTGCCGCGACTCATCGCCCGCCGTACCCGCGGCCCCTTGTTCTTGACCGACCGCAAGGCCCCGGCCGGGACACCGACGCTCGACGTGTGCCCGGAGACCGGCAGGGCCCGGCTGTCCTACCGCCGGGCCGAGGAGATCTTCGAGGAGAACACCCGCCTGCTGGCCAACCCCCTCGCCTCACCTGAGAACATCGAGGACCTGGACGGCTGGACACTCCACCGTCTACGCCACAGCGCACTCACGCACGACGCCGAGGGCGGCACGTCCACGCCGATGTTGCTGGCCCGCTCCCGCCACGCCTCCGTGCGCTCCCTGGAGCGGTACGCCCGCCCCGGTGTCGATGCCGTTGCCCGACACGTCGCGGAACGCGACCCCGCCGCACGTCGCCGCACGTGACACCAGCCGTTTGCGGCCGGTGACAGCGTTCTTACCGGCACCCCGTCCAGGCGTGCGGTGGCCAGGTGCAGCACATAGTGCTCGCTGGCGCCGTCCTCGTCCAGGACATAGCGCACGATCCCGTGGACGCTCAGCGCCAGCGCCGAGCCGGCCAGCGGTTCATGGGTGCTGGCCAGGGGGGTGAAGCGGGCGGCGGCGAACGTGAACTGCTCAGCCATCATGGGTCTCCCGGATCGGCGGGCGGGTGTCGGCTTCGAGGTAGGCGCGGCCACCGGGGTACGGGCGGCACCGGTGACGACGAAGCGGTCGGCAAGGTGCTGGAGGACGGCGGCGACGGCCTGGTCGTCGCCGGTCGCGCGGATCCGCGCGATGCCGGGCAGCGGGGCCGGGTGCTCGCGGCGGTGGCGGCGCTCAGACATGGCGGGTCACCGTGACGGTGGGGCCGAGGGTGTCCAGCCGCTCGTCCACGCGGAGCGTCGCCCTGTTCAGGCGGCCCTTGTGCGGCTGCTCGGTCAGCCGGCCGGTGCTGGTGCGGCACGGCTGTCCCTCGCCCTGGGCGCACGTTACGGTGTCGCACTCGACGAGCAGCACTTCGGCTCGGATCTCTGCCAGCCGTTCGACGGCCCGGCGCTCGGCTGCAACCTTCGACTCCACGAAGTGCACGCCGTCCATCGCCGCCGGGAAGGTGATGGTCTCGGTGCGCAGCCAGCGGGCCATGGGGTGGTCGTCGGGGATCGGGCGGCCGCGGCGGGCGAGCAGCAGCAGCTGCTTGTAGGTGGGCACAACGGCGGGCGGGTAGCTGCCCGGGGCCGTGCTGGGCTCCTCCTCACGGGCGGCGGCGCCCCAGGTCCGCTTGTCCTCGAAGGTGGTGGCGAGGGGGAGTTCGCCGGAGGTGATGGCGGCCAGGTGCTGCGCGGTGTCGGCGTTCTTGGCCAGGGTGTCGGCGGTACAGCGCAGCTCCTCGATGAAGTCGGCCAGTTCCACCGGCACGTCGGGGGTCTCAGCGGCGTAGGCGACCTGCTGCAGCAGGACGGCGGCGGAGGAGACGTGGCCAACGATCTCCTCCAGGGTGATGCGGCGGCCGGCGCGCAGGTGTGCGGTGTCGGCGGGGTCGGTGCTGGTCTGGACGGCGGGGGTGGTGGTCACGGCGGGCTCCGTCTCGTCGGCCGGAAGGGCAGGGTGGGGACGGGTCACATGAACCTCGCCCGGGCCACGACCGCGACGGCCCGGGCTTCAAGGCTGCCGTCCTCCGGGCTTCCGGGGCCGGCGACCAGGACGTGCTCCGTACGGTCGATCAGGTCCCACCAGCTGTCGGGCAGGCTCACCTGCTCGGCGGCCCGCCACAGCACCTCATCGTCGAAGCCCTCGTCGTCGACGAGGACGAGTTCCTCCAGCGAGCGGGTGGGGATGTTCAGGCGCAGCCGCCAGCTGGTGTCCACCATCGGAAGGCGGGAGCCGTCCCAGGTGTTCCAGCCGGTACGCTCGCGCAGGTCGACCAGGCCAGCGGCCGGGGACTCGGGGTAGAGGGTGCCAAGGTAACGGGGTCTGACGCGAAGACCTCTTTGCATCCCCGCCCAGCTCGGCGCCGAGGAGCCCGGTATGCCCGGGCCGTTCGGCACCTGGACCGACAGCGACGACCAGGAGCACAAGGATCCGGAGGCCGACAGGCCCGGCGACGGCCAGCTGTGGTGCTGACCAGCGCCCGACGAGCGCCGGGGGTGAGTTCCCGCATCTGACGCATCACCAGGCCGGCACAGGGGTCGCGTCGGCCTCTACAGCCCCGATACCCCCCTGTCGCGCGTTAACGATCGTTAGCCTCGTATATGCGGCAATATACGAGGCAACCGCTGTGAGAGGCTTTCCTTCGACAGCCTGTCCCACCGCGCGGACGGGCCCGGCGAGGGATGCCGATCGTCCGGACCGGCATCACGACACCCCAGGGGGTACACATGTCCGACGGACCGCTGGGTTTCGCCGAGTGGCTCCTGCGCCTGACCGACGAGCAGTCACCCATCGGCGACCTCGCCCGCGACGTCCAGCGCGATATCCAGGACGACGGGTGGCCCGAACCCGAGGACGGGGTCGAGTCGTTCGAGTTCTACTACGACTACCTCTGGTCCGTTGATGCCTGCCAGGGCGCCCTGGACGCCCTCGAAGACGCGTGGAAGCGCTACGAACAGCCCTGGGAGTGAGCCGCACACCGTGCCGGCTCCGCTACCTCCAGGACGTCCGGCGCCAGGTCCACCACCCGGAAGACTGACCAACACGCCCGTTCCGCAGCAGACTTGACCATCTCGCCACAGCCGGTCTTCCCAACGGCCCCGAAAGGCATCGCGGTCGTTGCCGAGGATGGCCACCGGGTCGAAGTACAGCGTCATCCGCTGAGACTAGGGCATCCGTTCGGGCTGCACGACGGGCTGCCGATGGGAAAGGGACTGCCTGGTTCCCCTGGGCTCACGCACTCGCCGTTTGACTCTCCAACTCATGGGATGTCTGTCAAGTCATGTTCTGCGAGGGCACCACGGTTTTCGGGGCTGTGATCAGACCGCGCCGGGAAAGGGCGACGCGCCGGGGCGTGGCATGGAGATGGACTTCCGGTCGGCCGCAACGTCGGCGGCCGTGGAGATCCCCAAGCGCAGCGGCGTCCGTCGGGGTCGATTCGGAGCGGCGTGATCGCGTCGTGTGCTGGAAGTGGAGGCGCTGGTGCGGAGGAGGGCCGTCTCCCCCTTGGAACGGGGAACGCGGCCCTCCTCCGGCCTGTGGGTCAGACCGTGAAGGTCTTCGCGAAGGCCACGAGGCCGGCGTACGCGCCGGGGGTGAGAAGCAGGGCCGGGCCGTGGGGGTCCTTCGAGTCGCGGACGGCCACGGCGTCGAAGGGGGGCGAGGTCAGGTCGGCCACCTCGACGCAGTTGTTGCCGGCGCCGCTGTAGGAGGACTTGAACCAGTCGGCCGTGTGGGCGAGTTCGGTGGCGCTGATGTGGTGGGTCATGAGGTGATCTCTCGGGTGAGTTGTTGCAGGATTGCCGGCGTCGCCTCGGAGGGGAGGGCCGAGCGGGACAGTGCCTCGAACATCCGAGTGAACCGGCCGACGTCTCGGGGCTTGTCGGTGATCGACATGCCCGCTCCGGCGGTATCCACCTGAACCGTGGTGGGAAGCGTCGTGCCCAGCTCCAGGCTCCCCGGATCCGGCCGACATCCCGGGCGGGATCCTCCCGGCCGACGCCCGCCGCGGATCCTGGCAGCAGCGGCCCGGTGGCACCGACGTCTTCGTGGAAGGCTTCGAACGGGTGTTGCGCCGCGCAACCGCCGTGCGACGCATACGGTTTCGACACCCCACGAGGCGGCATCGGACGCCGCGATGACGGGCTCGGAGCCGGTCCCGCCGCCCCCGAGCGCCCCGCCGGGGCCGACGACGGCGGACCTCCGGTACCGGCCGGAGTCGGCACGAGCAGCACGGGAGCTGGTCAGGGGCAAACTCCTGGAGTGGGGACTGGACGACCTCGTTGACGCGGCCGAGGTCGTCATGAGCGAGATGGTCACGAACGCGGCGAAGACGGGATGCCTGACCTGCATGCGGGTGGGTGTCCGGCGCCGGTCTCCCCGGTCGGTGAGACTCTTCGTCCGGGACGGCTCGCACGAACTTCCGGTGATGCTCACGGCCGACGATGACGACGAGTGCCACCGCGGTCTCGCGCTGATCCACGAACTCGCCTCGGGCAACTGGGGCACGTCGGTCCACGCCTGCGGGAAGACGGCGCACGCGGACCTCCAGGTCACCCCGGGGTGACCTCCTCGGCCGGATCACCCCGTGGCCGCGCCCCCACCGCCACGGTTGTACCGGCCGGACGGAACGGCGCTGGCCCCGCAGTCCCCGAGAGGACCAACGGCCTGAACCCGTAGTCTTCCAGACCTCAACTGGACCTGTTGTAAGCACAGTTAACCGATCATCACACTGAGAGAGAGCACTGCATGTCTGACACGGTGGAGCCCGAAGCCACCAGCGCGGAGACCCCGGAGCAGCTGCGGACGGCCATGGTCGAGCGGCTGATCTCCATGGGCGAGATCCGCACCGCCGCCGTCGAGCGCGCCTTCCGCACGGTGCCGCGCGAGGCCTTCGTGCCGGAGGCACCCGCCAGGCAGGCCTACGGCGTCGAGGACGTCGTGATCACCAAGCGGAACGAACACGGGACCGCGATCAGCTCGGTCTCCGCCCCAAGGATCCAGGCCTTCATGCTGGAGCAGGCCGACATCAAGCCCGGCCACCGCGTGCTGGAGATCGGCTCCAGCGGCACCAACGCCGCGATGATCGCCGAGCTCGTCGGGCCGGACGGCGAGATCACCACCCTGGACATCGACCGGGACGTGACCGACCGCGCGACCCGCGGGCTGGCCGCCACCGGCTACGACCGCGTGAACGTCGTCCTCGGCGACGGCGAGGTGGGCTGCGCCGACCGCGCCCCCTTCGACCGGATCCTGGTCACCGTCGGGGCCTGGGACATCCCGCCGGCCTGGGTGGAGCAGCTCACCGAGCGCGGCACCGTCACCGTGCCGCTGCGGATGCGCGGCGTCTCCCGCTCGATCACCCTGCGCCGCGAGGCCGACCGGCTGGTGAGCGTGTCCGCCGAGGTGTGCGGCTTCGTGCGGATGCAGGGCGCCGGCGCACACGAGGAGCAGCTGCTGCTCCTGCGCGGCGAGGAGGTCGGGCTACGCTTCGACGAGGAGCCGCCGGCCGACGCCGGCCTGCTCACCGGGGCGCTGGACACCGACCGCACCGAGGAGTGGACCGGGGTGACGGTCGGACGGATGGAGCCGTTCGACTCGCTGCACCTGCGGCTGGCCACCGCACTGCCCGGCTTCTGCATGATGTCCGTCGACCCGAAGCTGGACACCGGGCTCGTCGCGCCGCAGAACCGCATCTCCTGCCCGGCCATGACCGACGGGTCGAGCCTGGCCTACCTGGCGCTGCGCAAGGTGAGCGAGGACCCGATGTTCGAGTTCGGCGCGCACGGCTACGGGCCGGACGGCGCGAAGCTGGCCGCCCAGCTGGCCGAACAGATCCACACTTGGGACCACGCCCACCGCTCGGGCCCCGGCCCGCAGTTCACCGTCCACCCGGCCACCACGCCGGACGACCGGCTAGGTGAGGGCCGCGTCATCGACAAGCGACACACCCGCATCACGATCTCCTGGCCCTGAACCGGGCCAGGCGACCCGAGAGAACCGCCCCCCCAGGAGGGGATCAGCATGGCGCCTCAGACACTCGTCGTGCCGCAGACCGAGACGACCGACGTCGCCGCGCGCGACGGCTCGGAGTTCGACCTCGACCCGACCATCGTCGAGAGCCCCGCCTCACCCTCTGAACGCCCTGGCGCTCCTGGGGGGCGGCACGGGGCCGGAGGGTGAGCCGGGTGGGCCGGGCCCGTCACGCAGGCGGCCAGCCGTGGTGGGCCAGGCCGCCGGGGTCGGTGAGGGCGCCGCGGATGCCGGCGGCGGGGTAGGGGATCAGGTCGTCGGGCAGGTCGTCCTCGGTGAACCAGCGCAGGTCCAGGCACTTGGCGGGTTCGCGGTTGACCGGCTCCCCTTCCCACTCGGTGGCGAGGTAGAACAGCCCCAGGCGCAGGATCGCCGGGTCCTGGCGGTGCAGGACGGTGTAGGCGAGGTGGAGGTGGGCCGGGTCGACGGTGATCCCGGTCTCCTCCTCCAGTTCGCGGGCGGCGCCGTGGGCAGGCTTCTCGCCGGGGTCGAGTTTGCCGCTGGGGGCGTGCCACTGGCCGTAGCCGTAGGGGCCGCCGCGCTGGGACAGCAGGACCTTGCCGTCCGGGGTGCGCAGGATGACGTGGACGTCCACGACGGGATGCGGGGTGGGACTCGTGTCGCTGGTGCTCATGTTCTCTCTAACTCCCGTACGGCATTTTGGTGTTGATCGTCCGGGGTGGGACATGTTCCAGGATGGCCTGTGCGGTCTGCTCGGGGGTGAGGTGGGTGGTGTCCACGGTGTGGAGCCGGTAGCCGAGCCGTTCGAGTACGGGGACGGCCTCTTGGTAGAGCCGCAGTTCGCGGGCGGTGGCGGCGGCGTCGAGTTCGAAGCGGTGCCGGGTGCCGCGGTGGGCGAGGCGGCGCTGCACGGTGTCGGGGTCGGCGGTGAGGAGTACGGCGAGGTCGGGGACGTCCGTGCCCTCGTTGACGGCGAGGAGGAAGTCGGTGTCGACGCCGTCGGCGCGCTGGAGGACGAGGGTGGAGGGCAGGTAGCGGTCCAGCAGCACGGTGGTGCCGGCGGCGCGGCGGGGGCGGATGTCGGTGTCGAGCTGGTGGAGGCGGTCGGCGGCGACGGCCAGGGCGAGGGCGCGGCCTCGCATCGTCGCGGCGGCCACGCGCACGGCCTGGCCGTAGGGGGTGGTGGAGGGCCCGGTGGCGGTGTGGACGGTGTGTCCGGCCGCTCGCAGGGCGCGGGCGGTGGCGGCGACGGCGGTGGACTTGCCCAGGCCGCTGGGCCCGTCCACGGTGAGCAGCAGTCCGCTCATGCGCCCACCGCCTGGCGGGCGGCGGCGGTGTTGCGGTGGTGCTGTTCGCGGGAGATGTCGGCCAGCCATCCGTAGAGCCGGGTGAGGGGGACGTGGCCGAACTGCTGGCCGGTGGCGAAGTTGAATTCGTCGCGGCCGCGCATCGCCTCGTCGGCTCCGTGTCCGGTGAGGTCGACGTCCTGGTAGGTCTGTAGGGCTTCGGGGTCCCAGCCCTGCCGGACGAGGTCGGCGAAGACGGGTGAGCCGGGGTAGGGGCGGAAGGTGAACGCGGAGGCGCGGAAGGTGCCGGGCAGGCGGTCGGACAGGACCCAGAGCTCGCGGATGTGGGCGAGGGTGGCGAGGGCGTCGTCCATGGTCTCGCCGGGGTAGCCGAGGATGAAGTACCCCTTCACGCCGATCCCCTTCTCCAGCAGCCGACGGGCGACGGTGAGCGTCATCGCGGGGGTGATCCGCTTGTCCATCGCCTCCAGGATCCGGGCGGAGCCGGATTCGATCCCCAGCGCGACCTCGCGCAGTCCGTTGCCGCGCAGCCGCTCCAGGACGGTGTCGTTCTCGCGGTCGAGGACGTTGATGCGGCCGGTGGCGTCCCACACGTACCTCTCGCCGACGCGCTCGGCGGTGAAGGCGTCCAGGGCGGGGTGGATGACGCGGCGGGCGCCGAGGAAGAGGTCGTCCACCGCGCGGAAGGCCGTGCATCCGAAGTCGGCGTCGAGCCGGTGCATCTCGGCGATGATGTTCTCGGGGGTGCGGGTGCGGATGCTGACCTCGGGGTTCATGGAGGCGGCGGCACCGCAGAACCCGCACTCGTAGGGGCAGCCGCGCGAGCACACCAGGTTGGCCTCGATGCGGCCGTCGGCGGCCCGGTACGGGTCCTGGGCGAGGAAGCGGCGGTCGACGGCGAGGGCGTCGATGTCCGGGGCGAGCCAGCGGGCGGTGTCGCCGGGGCGCGGGATGCCGCAGGCGGTGGTGCCGAGCAGGCGGTCGCGCCACATCACCTTCGGCAGTTCGCGGCGCCGGTGGACGTCCCCGAGCAGGGCGGTGACCCGCATCTCGCCCTCGCCGATCACCAGGGCCTCCAGGCCGGCGAAGCGCGGATCGGCCAGGACGCGCCCCGGGTCGGCCTTGGCGTGGTGGCCGCCGGCCATCAGCGCGATCGCCGGGTCCAGGGCGGCGGCGATCCGTGCCGTCAGCTCGTAGGTGGGGGCGAGGAGGTTGAAGGCGGCCCAGCGCGGCCGCAGCGCGTTGACGACGTCGGCGGTGCGCCGGATGCCGAGTCCGTGGGCCTCGGCGTCCAGGATGCCGACGTTGAAGCCGTGCGCGGCGGCGTGGGTGGCGATGTAGGCCATGCCGAGGACCGGCAGGGTGTAGTCGTTGACGCGCGGGCGCAGGCCATAGTCGCGCAGCGGGGCGTTGACGAACAGGCAGTCGAGGGCGCGGTCCGGGTCGGCGCCGGCGACCAGGTCATGGGCGGTGCGGGTCTGTTCCTCCGAGCTGATCGGTGCGGGCATGGGCCCCCCAGGTGAGTGTCGACAGGGTGAGGGTGTGCAGGTGGCGCGGTTCGTCGCCGGCCAGGTGGTGCCAGTGCGCGCCGAACAGGGCCTCGGTCTTCTTCGGCTTGTCGGCGGCGGGCCAGGGGTGGTCGGGGGCGATGCGGGCGGCCCAGGTGCGGACCGCGAGGTCGGCGTGCGGGTAGACGGAGAAGTCGCCGGTGAAGTCGGCGGCCGCGGCGGCCGCCGTCCAGGGCCCGATCCGCGGCACGCCGACGAGCTCGGCGGCCAGGGCCGGGGCGTCCAGCCGCTCCCAGCGGGCGCGTTGCTCCAGGTACGCGTTCGCGGCCGCGCGCAGTGCGGTGCGGTGGAACGTGGTGCCGACAGCGGCGAACTGCTCGTCGGTCAGTGTGAGGACGGTCTCCGGCGTCGGCGCGGTGTGCAGGGTGCGGTCGGGAGCGGGGCCGTGGTCGTGGCCAGAGGCGGGGCCGTTGTCGGGGCCGTTGCCGGGGACGGGCAGCTCGGTGCCGTGGGCCGCGCACCAGCCGCGGTAGAGGCGGCGGGCCTGGTCGGCGCGGACGACCTGGCGCAGGACCGCGGTGGTGATCGCGTCCCACAGCCACGGGTTGGCCACCCGCACGCTCGGCCCGAGACCGCGCAGGCCGGCGAGGAGGACGGGCGGGACGGTGCCGGGCAGCGACGTCGGGTCGGTGGTGACGAGGGCGGGCTTGGTGTCCTCCGTGCCGTCCACGCAGGCCAGGTCGAGGCCGTCGGGGGTGAGGGTGGCCACCCAGCGGCCGTCGGCGGTGCGCAGGGGGCGCTGCCGGTGGCCGGTGGTGGTGTTCTCCTGCCAGGCTGGGTGATCGGTCGTCAGGACAGTCTGCACGGGGCGCTCCTTGCCTAGGGTGCCGAAGTGGGCCGCCCCAGCTTGCCAAGTCCGGGCGGGCGCCGGGGCCGGTTCGGCCGGGTTCCCGGCGGCGTCGGGGCACCGGAGCGCCGGGATCCTGGGGCCGGGTGCTGCTTCACCGGCGCTCGGGCACGGGGTCGATCACGCCTGCGGCGGCGAGGCTCCGGTAGAGCGCGTGGTGCTCGGCGTCGGTCATCCGGCGCGAGTGCGTCGGCGCCTCGCCGCCGACTGGTGGGGGCCAGGCGGAGACCGGCGGGATCAGGTCGGAGGCGGCGTGGGCGGCGGAGCGGTAGGGGCCGCGCAGCATGAGGGTGGTCGTGCCGGGCAGCATGACGGCCCGGTGCACGAGCGTGGGTGCCAGGGTGTAGCTGCTGCCGGGGAGTTCGGTGGTGGTGACGGCCGGGCGCAGGTCGCCGGACGTGAACGGGCCGTCGGCGCGGTCGGCGGTCCGGCCGTCGATCCGGCCGTCGGTGCGCAGGTAGACGGTGTGGAGGTAGCCACCGGTCAGGACGCGGGCGGCGAACGGGTAGGCGTGGTCGTGCGGGAGCAGCTGGTTGCCGGGGCGGGGGTTGGTGTTAAGGCGGATCTCGTACCCGAGGTCGTCGGCCGTGGACAGGACGAGACGGTCCAGCAGCAGGGTGGTGCGGGAGGCCTCGTACCGCTCGGGGGCGAGGACGGTGGTGGTGACCAGGTAGGACAGGAGGGCGCGGTCGGCGGCGAGGCAGTGGAGGACGTCGGACTCGGCGTGGATCCGCGGCAGGCCGGCGGCGCGCAGGTCGGGGATGTCCTCCAGTCGGGGTGCGGCGGCCCGGGCCGCACCGCTCGGGCGGGGGCCGGTGAGGCGCGCGTGGGCGTCGGCGACGGCGGCCCGGTACTCGTCCGGGGTCAGCGGCGCGGTGCCCGGGACCGGGGTGGAGGCCGAAGCATCGGACGCGACGAGCTGCGCGCTGTCCGGGGAGCCCGTGAGCCGGGTCGTGGCACCGGCGTGCAGGAGGCAGACCTGGCCGGGGTCCAGGGTGCGCAGGTACTGGGGGTCGTCATGGTCGATGTCGTCCCGGTCGCGGTAGAGGGCGAGGTCCAGGGTGCCGACGAGCGGAACGAGGGCGGTGGTGCGGTCGGCGGGCCAGGGCCCGGCGGAAGTGGTGCCGTCGGGAGTGGTGCCGTCGGGCAGGCGCAGGTGGATCGCCGGGTGGCCGTCGCGGGGCGCGGCGAGCAGGAGCAGGGTGTGGCCGGGGGCGGTGCGGGAGCCGGCCGCGAGGGTGCCGGGGTCGGCCCGGTCGAGCAGGTGCAGGGCCAACTCGGTGGCGGGGGCGAGCCAGGCGCCGGTGACCAGGTACTCGGGGCGGTCGGTCAGGGCGTCAGGGTCCAGGTCGGCCAAGCCGGCGACGGCCAGGGGGTCGGCGGCGGCCGGGGTGCTCTGCGGCGGGGTCATGGGCATGGTGATCTCCTCCGTGAGGTGGTCGCCGCACCGCAGGACCCGGGGCTCGTGGAGCTCCGGCAGCGGGCGGGCGTTCGTGTGGGAGGCCGTCATCGCGGCCCCCAGTTCCACGGGGCGGGGTGTGCACCGCGCAGGCAGGCGACGCGATGGGCGGCCTGCCGGTGGGCGGCGGCGTCGAGGTGGGCGCGCCACACCGTGTTCATCACCGCGGTGAGGACGACGACGTCACGCACGACCTGGTAGCCGGACCAGGCGCCGATGTAGGGGTGGGCCGGGAGCCGGCCCTCCCGTTCGTAGGACAGGTAGGTGTCTGCGTAGGTCCGGTGGTCCTCGCGGGGGCCGGTGAGCAGTTCGGAGCGCCAGCGGGCCGCGACCAGGTCCCACTCCCGGTGGCCGCGCGTCAGCGGCCGGCGCAGCAGAAGCCCGACGTGAACGCCGTCGTCGTGGCAGGGGACCATTCCGAGGGCGCCGAGGACGACGGTGTCCGGAGTCGGCCAGTCCAGGTAGTCCCACTCCTCGCGCAGCTGCGCCGTGTGGTCGCGCAGGAACCGGCGGGCGGCATCGTCCAGCGGGGCGTCGTCCAGTCCGTCCAGCAGGTGGGCGAACGGGTCGTGCTCCCTCAGCCACGGCGCCAACGCGGGGTCGATGCGGTGGGCGAGGGCGGTCACCCACGCGGACAGGGACGTGTCGGCGCTCGGCCTCCCGGGGTCCTGCCAGAAGGTCACGGCCCGGCCGTCGGCGGCCGGGCGGACGTCGGTGTAGTAGGGGGAGGTGACGGGAAGCCGGTGCTGCCGCAGGAACTGCGCGCCCTTGACGAGTGCCCAGGCCTGGTCCAGGTCCGGGTGCACGATGGCGAGCGCGTGCGAGCGCGAACCGAGCGACCACAGGTGGTTCGGGCAGTCGCTGACCAGCTCGGCCTTCGCGGGGTCGTCGCCGGTGGCCACGCAGGCCTGCGTCAGGGCCTCGTAGGAGGCAGCGATGTCCAGTCTGCGGGCCGGGCTGATGGTCTTGAGCAGCGTCTTGGTGCGCGTTCCGACGCTCACGGCGCAGTCCTCGGGTTCGGAGTGGACGGATGGAGAGGGAAGCGGCCCTGGAGGCGGTGAGCGTGCGCGCCCCGTGCGGGCGGGGCGGTGCTCTTCCGCCACCCGCCGCCGTGTCGCTCCAGGGACGGGTGTTCCGGACTCCGGTGGCACCGGTGTGCACAGGCAGCGTGTGCGGAGGCGGCAGGTGCTACCGGAGGCCTACTAGGTGCCGGTCACGCCGGTATTCGGTCGCGCGCCGGCTGCCCGGGCAGCGGGCCCACGGCGGGCCGAGGCCGGAACTCCCGCACGAGCGCGTCCGCGCGCGGCGCCGCGACCCGCGGGTGGACCTGCTCGCCCACGGTGGCCGCCGGACGCGCCTGCTCGGGAAGCCCGATCTCGGCCCAGATCTCCTTGCCGCCCTCGGGGAACTCTTCGACGCCGAACCCGGACACGACCGCCGTGACAAGCATCAGCCCGCGGCCGCAGGTCGCCTCGTCGCCGGCCGACCGGTACTCGGGCCGGCCGAGCCCCGGGTCGGTCACGGACACCCGCAGCACACCCGCGTCGTACCGCAGGCGGGCGGTCAGCATCACGTCCGGCCGCTCGCCGCCACAGCCGTGCACGACGGCGTTCGTCCCGAGTTCGCTCAGCACGAGCTGCAGATCGTCCGACACCGCCTCCTGCTGCCGGCCGTCCAGGCCGAGCGTCGGCAGCGCCGTCCTCGCCCAGCGGCGGAGATCACCGATCCGTTCCCGTTCGGCGACGAATTCAAGGCTGGCGATGGTGCTCACACCGCCGTCCCAGTGGCCGAGCCGGAGGAGCTTCCCTCAAGGCGGCGGCCGACATCGGCACCGTGCAACAGGACAGCCGGCGTGTTCGTCTGAGGCACCCACGGCGGGGTGTCCCAGCGGGTGCCGTGCGAAGGCGGAACGGCGATCCAGTCGCCGGGACCGGAGCGGACTTCGAGGTCGTCACAGGATGCGCTCGCGTACCGGCCGGTGGCCGGGAGAACCAGAAGGATCACCGACTCGACGGTCACGATGCACGGGACCTGAGCGACCTTTTCCAAGACGACCATCGCGGCCATGCCGATGGTTCGCGGGAGGAGCAGGGCATCGAACCTGGTGGTCCAGGCGATGAGGCCGGCACCGGGCGACTCCTCCAACTCGGAGATGACGAGCTCCGGGTCGGAGAACACCGGACCCTTCGGACGCGGGTGGGCGCCTGGGGTCGGGCAGCTCGGATCGCCGCAGGTACAGCCCTGCCTGGGCCGGTGTCGGTGTCCGACGGACAGCGGCCAGCTCAGGGCCGAGTAGGCCGTGGCGGCGTCCTCCGGTCGGCGGGTGTTGATCAGCTCCATGCCAGCCTCTCCCACGGTGATCACACATGCACTGCTGGTGACCTTCCGAGAGTGACAGCCCGGCCTTGGCCCGCCCCCTAGAAAACTTAGGGGGCGTCAACTGTTCGATATTTCAGTTGAGTTACTGAACAAGTTCCATGTTCCGGATGAGCCCTGAGAGGGCAGCGGCCTGGGAGGGCACTCCGATCTGGACGAGCTCAGTGACCAGTGCGCGGCTCATGGGGTCGGCGTACACGTAGTGCGGTGCTGCCGTCGCGGCTTCCCTCAACTTGACCACCGCGGCCGAGCTTCTACCCATCCGGTGCATCGCTCGCGCCTCGTCGATCGCATAGTGCGTCCGGCGCTCCTTCGACGGAACCTCGTGAATGTCCACCTCCGGAACGCGCCTGAGGCCACGGTCCGGCTCGTCCACTTCCACTCCGGCTTCCGCCGCATGTACGGCCACGACGCCACGCCCGAACACGGTGTGGTTCGCCAGGTCGTACCAGCCGTCGCCAAGCTGGTCGGCGTCCTCCAGCGCGGCACTGATCCGGGCCCAGGCATCGTCCTTCTGCCCTGCGCGGGCATGGGCGATCGAACACCTCAAGTGCAGGGCACCGCGCAAGGACATCGCTGCTCGGGTAGTCGCGCCTCCGGTGGCGTAGGGCTCCAGGTCCCGCAGCGCGGCCTCCGCCACGGCGATGGTCTCCCGGTTCGAGGCCTGGTGCAGCAACGCACCACACCTGTCCCATGCGACGGCGGCACGCATGAGCGGGTCGTCGACCGCTGCCGCGGCACTGGCCGCCACCTCGGCCGCCGACCATGCCAAATCAGGGTAGCCGAGTTGGTTCAGGCACATCCGAGCCGTCCTGGCGGCGTCAACCAACAGCCTCAGAGCTTCGTCCCGCTGGTGGCCGGTAAGGGTGAGCACCGCCGTGTTCAGATCTTCGATCAGTGGCGGAAGCAGGGTGGCGACTCCGGGCAGGTTCGCTGCCTGGCGGGCTGCGTTGGCACGGCGGGATTGCCCACGCAGCCTGTCCAGCTCAACCGGTGCCCCCTGCGGGGCGAGCCCTGGGTGTCCCGAGAGGATCAGGCTGGCACGGCGGATACCGGTCCGGACCGCGGGGACGTGGGCGTGCGCAAGGCTTCCCCCGGCCCTCTGGAGGCGGTACGGCTGGCCGAGGAGCCAGACGACGTCGACATCGCAACGGTCGGCGATCGCAGTGATCACGCTGTACCGGTCGAGCGGCTGCCGACCGCTCTCGACGTTTGCCATCCAGGACTCGGCCCGGCCCAGGAAACCGGCCAGCTCAACTTGGGTCAGTCCAGCCGCGTTTCGGGCGATCCGCACGCGGGCGCCGATGTGCTCGCTGTTCAAGGGCATGCTGGTGTACTCCGTTCTGACCTCGTCCATCAGGACGGTACTCCGGATGCCGTTGCTGCGAAGCGTTAAAACCGAACACCCGGTGATTGCGCGAACTCGCTGCCGGGACACCCGTCCGGCGGTGCCCGGCGACCCACTGCACGTGAATCCTTTGGACAGCGTCGATCTCACCGGCCCTCCTGAAGCACGGAGCGCCGCCCCACGGCCCTCCCCCGGCTTCAACCGTTGCCGACAGTAGGTGAGCTTGCAGTGGCAGGAGCTATCCCCGCGTACGCGGGGCCGACCAGTATCGGCTCGGTGTTCGCCGGTCAAGCCTGGAGCTATCCCCGCGTGCGCGGGGCCGACGCGAGGGCCTGGACGATGGCGGCCGGCGTCGAGGAGCTATCCCCGCGAGCGCGGGGCCGACAAGAGCCCGCGGTCCGGCTCGGCGTACATGTAGGAGCTATCCCCGCGAGCGCGGGGCCGACAGGTTCCCGGCGAGCTTCGTCAGCCCGACGAAGGAGCTATCCTCGCGAGCGCGGGGCCGACACCTCGCGCAGGGCCTGCCCGTACCAGAGCTGCGAGCTATGCCCGCGAGCGCGGGGCCGACGTGGACTTGGCCAACTCCCTGCCTGCGACCAGGGAGCTATCCCCGCGAGCGCGGGGCCGACCCGATCCATCATCGGCGCCCTCGTCTCGCGGGGGAGCTATCCCCGCGAGCGCGGGGCCGACGCGCCGGGCGTGGGTAGCGTCCAGCAGGTGGAGGAGCTATCCCCGCGAGCGCGGGGCCGACCGGGACGGTGACCGTGATCGAGGAGCCGCCCCCGGAGCTATCCCCGCGAGCGCGGGGCCGACGTCGCCGCGGTGGCGGTCGACTCGAAGGCCCGGGAGCTATCCCCGCGAGCGCGGGGCCGACGCGCCGGACGTCGCGCACGCTCAGGCCGCCCTGGAGCTATCCCCGCGAGCGCGGGGCCGACGGCTGGGAGAACTCGGTGACGAACCCGCCGCGGGAGCTATCCCCGCGAGCGCGGGGCCGACGGGCGGGTCCGGAGTGCGGCGAGCTGCTCCTTGGAGCTATCCCCGCGAGCGCGGGGCCGACGTGATCGGGGGCACCTGGGCCGATGCGATCCTGGAGCTATCCCCGCGAGCGCGGGGCCGACGACGGCGTGGCCCTCGCCCGCCGGCTGCGGGTGGAGCTATCCCCGCGAGCGCGGGGCCGACTGCCGCAGCACCGTCGCTCGGCGGCGCACGCGGGAGCTATCCCCGCGAGCGCGGGGCCGACACTTCCTGACCTGCGGCGATTGGGCGCAGAGTGCGCCAATCCATTCAGTTCGAATCCGGAGCCCCACGTGTACGGGACCAACGCCCCAGAGACGATCTCTCCCAGCTGCGCCCCGGCGAGCCGGCTCTGAACCTTCGACAGCATCGTACGGGCTGGCATCAGGCATGGGCATAGGAGACGGGTTCGCCGGTGACGGCGTCGGCCACGCCCCGGGGCGGAGAGGCTGACGCAGGACGACCTTCAGCTCCGCGGTGCCGCCGACCTCGCCGCCGTCGCCGAAGTCGTCGCCACATACCGCCACTGCCTGGTCCTGCGGACATACGACATCGACCCACCGCCCGACCGCGAGCAGCCGACTGAGGATCGGGTCGTCGGCGACGGCACAGCGCTTTCCGGTGCTTCAGGTGTCGGCGCCGACTGGCACGGAGGCACGGCGTAGGAATCGTCGCCCGTATCGGACCACGTTGCTTTCTTGGACTCTGCCCGGCGGGTCCATAGTTCACAGGCCCAGGCCGCTCCGCCTTGGACGCCGGGTCGGCTGCGGGTTCTGCCCGGTAGCGGCGAGCCGGGCCGCGGAGCGTCTGAGGGTCATGCGGTCGGCGGCCTGACGGTCGGGAGCAGAGGCGAGCCGGTGCTGGAGGTGCTGGGCGGCGAGGTCGGCTCCGAGCGCCGAGACCACGGTGGCGAGGGCCGTCTCGGCGGCCGCGCTCGCCCGGCCGGCGGACCGGTACTCCTCGGCGAGCTCAGCGCGTCGATCGGCGGGCAGCGGCCGGGCCGGCAGTCGGTTGTGCCCGGGGCCGGAGGCTCGCATCATCAGCCGCCGGGTGTCGGCGAGGCGTTCGGCGAGGACGGCGTGGTCCTCGGCGAGGTGCTGGAGGCGGGCGGAGACCTGGCGGAGGGCGTCGCACCACACCGGCAGGGACGCGGCGATGTCGCAGGCCCGACGGGTGGGTCCCCCGTGGCCGTGGGACAGCCGCCAGGCCGGGTCGGCGTAGAGGAGCCGGCCCACCCGGTCGACCAGGGCGTGCGACTCCGCGGTGACGGCGGAGAGGGTGTTGTCGGGAGCGGAGCGCAGGGGGAACCAGCAGGCGCGTACGCGGCGCCAGGCGTGCTCGGCTGCTTCCCAGGCGGTGTCGGCGGCGTGGACGGACGCGAGGTGGGCGGACACGGTGGCGGGAGCATGGGTGGCGGCGTGGGTGAACAGCAACCGGGTCAGCTGGTAGACGGCGAAGGCGTTGGAGGCTGCTGTGCCCATGGCGGAGGCGGTGTGCGCGTGGGAGTCGTCGCCCGCCTGTACGGCGCGCCAGCTGATGTCCGCGAGCCGGTCGGCCGAGGCGGCGGCGCCGGTGCCGAGCTGTGCGGGGGTCTCCACGGTACGGGGCGGGTCGGGCTGCAGCAGCGCGCGGGGCCGTACGGTGTCGAGCGCCACGGCGCCGAGCCGGACGTCCGGGTCGGCGGCGAGCGCCCGGACCTCCTGCTGCACCACTCCCAGCTGGTCGACGACCCGGCCAAGGGCACCGATGCGCTCGGTGAAGGACGCGCTGGACGTGGCCGAACCAAGGCGGCCCACCAGGTCCGCGACCGTTCCGGTGAGAGCGAGGACCCTGACCAGGACGGCGGTGCGCAGCTGCGTGCTCTCCAGGGCGAGCCCGTGCCGGGTGAGGGGTCGGCCGTCGGGATCGGTGTGGGTGGCGAGCAGGTCCAGGCCGGTGCGCAGGGCCTGGACGGCATGGGGGACGTACCGGGGGGCCTGGAACGCCTGGAGGGGTGTGAGGGCCGGCGGCTTGCCGTAGGCGGCTCTGAGCTGTCGGGCGGCTTCGGCCAGGGCCACGTGCAGCCGGGCCCGGCGGGCACTGTCCGGTGCCGTCGCCGGGCCGGGGCCGGTGGGCGCCCGGTCGGGCAGGGTGTCCACCGGTTCCCAGCCGTACCGGGTCTCCACGGCGAGGAGGAGGTCCAGCAGGTCCGCGACCTGGTGGCCGACGGTCCGTCGGTAGAGTTCCGAGCTCCGCTCGATCGGCAGGTGGTCGGCGTCGGTGAGGCAGCTGCCCGCGAGGGCGACGAACTCGCCGAACTCGGCGCTCACCGAGCGGTCTCCGCCGGGCGGAGCGTGGTGCGCACCGCGGCGGCGGTGTGCCCGAGGAGGCGGACGGCAACCAGGGCGGTGTAGGCCTCGTCCGGCGTCGCCGCGGTGGCGGCCGCTGCCGAAAGCCGAAGCTCCGCCTGCTCCAGGAATTCGGCGAGCCGACGGCCGTCGGCGAAGGTGAGGTCGGTTTCGGGGTCGTCGCCGTCGTCGGGCTCGGGCAGGAAGCCGCGGAGCTCGATGGCGTGGTTGTGGGCGCCGCAGGCGGCCAGGGTGTCGCCGCCGGTGTCGGTGGTGACGGCCAGGGCCCAGTACCCGGTCTGGTGGGCGAGGGACCAGGCCGCCGAGAGCGGGCCCTGGATGTCGGGCTCGGCGAGGCGGACGGCGATGCGGTCGAACCAGGCGGTCGTCACAGTGAGTTCCTTCGTCGGTCGTTGTCGTGGCGGTCAGGGTGGCCGATCCGGCCGGCCCAGGAGGCCGGTGGTGCGGGTTCTTGTGGATAAACCGGGTGTTGTGGACGGATCCGGTCACCCGGACGGGGGATCAGGTGACGATCCGGCGGACGGCGACGACCTGGTTGGGGCCGCCGCCGGCTGCCCTCCAGATCTGGTAGCTGCCCGTCCGGATCCGGAGGCCGGTACGAGGGGCCTCCAGGAGACGGCCGTCGCCGATGTAGAGGGCGACATGGCCGGGGCGGCCCGGACCGCCGTCCGTTCCGTTGGTGAAGACGAGGTCGCCGGGCTGGATGCTTCCGGGGTCGACCGGTTGCCCCTCCTCGACCTGGGTGAAGGTGGTGCGGCTCAGCCGGATCCCGGCGTGGGCGTAGGCCTGCTGGACGAGGCTGGAGCAGTCGCACCGGTGGGACGGGGTGGCGCCCAGTGGGTCGGTACAGTCGCCGCCGTACTGGTACCAGCCTCCGCGTTGGGCCAGGGCCCAACGGATGGCGGCGGCAGCCTGCGGGTGGGTGCCGGCCGGGACGTCCCACCCCGGTGGGAGGGCGGCGTCGGCCGGCGGCCCGGCGGGCGAGGGGGCGGTGAAGTCCGGGAGCGCGCCGACGATGGCGGCGACGTACCGCTGGGTTTCCGGGTAGGGCGGGATGCCGTGCGCGGCTTCGACGGCGTGCCAGCCCGCGTTGTAGCCCGCGAGCGCGAGCTGCCACGGGTCGGCGGCGAGGCCGGAGTCGCGGGCCTGGCGGATCAGCGAGCACATCATCCGGCCCTGGGCGTCGATCGCGTCGGCCGGCTCGAACGGACTGCTCACCCCGTCGCCGTCGACGTCCCGGCCCCAGGCGCGCCAGGTGTCCGGAACGAACTGGGCGATGCCCTGGGCGCCCGCCGGGCTCTGGGCGTTGGGGTCGAACCCGCTCTCCCGGTGGAGCTGGGCGGCGAGCCGGGGGGAGGTCAGGCCCTGGTCGCAGGCCCCGGCGGCGCGCTCGATCATCGGAACGTACGGCGCCGGGACGCTGCCCGGCCGAAGCGCGCTGCCGTACGGTCCGTGCCCCGGGGCGCTCGCCGCGACGGGGACGTCGGTGGCGGCCGCCAGCAGCACCAGGGCGAGCAGTCCGGCGGGTGCGGCGACCGCGCCGCCCGCCAGCAGGATCGTCCGTTTGGGCATGGTCCAGGTCCCCCGATCGTGTGGCACCCGTCGGCGTGTCAGATACGGACCGGCCGGACAGACAGGCTCGGCCGGTGGCGAGGTGACTATCCGGGTACCGCCTGCCGCACCGCCGGAGCCGCCGACCTGCCGACCGGGCAGGCGCCCGGAGCGGCCGGACACGAGGGCATGCGGACGAAAGACGCCGCAGGTGGGCCGCTGCCTCGACGGCCGGCATCACCTCCGGCCGGCCGTCGAGGCAGCGAGGACAGGGCCGCATGCCGGCCCCGCCCCCGAAGTCGGTGGTGTCGTACGGCACCGGCACACCCCTGGTCACGATCCGCTCCAAGTCGATCGCCGAGTGTAAACAGGGCCGGTCGTCACTGTGCTAGACAGTGCGGCTACGACCAGCGATGGCCCATGAAGTGGCATCGCTGAACACCGGTCAGGTGGGAGGGAGTGAACATCGGTGGGCAGGTCCGCGCCCGTGGCCGGGCTGCACGCGGGCGCCCGGCTGATCGTCCCGGTGCTGGGGGCGGCGGCCGGCAGCGGCCGGAGCACCGTGGCCCTGCTCGCCGCGGCCGGACTGGCCCGGCTCGCTTCGACGGTGGTGCTCGACAGCGCGTCGACCGCGTCGTCGCCGTGGCGCCGCTGGCCGCTGGCCGGCGGCACCGGGCTCGCCTCCGTACCCGCCGACCGGCCCCTGAGCGCCGGTCAGGTCCGCGCCGCCGCCTCGTCCTGCCTCGACGGCCGGGTCCAGGTGCTCACCGACCGCAGGCCCTGGTCGCAACCGCCGCTCACCCTGCCCTCGGCGCCGTCGGCGTGGCCGGCTCTGGCAGGGATCGGCGGCTGGCAGGTGAGCGTGGCGGACACGGCGCTGACCGTCGCGGACGACCTCGGTGACACCGGGGTCCACTCGCGCACCGCCCAGTGGATGCTGCTGGAAGGGGCCGTGCCGGTGATCTGCGCGCCGACGTCGAGAGAGGGCCTGGAGGCGGCCGCCGTCGCGATCGCCGCCGCCGAGAGCGTCTGTCTGCCGCTTCAGCGGTGCGTGCTGGTGCTGGTCGGCATGGCCGGTGGGATGCCGCGGCAGTGCAGGGCGGTCGCCACCATGCTCGCGCCCCGGGTCGGCGCGGTGGTACGGGTGCCGCACTGCCCCACCTGGCGGGCGCACGCCCTGCGGACCGACCGGCTCAGCCGCCGGTTCGAGGCGGCCGGCACCGGGCTGGCCGACACCCTGATCACCACGGCCGAGAGGTCCCGGGGCCCGCTGCGGGCCCCGGCCGGGACGGCCGCCACTTCGGAGGATCCCTCGCATGACGACCTCTATGTCGCTGCTGGCAGCCCGGCTGACCACCTTGCCGTTCAATGACCCCACCAGCGCCCCGAGCGGGTCGTTCTACGACGTCGGGAAGAACTTCAAGCCCGAGGTGCCGGGCGGAGAGGTCGGCAGCGCGCTGACCACGATCGTCAACTGGACGATGGGCGGCTGCCTGGCTCTCGTGGTCGCGGCACTGTGCGCGTGCGCCGCCATGGACTCCTTCGGCAGCATCTCGGACAAGCCGGATGTCAGCGCCCGGGGCAAGGCCGGCATGCCGAAGTGCTTCCGCGCCGCCGTGATCATCGGCCTGGCCTGGCCGATCGTCGCCCTCGGCGCGAGCCTGAAGGGCTGACGGGATGGACTCCGTCGAGCTCCGCCGGCGCCGGGCCCTGCGCACGCTGGTCACCGGGGCTGCCTTGGCGGCGGCCGCCGCCGCGGGCGCGGTCGCGGTCCTGATCTGGCAGGCCGAACCCGGGCCGCGGGCCGGCGCCGCCGCCGCTGGCCCCGCCGCTGCTTCGGCCGCCGCCGTACCGCCGTCCGCGAGCCCGTCCACGGTGGTGCAGGCTGTGCCGCTGCCCGCGCCCGCCCGAGTCGAGAAGGGCATTCCGGTCGGCTACCCCCACACCCTGGCCGGTGCCGTGTCCGCGGCCGCCCACTACACCGAGGCCCGCGACCTGCTGAGCCCCGACGCGGTGCCCGGGCAGATGAGGGTGATGGCCGGCAAGGACGACGAGAACTTCTTCAAACTGACCTCGCTGGCGATCGCGGACGCCCGGGACTGGCGGCGCCTGCTCGGTCTTCCCGCGGCCGGGGGCAGCACCGGCTCGGACTTCATCGCCCTCCAAGTCCGCGCCTACCAGGCCACTGCTGTGAGTGCGGACGCCGTCGACGTGTGGCTGCTGACTACCCAGACCCCCACGGTCGGCGGCATCCAGCACGGCACCGGCGTCTTCGCCATCGCCGCCCCGGTGGTGTGGGACGGAGGAGACTGGCACCTGACCGAGAAGAAGGTCACGCAATCCCCGGTCGTCGAGGATCCGGGTACCGCGCAGGCCGACGCGGCCGGCTGGAGGCCCGTTGCCTACCAGCACTAGCGGCGTGCGGCGCGCGGCGCTGGTCCTGGTGCTCGTCCTGGCCGCGCTGGCCGGGCCCGCCACCGCGTTCGCCGCCGCGCCCCCGCCGCTTCCCGTTCCGGGCGCCGCCGCCGGAACACCCTGCCCCGCGCACACCCGGCCCGTCGGGCAGCCCGAGAAGCTGACCGCCACCGGTCTGCAACCGAAGCCCCCGGCCGAACAGATGGACGCGCGCGGTGGCTGTGTACCGCTCGACGAGGACGGCTGCCGGGCTCTCGGGCTGAGGGACGACCCGCTCAGCACCTGCGTGTACGCCACCTTCAAGCACAAGTACTGCGACGCCGATCTCCTGCCCCTGCCCGGGATGGAGGTCTACTGCGAGAACGCCGACAAGGAGATGGCTGCGTGGTGCCAGCAGCACACCAACAGCACCCACTGCATGGTCAGCGCCAAGCACAGCCTCGCCGCCGCCCTGAAGAACCCCGGCGCCGCGATCGCCGACGAGGGCACCAGCCGGCTCGCCCACACCTTCGCCAGCGCGGCGAAGTGGGTGCTAGGGGAGATGGCCAAGGCGGTCCTGGAGGGGTCCGTCGTCGACCTGGACGCTGACGGCATCTCGGACACCCTCGCCCTGATGCTCCAGTTGTCCGCGATCATCGCGGTCGTCCTGCTGTGCGTGGAGGTCACCCGCACCTGCGTCTCGCAGGAGGGCAAGGGGATCGCCACGGCGGTCACCGGCCTGGTCGAGTGGGCACTGAGCTGCGCGGCCGTGTACACCGTCACCCAGACCCTGGTCTGGGCCGCCGACGACGTCTCCGACTGGATGATCCGTGCCTCCGGCCTGACCACCGACCAGTTCGTCAGCCGCGTCACCGGCCTGTTCGCGGGCATGGACGCCGTCTCGGAGGTCGGCTGGCTGCTGGTGCTGGGCGTCGTCGGATCGCTGGTCGCCGGGTTGATGTGGCTGGAGTTCGTCTTCCGGCACGACGCCCTCGACCTCCTGGTCGTCAGCTTTCCCGTATCGGCGGCCGGGGCGATCAGCGAGTTCACGCGGCAGTGGGCGCCGACGGCCCGCCGGGCGGTGTACTCGATCGCGATGATCAAGCCGGTCGTCGTGCTCACCCTGCTGATCGGGCAGGGCATGGTCGGCGCGGCCACGACCGTCACCGGCGTCGTCGGCGGCCTGCTCGTCGTCGGCGTCGGCGCCGTCGCCTGGCCCATCGCCGGCCGCTTCATGCCGTGGTCCGGCGGCGGCAACAGCGGCGGGTCGGTCGCGAGCGGCATCATCGGCGCGGTCGGCGTCACCGCGGCCTCGGCGGTCTGGGGCCGCGGCGGCGGGGTTCCCTCCGGGAGCGGCGCGGCACCGCCGGGGCCGGCGCTGGCCAGGGCTGTGGAGTCGGACGACGCCGACCGGCGCAGGGCGGACGACGGCCGACGCTCCTCGGCGGGCCGCGCGGTGATGGCCGGGCTGATGGCCGCCCAGGGCGTGAAGGCGGCCACCGAACTGGCCTCCGGCGGTCTGGACACGATGGCCGCGCACGCCGGACTCAGCTCCGGGCGCGACATGGGCGGATCCGTCAACCTCCCGCCCAGCCGTTCCGGTGAGGCCTCCGCGCCCGCCGGGCCACCGGGCACCGCAGGGGCGGCAGCCGCTCCCGCACCCCGTCCGGCCCCCACCGCCCGGTCTTCGTCCGCACACTCCGGCACGGCCGCTGCCCCGCCCCTTGCGGCTGCCGCCACGCCGCGACCGCCCCTGGCGCGCGCGGCGGGCGCGGCCCCCGCGCCACCGGCTCCCCCACAGCCCGGCCCGACGAACGTCCCGACGGACGTCCCGGCGGCCGCCACCCACCCGACCCCGGCACCGGCCCCGCCCCTGCCGGCCGATCCGCCACCAGGAGGTGAGGGGCCGTGACGTCCCCCGAGGAGCCGTCGACGTACGGCGGCTGGCAGCGCGAGCGCAGCCCGTACCTGGGCGAGCTGAGCCTGAGCGGCCTGGTGACGGTCGCCGGCGCGGGCCTGGTCGCGATGCTGCCGGTCTACAGCCACGCGTGGGCGGGCGAGATCGTCGCCGTGCCCGTCGCGCTGCTGCTGCTCGCCGCGGTCTATCTGCGGGTGTACGGCCTGACCGCGGCGGAGTGGCTCGTCCTCGCGGTCCGGTTCCAGATCGCTGTCGCCAGGAGGCAGACGATGTTCTTCAGCGGCGCGTTCGCGCCCCGGCGATCCGACGGTGCGCGGTGCACGGACCTGCCCGGCGTGCTGGCCCGCCTGGAGCTCCTGAAGGTGCCCACCGGGGCCGGCCGTGAGATCGGCGTCGTCCACGACCCGTTGCAGGGCCACTACTCGGCGGTCATGGAGGTGCGCTACCCGGGGATCGCGCTCGCCGACACCGCCCGGGTCAACTCCCGGATCGCCGCCTGGGGCGGCTTCCTCAGGGGGCACTGCGTCGAGGGCGGGCCGATCGTACGGATCTCGGTCACCGACCGGTCCGCTCCCGAGGACGGCACCGCGCTGATGGCGTGGACGACCGGCCACCTCGACCAGGGCGCACCGGCCGCAGCCCACGAACTGGTGACCGGCCTGGCCGCCGAGGCGGCGCCCGCCGCGTCCACCCGCCGTACCTATCTGACCGTCACCCTGGCCGCGTCCCGGGTCCGCCAGGACATCAGGAGCTCCGGCGGCGGCACCCTCGGGGCAACGGCCGTCCTGGTGCGCGAGCTGCTCGCGATGCAGGGCGCGATCGCCGCCGCCGACCTCCAGGTCGTCGCCACGCTGACCGTCGGCCAGATCGCCGAGGTGATCCGCACCGCATACGACCCGGGTGAGGTGCCCGTGCTCGCCGCCCACGCGGCGGACGCCTCCGCACCGGGGTGGACCGGCGCACCGGCGGGTGTGGAGGAGACGGCCGCCGGCCCCGCCGCGGCCGAGCAGCACTGGAGCCGCTACCGGCACGACAGTGGCGTGTCGGCGAGCTTCGAGGTCCACGGCTGGCCCGAGGGCCGGGTGTACGCGAGCGTGCTCACCCCGCTGATGAGCCCTTCCAGCGATGCCCGGCGGAGCGTCTCGCTCACCTACGAGTGCCTCGGCGCCCGCACCGCCCGCGCCACGCTGAGCCGCGAACGCACCAGGGCCGACGTCAAGCGCCGCGTCCGCGCGCGGGGCGGGCGGATCGAGTCCCTGGACGAGCGCAAGGCGCTGGTCGACACCCAGGACCAGGACCACGCCCGCACGGCGGGCCACGGCATCGCGCGCTTCACCGGTGTGGTCACCGTGACGGTCGAGGAGCCCGACGAGCTGCCGCTGGCGACCGCCCGTCTGAAGCGCGACGCGTACACCTCCGGCCTGCGCCTGCGCGAGCTGTACGCCGCGCAGGACTCGGGCTTCGCGGCGACGCTGCCGCTCGGGCTGGGCCTGCCGGTGAAGCGGCGGGCGGTGATCTGATGGGCCGCCTGGGCGACTGGTTGCGCCGCGGGGACACCGACCTGCCCTCGATCGGCCTCCAGGACATTCTCGGGAGCGGACCGGCGCCGGTTCCCGCCCAGCGCGGACGGCGGGCGCCGCGGCGCCCGGCCCCTGCGGCACCGGCACCGGTCCTGGGGTGGCCCGGCCCCCACGCCGGACGGGCCGTGCGGGTGGCGAGCCCCGAGGTCTACCGCTGTGACACCCACAACCTCGCCGGCCTCTACCCCTTCGGGGGCGGCTCGGCCCTGCCCGCGGTCGGCGCCTACATCGGCCACGACGTCCTGACCGGCCGCCAGTTCTCCATGCACCCGGGCGCATGGGTCCAGCACAAGATCGTCTCCAACCCCGCCGTGCTGGTCACCGGCACCATGGGAGCCGGGAAGAGCGCGCTCATCAAGGCCCTGTCCACACGGCTGGCGGCGTTCGGCGTGAAGGTGCTGATCGCCGGTGACGTCAAGGGCGAGTACGGGCGGGTGTGCCGCTGGCTAGGCTGCGAGCCGCTGGAGCTCGGCCCGGGCCTGCCCGGCCGCATCAACCCCTTGGACGCCGGCTCGCTCGGCGAAGGCCTGGAGCACGTCACCGACCCGGTGGAGTGGCGCGAGCGTCTCACCGAGATCCACCGGCGCCGCCTGAGCCTGCTGTGCACACTGCTGGAGCTGCAGATGCGCCGGCCGCTGACGCCGGAGGAGACGGAGGCGATCTCCGCCGCGATCAAGGAGGTCACCGGCCAGCTGGCGGGCAGCACCGTGCTGGCCACCCCGACCCTGCGCGACGTGCACGCGGCCCTGCGCGACCCGAGCGCCGAGATGGCGCGCGAGCTGCGGATCCGGGGCGAGGACATCCAGGCCACCCGGGAGGCGACCAGGGCCGCCCGGGCCGCGCTGGCCACGTGCTTGGACGGGCATGTCGGCGACCTGTTCAGCACGGCGGACACCTCCACCGGCCGCATCGACTGGTCGGCGCCGATGGTCAGCGTGGACATCTCCCGCACCCGCGCCTACGGCGACGAGACCGTTGCCATGATCATGATGTGCATCTCCAGCTGGACCCAGGCCGCGATCGACCAGCCCGGCGGGCCCCAGCGCCTGGTCGTGCGCGACGAGCTGTGGCGGGCGCTCCAGGTCGGCGGCGCCACCGTGATCCGCAAGCTCGACTCCGACCTGCGCCTGCACCGGGCCGACGGGGTCTTCGACCTCGCCGCCACCCACCGGCTGTCGGACTTCGAGGCGGTCGGCCCGGCCGGCTCCGAGGCCGTGATGATCGCCCGGCACATGGTCTCGTCGTTCGACACCAAGATCACGATGGCTCAGGACGTCCGCTCCCTGGGCGCGATCCGGGACGCGGTCGGCCTCACCGAGCCGCAGGTGGAGCTCGTCTCCGGGTGGGGCCGCGCGCACGCCGGCCGGGGTCTGTGGATGCCCGGCCGCTCCGGCGCCTTCCCGGTCCAGCTCCACCTCACCGAGACCGAAAAGGACCTCTACCACACGGACGAGCGGATGGCCCTGTGACGGCCGACCGGCGCTCCGAACCGACCTGGGCCCCGACCGTGCTCGGCGCCGCGGTGCTGTGGCTGCCGGCGTCCGGGCTGATCGCCGCCCGGGTCTGCGCCCTGCTCACCGCGAGCCCCTGCCACCTGGTCGGCGGCGCCGGCCTCGCCGCCGTCACCTGGCCGCTGCGCGGCCCGGCCGCGGCCTTCGCCCCGGCACCGCCGGGCTGGCTGTGGTGGCCGCTGCTGGTGCTGGTCTGGGCCGGCCCGGTCGCGGGCGGGACGTGGCTGTGGGTGCGCCGCCTCGCCGACCCCGGCGCGGACGGCGCCCGCTGGGGTGGCCGGGCGACCGAACGCCGGCTCCGGGTGCCCGAGGAACCCGACCGGCGTCGCAACCGCATGGCCTTCGGCCGCAGCAAGGCCCGCCGAGGCTGGATCCTCGCCACCAAGGAGAACATCTCCGCGACCGTGTTCGGCCTGCCCGGCAGCAGCAAGACCACCGGGCTGGTACTGCCGATCGCCGCCGAGTGGTACGGCCCCTGCGTGATGACCACCGTCAAGGCGGCCGACCTCGACGTGGTGTACGCGCGGCGGGCGGCCCTGGGCCCGGTGTACGTCGTCGCCCCGGCCGGCCTGCCCGACCGCCCGACCGCCCGCTGGTCCCCGGTCGACTACTGCGCCGACGCCAAGGCCGCCGACCGGATGGCCACCTGGCTGGCCGACGCCGCCTCCACCGCCGGTGACCCGCGCTCCGGCCCCTGGGTCGACCAGGCCAAGGCCGTCGTCAAGGGCGTGCTGCTGGCCGCCAACCTCGCCGGCGGGGACATCACCACGTTCAGGCGCTGGCTCGCGCTCGCCGAGGACGCCGTGGACGAGGTCCGCGAGGTCCTGGTCGACGGCGGCCACCCCGACGTCGCGGACGACTACGCCGCCGCGTTCGCCCTGCACCCCGACGGCGTCGGCTCCATCAAGTTCACCCTGGGCGTGATCACCAAGGTCTACGCGGACGAGGAGGTCCGCGCCACCGCCGCTGCCAGCGACTTCACCGCCGAGGAGATCCTCGACCGGTGCGGCACCGTCTGCCTGATCGCCAGCGAGGCCGACGGCGAACGCTTCGCGCCGCTACTGACCGCGATCACCGCGAGCATCGTGCACGCCGCCCAGGCCCGCTACCAGCGCACCGGCCGCCCCCTCGACCCCGCGCTCGGCCTCGTCATCGACGAGGCCGGCAACTGCTTCCGCTACAAGGCCCTGCCGAGACTCCTGACCGTCGGACGCGGCATCGGCATCGTCGCCCTGACCGTGTGGCACGACCTCAGCCAGCTGATCGGCGTACTCGGCCGGGAAGCCGCCAACACCGTCATGAACGCGAGCGGCCTGCGCATGCTGCTGCCCGGCAACGCCGACCCCGAGACGCTGCGGGCCTTCACCAACCTGCTCGGCCGGGCCCTGGTGACGCGGAGATCGACCAGCACGGGAGGCGGTGGTGTGTCCACCTCCGAGCAGCTGGTCGAGACCGACCTCGCGCCCACCCACGTCCTGCGGGAACTGCCCGACTTCACCGCGATCGCCGTCTACGGCAACCAGCGCCCCGTGCGGGTGAGGCTCCGCCGCACCTACGCCGACCCGGACCTGGTCAGTCTCCTGGCCGGAAAACCCGAGCCGGCGGCTGCGGCGGGCGCCGCGCCAGTGGTGGTCCCGCCGCGGCCACAGCACCCGCCCACGACACCCCGGTCCCGCTGACCGAGTCCTGAGGAGAACGATCCGTGCCTGAGACCCACACCGAGCCGACCGACGGCCTGGATCCGGCCGATCCGTGGACGGACCTCCCCGAGCCCGACTCCGCGCCCGTGCCGCGGATCGTCCTGCGCGACATGGAGCCGCAGGAGCGGCGCTCCCGACTGGAGGAGCTCGGGCACTGGCTGCGCTGGCTCGTGGAAGTCAACCCGGAAGCCCGCGCCTCGGTGCCCGCCTGCTGGCACCGGCACGAGGACGTCATCGAGGTCCTCCTGGCGCTGCAGATCGGATGGGTCCGGTCCTACACCCGCCCCAGTGCGGGCCGCGACACCGCCGAGGCGGACTGGCTGATCACGGCGAACACCCTCCTCCCGACCATCCGCCGGGCGAAGTGCGCCAACGGGCACGCCGACCCGGCCGCCCGGCCTTGGGGCGGGCCGGACGAGGAGACCCTGCGCCGATGGCTGGAGGAGCCGGGCGGCCTCGGCACCCGCGAGCGCGAGCACCCCAGCCCGGCCCTGGCCGCCGATCTGAGCACCGATGAGCAGCCGCTGTAGTACGCCGGTCCGATGACAACCCGCCCACCCGCCGCCTAGGTATGAAACTGCCGGACGTGGGTGACACATGGATCTCCGACTACGACGGAGTCCTGCCATACCCCCTTCGCAGAAACAGCAACAGGACCGCCAGGCCCAGCGACGCCTGGCGGTCCTGCGACACGCCGAGGAAGTCACCGGGAACGTCTCGCTGACCTGACGGGTTCCCGTTCGCGTCGACATGGGAGGGTGCAGGCCGCGGCGACGGGAACTTCTCGGTCCAGTACATAGACGGCACTCAGAACGGAAATGCTGGAACCGACCTGGCTATCTGGTACGGGAGTCAGCGAGTTCTCCACAACGATAAGTTTGCGGTAGAAATCCTTCCGTAGCCGCAAAGGATCACTCGGCGGCGAGAAGGTGTCTGGTCATCCCGCCGCTGGCTCGAATGCGAAGCGGAACTGCTCCACCCCGTGGAGCAGTTCCGTTTTTTCTTGATCGCCCAACTCCAGCGAACTCCCCCAAAAGACATTTAGCATAAAGTTGCGCGAGGCCCCCTCAAAGTCCAAGGTCAGACCGGTGGGTCCAGAGAATAGAGTCCATGCTTCCGTGCGCCCCGTAAGGGACTTGTATGGAGTCCTCGCGATAAGCCTCAACCCTTCCGGGCTCACTGGCCTTTCAGTAATCTCAAGAGTCACAGCTGCATAGTGATCACGAATCGTGCTTCGAACCTTAATCGCCCCGTCGGTCAATGTGATACCCGGAGTTTCGTTGCACAAAGGTAGGTCCATCCAGCTGCCGTCCTCGGCGAACTCATCCTGCTCCCACAGTCCGAACTGTGAACGCTCAACTGAAACCAGGCCTGTTGCCTCGGCGTAAAAAGCCTGCATATCACCGATACTTCCACACGGCTACCACTCAGGGGCCTGCTTCGGACAGCCTCCAGGAACAAGCGCGGATGCGCACACGGTCTCCGGCCTCGCCAACCCTTAAGGCGTGCTGACCGCGGCCCTGCGGGACGACCGGCACGAGCCCGCCCCGGACGACACGGCGCAGACCGGGCTCTCACCCGGACCGGGGGAGGCACTGCTACGGCCGGTAGGAGGGCGGGCCACCGTCGAGGGGCAGGCGTTCGCGGCACCGGTGCACCGTCTGCGGCCCGGCCTGCCGGCGCATGACGGTCTTCCGCTTCTCGGCCCGGCGCCGCCGGACGGCGGGCAGGCGTTCGGCCGCCTCGCGTGCGCGCTCGTCGACCGGCATCGCCGTACGCGCCCGCTGTTCGTCACGCAGGGCATCGATCCGCAGGCGAAGGCGGCCCGCCCGGTCGCGGTACTCGCAAGCGGCGCGGTGGTGGTGCCGGGCGTCCTGGTCCGCGATCCGGCGCAGGTGGCCGCGGTAGGCGTCGGCGCAGCCGCCGGTGCGTGCCCACAGTTCCAGTGCGGCGTCGACGCCGGCGGGGTCGCCGATGTCGGCGAGCGCCTGGGCGCGGACTCTCCGGTGGTGGTTCTCGGCCTGGAGCAGGGCCTCGAACTGCGCCTGCCGGGTGCGCCGCAGCTCGACGAGGGCTTCGCGCTCCCCGCCGGGGAGCGCGGGACGGCCGGACGGGCCGGCGGCGGCGAGTTCGTCGGCCAGGCGGGCCCGGCGCCGGGTCAGGTCGGCGAGTGCGGCGTCTGCCGCGAGCAGTCGGCCGTGGCCGGTGACGCGGTCGACGAGCGCCTGGACCTGTCGGTCGATGCGGCCGCCGGCGAGCATCCGGGCTTCGGCGCGGGCGGCACGGTCCTCGGCGTCGGCCGCGGCCTCGTCCTGGCGCGCGACGCGGTCGAGGGCGGTCCGCAGGGCCGCGTCGAGTTCGGCGTCCGACCAGCCGCCGAACGGGCGTTCCCGCCAGGCGGGAACGGCGGTCGGGACGGGGCGCCGCCGGTCGGGACGCTCGGTCGGCTGCCCGACAGCAACCCGTTCGGCGACCCGGCCGCGCTCGGCGTCGGCCCTGGCCCGCAGGCCGTTGGGGGCGGTGCGGGCCAGTCGCCGTTCGGCGGCGGCGAGCGCCTCGGCGGCCCGGACGGCCAGGGTGGCGTGCGCGTCCGCCCGGGTCCGCAGGGCGCACGCTCGGGCGCGCTGGTCGTCGGTGACGGCCGTCCGGCGGGCGGCGTCGGCGCGGACCCGGTCGTCGTCGGCCTGCTGCCGGGCGCGGGCGGCCAGGCGCCGGGCCGCGTGGACGGCGGCCAGCGCGTCGGCGGCCTCGGCCGCTTCGACGCGGGCGGCCCGTGCGCGTGCGGTGGCCTGCCGTCGCTGCTCCTCATCGGTGACAGGCGGGGCCGGACGGTCGCGCCAGGCGGTGATCGCCTGCTGGGCGCGGTCGTGGTCGGCGGCCTGGATCGGCTCATCGGGGCGCTCCCCGAGGGCCTGCGTCTCGTGTCCGTGGTCCCACAGGTCGCGGTAGGCGGCGACGGCCGCCGCCGCCCGGTCCCAGAGCGCGCGGTCGGGGTGGGCGGGTGCGGGTGCGGGGCCGAGCACGTCGAGCCAGGTGGGGCCGGTGGCGGCGAGTTCGGCGGCGTGCCGCTGCTCGTCGGGAAGGAGTTGGGCGGCACGCCACAGGCCGCGCTGCTCGGTGCGCCAGGCGGCAGGGGCGTCACCGGTGGCCCGGGTGGCGTGGAAGCCGGCCAGGTCGCGCCAGGCGGCGGCCGCCGCGATCCGGTCGGCCCACGGTCGGGCCCGGTCGGCGTCGGCGGGTTCGGGCCCGTGGGCGGCCGCCCAGCCGGTGCCGGTGTGGGCGTTCGCGCGGGCGCGGGCGGCCAGTCGATCCGCCCGGACGGTGGCGTGCGCGGCGAGGTCGTGGGCGAGGGTGACGCGCGGGTCGGTGGGGTTGGCGTCGGGCAGCACCAGGCCCATCGCCTCCAGGAGCGCGGCGCCGGGACGGGCGCAGGGCGGTGCCCAGTAGGTCGGGGCGGTCGCGGGCCGAGGGGCGCCGTCGGGCAGGCGCAAGCGCTCGCCGTGGTGTTCGGCCAGGGCGTCGAGGCGGGCGACCACGATGGCGGCCAGGTCGCGCAGCGGCCGGCCGGTGCGATGGTCGGTCTCGTTGCCCCGCCCGTCCGCCCAGGCGGCGCGCAGTAGCCGGTCGGTGTCGTAGCCGTCGTCGGCCAGCCGCGCGCACCGGGCGCGCAGGGCGGGCCAGGCCTCGGCGGCGGCCAGGCGGGAGGCGGCCTCGCCGCCGAGCAGTGCGGCGATCGCCCGCTGCGCGGCCTCGGCGTTGAGTTCGTCGAGGACGTGGACGAGGCGGCTGGTGGTGGTCGCGAGGCACTGGGCCTGCTCCTCCTGGCGACGGGCGGTGGCGCCCGCGGAGAGCCGGGTGCCGTCGCGCTCGACGATCGCGTGCCAGATCTCGCGGGCGGTGCGCGGGTGCCCGGGTTCGCCGCTGTCCTCGTCGGGGGGTGTCTGGGTGACGAGGTAGGCGTGGTTGCCGTAGCGGCCCCGGGTGAGGGCGGGGTAGACGCCGTTGCGGTTCCAGCCGGTGTCGAGCAGGGCGCGGCCGACGTCGACGGTGACGCCCTGGCAGCGCGCGGAGGTGATCGCGTAGCCGAGGTCGACGGCGTCGGCGACGTAGGCCGGGGGCAGGGTGACGGTGCGCCGGGTCCGCTGTTGGCGCACGGTCAGGGAGCCGTCGGCGCCGACGGCCCCGACGGTCCAGACGTCTCCGTTGCGGACCCACTGGCGCCGGTCGGCGGTGGCGAGGCGGCGGTCGTTCACCCGGGTGACCACAAGGTCGCCGACGCCGGCGCGCCCGCGGGCGCCGAGGTCGGCCGTGCGCCGGTCGTCCACCAGGCCACGGGCGATGCGGTCCTCGCGGGCGAGGCGGGACAGCTCGGCGACGGCCGCGTCGGTGGCGGCGATCATGACGGAGCTCAGGCCGTCGTCGACGTCGCGCCGCCAGTCCTCGAAGAGCCGGCGCATGACGGCGGCGGCCGGGCCGCAGTGGACGCGCCCGCGCAGCTCGTACGCGTCGAAGGCGGCGCCGGCGTCGCCGACGGACAGCCGGTGGGCCGCGTCGACCTCCCACCGGCGCACCGTGCCGCCCGGGTCGCGGAAACGGCGGACCTCGGTGAGGCGGACGACGGCGTCGGGGACGCTCTCCTCGATGTCGGCGAGCGCGCCGCCCGCTCCGGGCGAGCCGAGCTGGCGCGGGTCGCCGATCGGCAGCAGCCGCCCGCCGGCCTGCCGGACCTGGCCGAGCAGCGCGGCGAGATCGGGGGTGGAGGCCTGGCCGGACTCGTCGACGATGACGATCGTGCCGGGCTGGAGCGTCCAGTGGCGCAGTCCCCGACCGTAGCGCTCGGACATGGTCCGCCACCTGGCGATGTTCTCCGCCCGGATGCCCGCCTCGGCCGCGAGCAGGTCGGCCTGGACCTGGCCGCCGGCCAGGCCGAGGACGGGGATCCGATGGGCGTGCGCGACCTCCCTCACCAGGCGCATGATCGTGGTCTTGCCGGTGCCGGCGGGGCCGACCACCCACGTGGCCCGGGTGTCCGCACCGAAGATCCGGCGGACCGCCTCGCGCTGCTCGTCGGAGGGCGCGAAGCCCCGCTCGGTCTCGCCGGCCGCGAGGACCCGGTCGATCTGCTCGGCCGTCAGGCGGCGCACCGGCGCGGGGGTCGTGGACGCCTCGACGAGGGCCCGCTCTGCGGCCCGGATGCCGTGGGAGGTCCACACCCGGGAGCCGACCTCGGCGAACAGCGAGGGACGGTCGTCGCAGCGGGCGTACCGGGCGGGCAGGGGCACCGCGTCGGGCGGGGTCAGCAGCTCGCACCGGACGGGGCTGAGGACGCCGTCGACGACGCGGGCGAGGACCCGGTGGTAGTCGTCGTCGAGGTGGGCGCCGACCGCGGTGAGCCGGCGGCACGCCTCGGCCTCGACGTTGGCCCGGGTCCAGGTGGCGCGATGGCTCTCCAGCTCGGCGAGCACCGCGTCGATCGCCTTCGGGACGACCATCGGGTCGGGGCCCGGCGCGGGGTGGGTGGCGCCGGTGCGGGCGGCGGTCCGCAGCAGCCTGTCGGGGCGTCTGATGCCGTAGGCCTTGGCCCGGCGGCGCCACTGCCGGCGCTCGCCGTCCACGGTGGTCGCGGTCTTCGCCGGACGGGACTGGAGGGTGGCGGCCTGGGCCAGCTTGTACTGCTCGGCGCGCTCGGGTGCGCGGCCCTCCCGGACCGTGAACTCGGCGATCATCCGGGCCAGGGCCCGCTCGGTGGCCTCGCGTCGCCGGGAGAACCCGCGCAGCGCGCTCAGGGGCACCCCGAGGAACTCACGCACCGGCCGTTTCGCGGGCCGGATGCTGTCCTGGCGCGCCCCGGCGCGGATGCCGAACTCGGCGTGCATCCCGCGTTCCAGCTCGGCGGTGTAGGCCTCCGACAGGGCGACCGCGATCCGGTGCAGATGGCGCGCGTCCAGGGCCAGCCAGCGGCCGTCCGCCGCCCGCACCTTGCTGCTGATCGCGAGGTGCCGGTGATAGGCCGGATCGGCCGCCCGGCTGCTGCGGTGGACGAACACGCAGGCGATGAAGCCCCTGGCGCGGACCTGCACCTGGGAGGCGGGCGTCGGGCCGGTCCTGGTGATGCAGGCCTCGCGCTCGACGCGTTCGAAGATCCGCCGGAAGGCGCGCTCCTCGACGGCCTCCAGCCGGGCCCGCTCGGCGTCGTCGGCGCACCCCCACAACACGCTGAAGCTCTTCACCGGGGAGAACACCATCTCCCACCCGCACCGGGCGGTCCGGTTGCCCTCCTTCTCGGCCTTCGCCCGCAGCAGGAGCAGCCGCTCCTCGGTGGCCTGCGGCTCCGCGGCGGCGTACCGCTCGTACAGCTCGTCGGCGCTGGGGTAACGGCTCCAGCGCCGGCCGAGCGGGCTGCCGTCGACCGGATTGAGGGCGTCCTTGAACAGGGCGTCGGCAGCCTCCTGGGTGACCCGCCTGCCGGCGATGCCGAGCTCGGCCGCCTGCGCCCCCAGCCACACGCCCGGGGTGTCACCGCCGCCCTCCCAGTGGGCCGTCAGCGAGCGCGAACCGGTCCTCACGTCGTCGCCGGCGACGGTGGAGAGCAGGTAGTCGATGCCGCTGCCCGCACTGATCGGGTGGAGGGTGATCACCGGCTGGCCCCGGGCCCGCCGTGACTCGTCGGGGCACCGACGGTGTACCGGCCCGTCCGGCGGCCGACGGAACAGGGCATCCGGCGCACTCCTTCGGGATCAACGGCGGATAGCAAGAGGTGTGCTGTTCCTGATCACGCTAGCCGTCCGTTCCGCTCGTGCCTCGCCTTCCCGTCCGTGTCCGCTGCTCCTCCTTGCTCGCTTCCGTCCCCTCCTGGTCCTCTCCTCGTCGCCTTCCGATCCGCTCGTCATCGAGCGTTTCCGGATCGCGTATTCGTTCCACCGGGTTACAGCGCGGGACGGTCCACCCGCAGGTGCTGTACTCGGGCGCGGTGTGGCGCCAGGATCGCGCCATGACCTCACGCAGGAACGAGCAGACGATGGACCGGCGCGCGGCCCTGAAGCGGCGCCAGGAGCAGGAGCGCGAAGACCTCCGACAGCGGCAGACCCGCCAGACCTCCGCCCTCACCGCGATCGACAGGGCCAGGGAGCGGGTCGAGATGGCCCAGGGAGAGCTCGCAAGGGAACTGGAGAAGGCCGTACCGCTCTTCGACGGCGACATCGAGGAACTCGCCGAGACTGCCGGGATCCCCAGGCGCGACGTGCAGGCCGCGCTGAAGGGGCGGAAGGAGATCTCCGCACGCATGGCGAGGCTCACCTTCCCCTCCCCCGCAGCGGCACCGGCGAGCGGCGAAGAGCAGGACGCAGAACGCGACCCGGCCGGCGCCTGTTGACCGACGCGCCAGGGCCGCACCGACGCCGACCCGGTCCGGCTGTGGCCATGCGGCCGACGTCCACGCGGCGGTGTGTCCACGCGACCGGACAAGCGGGCGCCACCGCGGGCGCCACCACAGGGCGACCGCGGTCACCCCCGGCGCCGCCGAGACGGAGCAACCCGCGGCACCCCGCATACAGTTTCCTGGTGACCCGCCCCGACCCGTACGACGTCCTCACCCAGTGGCTCGCCGCCGGCCGCGGCAAGCACGGCCGCGCCCTGCAGGGCACCACCCCCACCCGCTACGAGGCCGACCTGCGGGAGTGGCTGTACTTCACCCAGGAGACCACCGGCATCGGTGCCTGGAACGCCGACGAGTCGACAGCCACCACCTGGGCCTACGCCCCCGCCCTGCGCCGCCCCAACCCCGACCGGCCCTCACGCCGCCCACTCGCACCGCGCGTCTCCCTGCACAACCCCGCCCGCCGCCTGGCCGCCCTCGCGGCGTTCTACGCCTACGCCGCCGACGCCGGCCACATCCCCGAGCCCCCGTTCAACGCCGCCGCGCTGCGCCCCTCCCCCACCGCGCTGCCCCGCACCACCCCGCTCACCCTGGAACAGGCCGCCGCGATGCAGTACGCCGCCGACGACGTCCTGCCCGGCCGCCACCGCCGCGGCCCCTACGACACCGCCCCGCACCGCGACCGCCTCCTCGTCCACCTCCTCCTCGACGGCCTGCGTCCCCGCCAGGCCGTCGGCATCGACCTGGAGGACCTGCACGAGGAGGACCCGCACCGCAGGATCCGCACCCTCACCTGCCCCGCCCCCAAAGGTGACGGCAGCATCACCCACCAGCCCTCCCGCGAGGTCTGGCAGGCCATCTCCGACTACCTGCCGCACCGCGTCGACGGCCACGACCCGGACACCGGCCGCCGCCCCCTGCTGACCAGCCGCAACGGCAGGCGACTGGACTCCAACACCATGCCCGGACGCATCGTCAAAGCCATCGCCGCGCGGGTGCCGGAACTCGTCTTCGAACCCAACACCGTCACCCCCGACCGCCTCGCCATGGCCCCCGCCGTCCTCCTCGACCACCCCCTGCCCCCACCCGCCCCCGACGGCTGGGCCCCACCCGGCGCCCAGCCCCTCGAACGCCTGCGCCTCGACCTGCGCCACGCCCTCGACGCCGCCCCGCTCTGCCCGCCCCTCGAAGGCGGCTGCCCCGCCGGCTGCGAACGCTGCGCCGTCCGCAAACGGCTGTGGGCCCGCTGGGAGGAGCGCTGGAGCGCCGCCGACCCCGCGTACCTGTCCTGGCCGCTTCCGCCCTACGACCACCGCCAACGCCCCGCCGAACGCCTCCTCGCCTACCACCAGGGCCGCTGCGCCGTCTGCGGCTCCACCCCCGATGCCGGCCGCCCCGCCCACGCGGAGGACCACGACCCCCACACCGGCCTCACCCGCGGCCTCCTCTGCCACCGCTGCCGGCCGCAGGCGGAACAGGGCGCGGCCCCGTTCTGGGTCCGCTACCACGAGCGGCCGCCCGCCACCGCCCTCGGCCTGGAACTGCGCTACCCGGCGCTCGCGCCGAACCGCCCGTAACGCCCCAGGCCCCGACGGCCGTGGCGGAAGCACCATGCATGTGTGTTCCGCTTCCGCTGGTCGATCGCTGACAGGACATCGCGCCAAGGAGCGTCGACAGGGCACACGGGCGGCGGCCGTGGCGGCAATCCCCGGGTGCGCGGGGCCGACTGTCTAGGACGGTGTTTTCTGGCCCCGGGGTGACGGCCGCAAGTGGCCCCACCGAGGAACGGTGAAAGTTGGCCCCACCTGGTGTTCGACGCGGA
>NZ_JBICYZ010000080.1:0-46634 GCF_043201465.1 Kitasatospora sp. NPDC048298
TCCAGGCACAGGTTGGTGACGACCTTGGTCAGCCATGCCTCCGGCACCTTGATCCGCTGCCGGTCGGCGGCCTGCCAGTGCACGAACGCGTCCTGCACGGCGTCCTCGGCGTCGGCGGCGGAGCCGAGGAGACGGTACGCCAGCGAGGCCAGCCGGTTGCGGCTGGCCTCGAACCGACTGGTGTCGAAGCGATCAGTGGCGGTGCTGTCCACGTGGATCACCCTAGGCGGCTACGCGACCGTCTTCGCGCCGGACGTGACGGCGTTTTCGGCGGTCGCGTCCGGCGCGGCGGCCAGGCGGTGCCTGCGCTTGGGCATGCCGAGGGTCGGGTGCGAGGTGGCCCAGCAGGAGAGCGCGACAAGGCGCACCTTGAGCCGCGCGGACTTCCGCCCGCCCATGTGCTTCGGCTTCGGCTGCCCTTCGTCGTCGACCCCCTGCCAGATCGCCTCCCCCTGCCCGAGGCTGATGTGGTTGTACGTGTAGACCAGCTTGGTGTTCGCGATCTTGCGGCCGGTCAGGCGTCCCAGGATCGCCCCGATGGCCTGCTGGCTGGTGCAGGCGGCCGAGGCGCAGGACATCGGCAGCGGTCGGCCGTTGTCGCCGATGGCGTAGGCGCTGTCGCCGATGGCGTAGACGTTCGGGTGTGACACCGACCGCATGGTGCGGTCGACGACGATCCGACCGTTCCCGGTGACCTCCAGCCCGCCGGCGGCGGCGATGGGGTCGACCGCGAACCCGGCCGTCCACACGGTCGCGTCGGACGCCAGGGCGGTGCCGTCGGCGCACAGCACCCGTGCCGATTCGACGGCCTCGACCATTGTGTGCTCCAGGACGGTGACGCCCAGCCGGTCGCAGGCCCGGCGCAGGCGGCCGCGGGCTCCGACGGAGAGCCGGGCGCCCAATTCGCCGCGGGCGATGAGCGTCACCGACAGCCCGGGGCGGGATTCGGCGATCTCGGTGGCGGTCTCGATACCGGTCAACCCGTCGCCGACGACCACCACACTCCCGCCGTCGCCTCGCCTGCCCAGACTGTCCAAGCGCTCGCGCAGGCGCAGCGCCGAGGGCCGGGCGGCGACGTCGAAGGCGTGCTCGGCCGCGCCGGGAACGCCGTCGACGTCGCCGTGGCTACCGAGCGCGTAGAGGAGCGTGTCGTAGCCGAGTTCGCCGCCGCCGCCGTCGGCGTCGGCCACGGCGACGACCTGGCGCTCGGGGTCGACGGCGGTGACACGGGCCAGGCGCAGCCGGATCCCCGTGCCCGCGAACACGTCGGCGAGCTTCGGAGCCTCGATGTCCCGGCCGGCCGCCAACTGGTGCAGGCGCATCCGCTCGACGAAGTCCGGTACAGCGTTGACCACGGTGATCTCGACGTCCGCCGGGGACAGCCGGCGGGCCAGATTCCCGGCCGTGTAGGCCCCGGAATAGCCGGCGCCGAGAACGAGGATGCGGTGCTTCATGAGTAGCTCCTGTTCGGTTCGATTGCTCCCGGTGGCTTGAGCGGAACAGCGCCCCGATTGCTGACAGGAACCACATGTGATGTGGGTCACAGTGCGACAGGTGGCTTTGGATGCTTGAACGGACAGCACTTGTACCCGGGTCCGGGAGGCGACCGGCGTACGCCGGCGAGTCGAAAAGTTCGTGAGCTGAGGCAGCACGGACACTCGCCCGGAGCGCGGTCCCGTTCGCTGGTGAGCTGGTCAGCCGGTGCGGCGGGAGCGGGTCAGCGCCAGTCCGCCGAGGAGCTGTCCCTGCGGGACCTGCGTGCGGTGTGGCGGCCGGTGACCATCCTGTCCTTCGGTCTGGTCTTCGCCTCCGCCGCCGCCGTCGGCCACGCGGCGGTCGCGCTCACCGGGATGCCGCCCGCGATGGCGTTCGTCCTCGGCGCCGTGCTGTCCAGCACCGACCCGGTCGCCGTCACGGCCCTCGGCCGCCGCCTCGCGCTGCCCGGGCGCGTCCAGGTCCTCGTGCAGGCGGAGAGCCTGTTCAACGACGCCACCTCGCTCGTACTGTTCAAGGTCGCCGTCGGCGTCGCCGTGGCCGTCGGCGGCACGGTGAACCTCCCTGAGGCCGGCGGTGAGCTCGTGCTGCTCGGCGGCGGCGGCAGCCTGATCGGCGCCGCGGTCGCGGGCCTGGTGTGGCTGGTGCGCCGCCGTACCACCGACCCGGTGCTGGAGACGGTGATCGCCCTCGTCACCCCGTACGCCGCCTATGTCCTCGCGGAGTCCGCACACACCTCGGGCGTCACGGCGGTCGTGATCGCCGGTGTCCTGCTCGGCCGCTCCAGTCACCGCCTCACCGACGCGCACTCCCGGCTCCAGCTGAACGCCGTCTACGCCGTCGTGGTGTTCCTGCTGGAGAGCGTCGTCTTCAGCATCGTCGGCCTGGAACTGCCCACGCCAGTCCGTGCCCTGCCGGCCGGCCGGGGATGGTGGCCGCTTCAGGCGCTCGCGCTGGCCGCCGTCCTCATCGCCGTGCGCGTCCTCTGGACGCTGCCGCTGACCCGCGCGGTCAAGCCCACCCGCGGGGGGGCTGTCCTGGCGGGTCGCCGGGGTGGTCACCTGGGCGGGCACCCGCGGCGTCATGCCGCTGGCCGCGGCCCTGTCCATCCCGCTCACCGCCGACAACGGCAGCGCCCTCGCCGGACGCCCCCTCGTCCTCGTCCTGACGAGCTCGGTCGTCGTGTTCACCCTCGTCGTCCAGGGCCTGACCCTCGCCGCGGTGGTCAACCGCTCCGGACTCGCCCTGGAGCCCGAACACACCGCCCAGGAGGAGGACGATGCCCGCGACGCCCTCAACCACGCCGCCCTCGAGCACGTCGACCACCTCGCGACCCTGGAGGTCATGCCCGCCACCGCCGTCGACCGCGTGCGCCGCGGCCTCACCGCCCGCCTCGACCACACTGCCGAAACTCCCGACGGCACCACCGCCGACGCCGCCTACCGCCAGCTGAGGCGCGAGGTGATAGCCGTCCAGAGCACCGAACTGCACCGCCTCTACGACGAGCACCGCATCAGCGACACCACCCGCCGACGCCTCCAGCACGACCTCGACCGCGAGGAAGCCGCCCTCGGCATCGGCTGAGCACTCCGTCTGCGGACGGCCACCCGGGGAAGCGGTCTTCGTCGTGTAGGGCCGCGAGCCGGGCGCCAGCGCTCAGACGCAGCCCTGACACTGCAGCTGGCGCACAGCCAGGACGGCCTGGCCGCCGCGCGGGCAACAATGGAAGCCGCGCCTCCTACGGTTTCCTGCTAGGCCCTGCTAGCTAAGGCACGTTCACTGCTTCCGGACGGGCGGCCCAGCGGGCACGTCGGGTGGGATGCTTCCCGTCCGATCACGCAGGAGCCGGGTCTCCGGCATCGACACCTGCAAGCTTGAGGACCTATGTCAGACCGCTTCTCCGGCCCCCAGGCGCTCGCCGAACCTGCCGTCGACATCACGGACCTGTACTCCTTCCCCGCCCGGAGGAGGCAGGCCGGCTGGTTCTGGTGACGAACGTGTTCCCCACGGCCGCGTCAACCGTCCTGTTCTCCGACGCCGTCGAGTCCGGACGCAGCTCGCGAACCCGCTCACGCAAGATCGTCAGCCCACGCTCCCGGCCGATCCGCTCCGCGATCACCGTCAAGGGCATCGTCGGAGTCTGCTTCAGCAGTTCCCGGACCACTGGCTCCACCACGTCCACCACCGAGCCCTTCGGCGCCCGCCGGTAAACCGGCGGGCGGTCCGAGGCCAGCGCCCGCAGCACCGTACTTCGGGAACTCCCCAGTTGCCGGGCCACCGCCCGGGCCGACAGCCCCTCGCTCCGGTACAGCAGACGGATCTCAGCCCAGTCCTCCACGTGGATCACCCTCGCTTCCTCCTGACTCCAGACCAGTGAAGTCAGGATGATCAAGAGATCCGAGTGCGGCCCGCTTTTGATTTGCCGTCCGTGGCCCTCATTTCAGGTTCTGGATCACTTTCCGGAAAGTGATCCAGAACCTCATTTCACCCGTTGCCGAGAGACGGCCGGCGGAACGCTCTGCCCGGGGCACCGACCGTGCCGCCCGCCGGGCACTGCCGCCGGGCGGGACCGGTGATGCCGTGGGCATCATGGAGGCGGGGCGGCTGCGGGCTGCTCCGTGTGAGGCCGTGAGTCCTTCGCGATCAGCCCTTCGGTACTCGTGAGGCGTGTGTATGGAGATCCCATCGTCGGGAGAAGGTACAAGCCCCGACGTGTCCTCCCAGACGGACGAGGAGCTGCTGGCGTGCCTGTTCGAGCAGGCACCCATCGGTCTGGTGGTGTACGACACGCGCCTGCGTCTGGTGCGGGTCAGTGCGGCCGTGGAGCGGGTCAGCGGCGTCCCGATCACCCGGCTGCTGGGACGCCATGTCCGCGAGGTGTACCCCGGGTCGGACGGCGAGGTGGTCGAGGAACGCCTGCGGTCCGTGCTGGCCGACGGCGTACCCCGCCGTACCGAGCACCGGATCCCCACGCCGGCCGACGCCGGCGGCGAGCGGGTGTGGTCCGGCACTACCTTCCGCATGACCGGTGCGAGCGGAGAGGTGATCGGGGTCGGCTCCATCCTCGTCGACAAGACCTCCCGCACCCGTGCCCGGGAGCGGCTGACCCTGCTGAAGGAGGCCGGTGAACGGATCGGCTCGACCCTGGACGTGCGGCGGGCCGCCGAGGAGTTCGCCGAGGTCGCCGTCCCGCAGCTGGCGGACTTCGTCGCCGTCGACCTGCTCGACGGCGTCGAGCGTGGCGAGGAGCCCAGCCCTGCGGGCGGTGCGCCCGCGCTGCGCCGGGCGGCGGTGCGGTCGGCGACCCCGCAGGCCCCGCAGTCGCTCCACCCGGTCGGCGCGGCCGTGGCCTTCCACCCCGCCACCCCGCTGGCCCGCTGCCTGGCGTCAGGGGAGGCCTTGCTGATCAAGGGCACGGCTGGCGCGCTCGACTGGCCGGCCCACGACCCGGCGCGAGCGGAGAGGATCACCGAGGCCGGTGTCCACTCGGTCGTCATCGTCCCGCTGAAGACGCGGGATCTCACTCTGGGCCTGGTCCACTTTTACCGCTGGCGCGCCTCGCGTCCCTTCGAGGACGACGACCTCAAGCTCGCCCAGGAACTGGCGGCGCGGGCGGCCGTGTGCGTGGACAACGCCCGTCGCTACACCCGGGAGCGCCGCGCGGCCCTGGCCCTGCAGGACAGCGTGCTGCAGGAACCCGCGCCGGCACACGGTTCCCTGGCCACCGCCCATCGCTACCTGCCCGCCCGCACGGGGGCCGGCGGCGACTGGTTCGACGTCATCGCCCTGCCCGGCGCCCGCACCGCCCTGGTCGTCGGCGACGTGCCGGGCTGCGGCATCGACGCCGTCGCCCGCGCCGGCCGCCTGCGCACCGCGGTGCGAACCCTGGCGGGCATGGGGCTATCGCCCGACGAGGTGCTCGCGCACCTGGACGACACCGTCTCGGGAGCGGCCGAGCCCGAGCACGACGCGCGCGAGCCCCTGGCGGCCATCGGCGCCACCTGCCTGTTCGCGATCTACGACCCGGTGACGGGGCACTGTCAGATGGCCAGCGCCGGACATCTCCCACCCGCCGTCGCGCGGCCCGGACGGCCCGCCGCCTTCGCCGACATACCCACCGGGCCCCCGCTGGGCCTGGGCGGCCTGCCGTTCGAGACCGCCGACATCGACCTGGAGGCCGACAGCATCCTGGCCCTGTTCACCAACGGCCTCGTCCAGCAACGTCCCTTCGACCTCGATGCCGGCCTCGACCGGCTGCGCCTCGCCCTCGCCGAAGCCGCCGACGACCTCGAAGAGCTCGCCGATACGACCGTGGACGCCACCCTCGCGGCGAGCTCCCCGGACGACGACGCCGTGCTGCTCCTGGCCCGCACCCGGGTCCTGACCGCCGACGACGTCGCCACCTGGGACCTGCCCTCGGATCCGGCCGTCGTGTCGCAGGCCCGCGCCATGGCCAACCGCCAACTCCGGGAGTGGGACCTCACGGAGCTCGCCCTGGTCACCGAGCTGGTGGTCAGTGAACTGGTCACCAACGCGATCCGCTACGGCCGCAGCCCGATCCAACTGCGCCTCATCCGTGACCGTGTGCTGACCTGCGAGGTCTCCGACGGGTCCAGCACCTCGCCGCACTTGCGGCTGGCCCGGGACACCGACGAGGGCGGCCGCGGACTGTTCATGATCGCCCAGTTGGTGGACGCCTGGGGCACCCGTTACGGTCCTACCGACAAGACCATCTGGGCCGAACAGACCATCCGTCCCGCCGAGTTGAGCTCCCTGGGAGAGGCACTCATGGCGGCGGTGGAGCCGCTCTGACCTCGCTCCCCCGGCTCCGGCCGGGGCGAAGCCCGTGGCCAGCCCCACTCGCTCGTCGTCCGCTGGAGTCCAGCCGCACCTCCTGGGCCGAAGCACGGCGGCGAGTTCGTCTTCAGTCAGCCGTGGAACCGCCGCTCGGCGCCACCGTGGTGAACAGGTCGTCGCCGCGGACCCACCGGCCGCGGCGCATCACGGCGACCAGGTCGTAGGTGTCGGAGTCGAGCACGACCAGGTCGGCGAGCTTGCCGGCCTCCAGCGAGCCGATCGAGTCGGAGAGGCCGAGCAGACGGGCCGGGGCGGCGGAGAGTGACTCCACGGCCTGGTTGACGGTCAGCCCGTGAACGACCATGGCACGGCGGAATACCTGATCGAGCGTGAGCGTGGACCCTGCGATGGAGCTGCCGTCGGGGAGCATGGCGACGCCGTCCTTGACCTGGACCTGGAGGGGGCCGAGGGGGTAGAGGCCGTCGCCCATGCCGGCGGCGCCCATGGCGTCGGTGATCAGGGCGACCCGGCTCGCCCCGGCGGTGCGGTAGGCGAGGTCGAGGACGGAGGGGTCCAGGTGCACGCCGTCGTTGATCAGCTCGACGGTGACCCGCTCGTCCTCCAGCAGGGCGACGATGGGGCCGGGGGCGCGGTGGGCGATGCCGGGCATCGCGTTGAAGAGGTGGGTGGCGACGGTGGCGCCGGCGTCGATCGCCTCCAGGGTGGTGGCGTAGTCGGAGTCGGTGTGGCCGACGGCGGCGATGACGCCGAGGTCGGCGAGCATGCGTACCGAGTCGAGGCCGCCGGGGAGTTCGGGGGCGAGGGTGACCATCCTGGCGTGGCCGCGGGCGGCGTCGACGAGCTTGCGGACGAGCGCGGGGTCGGGCTCGCGCAGCAGGTCGGGGCGGTGGGCACCGCAGCGGCCCGGGGAGATGAAGGGGCCCTCGAAGTGGATGCCGGCCAGGACGCCGTCCTCGACCAGCTCGGAGAGCACGGCGGCCTGGCGGGCGATCTCGTCGATCTCGCCGGTGACGGTGGAGGCCATCGTGGTGGTGGTGCCGTGTTCGAGGTGGGTGCGGGCGGCGTGCAGGGCTTCGTCGGCGATGCCGGAGGCGTAGGAGGCGCCGCCGCCGCCGTGGACGTGCAGGTCGACGAAGCCGGGGACGACGGTGTGGCCGGTCAGGTCCAGGTCGCCAATCTCGGGCTCGCCGCTCGCGATGGCCGCGATCCGGTCGCCCTCGACGGCCAGGCGGTCACCCACGACGCCGCCGGGCAGAACCAGCCGGGCACCGGCCAGCATGACACGGGAGGAGGACATGCAATCACCTGCTCAAATTTGATCGGGACATGACTTCGTAAGCATTTTCACGCAGAGGCCGGTCCGGACTCGGGAACGTTTCAGAGGACATTCCTTTCCTGGTAGCAGCACACTCCTGCGGGCCGAGGGCTACAATCCCGTCATGCTCAAAGCTGATCGCGCCGCCCGAATCCTGGCGCACGTCTCCGAGTCGGGCAGCGCCGATGTGCACGAGCTGGTGGAGCTGCTCCAGGTCTCGTCGGCCACCGTCCGTCGCGACTTGCAGGAACTCAACGACCAGGGCCTGCTGCTGCGCACCCGAGGCGGAGCCGTCACCGGCGCCGTCAACCTCGAACTGCCACTGCGGCACAAGCACGGGAAGCGGCAGGCCGAGAAGCGTCGGATCGCCGTGGCGGCCGACCGGCTGGTGCCGGACGGCGCGGTCGTGGGCCTGACCGGCGGCACCACGACGAGCGAGCTGGCACGGCTGCTGGCCGAGCGCGGCGGGATCACCATCGTGACCAACGCCGTCAACATCGCGGCCGACCTGATCGTCCGCCCGGACGTCCGCCTGGTGGTGATCGGCGGCATCGCCCGGACCACGAGCTACGAGCTGGTGGGGCCGGCGGCCGAGCGGATGCTTTCGCAGTACCACCTGGACATCGCTTTCATCGGTGTGGACGGCCTGACCCCGGGCGAGGGCTGCACCACGCACGACGAGATGGAGGCCACCACGGACCGGGCTTTCCTCCGCAGCACAACCCGGGCTGTCGTCCTGGCGGACAGCAGCAAGATCGGCCGGGTCACGTTCGCGAAGATCTGCCCGCTCTCGGACGTCCACGACCTGGTCACGGATGACGAGTTGACCAACGCGCAGGAGCAGGACATCACCGCCACAGGGGTGCGGGTCCTGCGGGCCTGACCTGAGCCCGCCCGCGCACGGCGCTCGTGCGGTCGCCCCGGGCACCCCAGATGCCCGGAGCGACCGTGGACAGGACGGTCAGTAGGTGGCGATGCCCGGGTCCGAGAGGCCCGGGGTACCGGTCTCGACGTGGCCGGCGAGGCGGCGGACGAAGTCGGCGGTCGCGCTGGAGGTGACGGTCACGTCGTACCAGTTGCGGCAGGCGCTCAGGTCGACGGTGTACGGGACCGTGGCGCCCCGGCGGACCTTGAGGGTTTTCGGCGATCCTCCGTAGGCGTTGGTGACGGTGAGGGTGGCGTCCACGCCGGCCGGGTTGGTGAAGGTCAGGTCGAGGTTGCCGGTGGCCGGGTTGTGGCGTGCGGTGACCTCGGGCTCCGCCGTCTTCCCGGGGTTGCGGAAGCGGCGCAGGAAGCCGTTCGGACCGTGGACGGTCAGGTCCGTGACGCCCTTGGAGTATTCCGTGTTCCAGGTGTCCGAGATCGTCTTGCCCGCCTCCGTGGTGTACGTCCACGGGCCGTCGGTGCGGCCGGGCGACGTCACCAGGAACTGGGCGCCCGCAGACGCACCCGCGTTGAAGGTGAGACGGTACGTGCCGGTGCCGGTGTCAGCCGAACCGTCCACGTACGGCGCGTACTTGAGCGGGCGGGTGGGCTTGGCGCCCGGCTCCTGCTTCGGCATCGTGCCGGTGGCGGGTGGGGTGGGTACGTAGTCCGGGTGCCGGTTGTGGTCCTTCGGGAGGTAGGCGGCGGTGGAGGGCAGCCTGGCCGGCGCCGCGTTCGAGGCGGTGAAGTCGAAGGCGGAGGTCAGGTCGCCGCAGATCGCCCGCCGCCAGGGCGAGATGTTGGGCTCCAGCACGCCGAAGCGGCGTTCCATGAAGCGGATGATCGAGGTGTGGTCGAAGGTCTCCGAGCAGGTGTAGCCGCCGGTGCTCCAGGGCGAGACGACCAGCATCGGCACCCGCTGACCGAGACCGTACGGACCGGCCGCGTAGTCGGCGTCGCCGCTGAAGTAGTCGGCGTCGGTCGCCACCGTCGACAGGCCCTGCGCGTCGGAGGAAGGCGGGAACGGCGGCACCACGTGGTCGAAGAAGCCGTCGTTCTCGTCGTAGGTGATGAACAGCGCGGTGCGGGCCCACATGTCGGGGTTGGAGGTCAGCGCGTCCAGCACCTGCGAGACGTACCAGGCGCCGTAGTTCGCGGGCCAGTTGGGGTGCTCGGTGAACGCCTCCGGCGCGACGATCCAGGAGATCTGCGGCAGCGTGCCTGCCTGGACGTCACCGCGCAGACGGTCGAACAGTCCGTCGCCCGCCCTGGCGTCGGTACCGGTGCGGGCCTTGTCGTACAGCGGGTCGCCGGGCGCGGCGTTGCGGTAGTTGTCGAAGTACAGCAGCGAGTTGTCGCCGTAGGTGCCGCGGTAGGCGTCGTCGATCCAGCCCCACGAGCCGGCCGCGTCCAGGCCGTCGCCGATGTCCTGGTAGACCTTCCAGGAGATCCCGGCCTGCTCCAGCCGCTCGGGGTAGGTCGTCCAGCCGTACCCGGCCTCCTGGTTGCCGAGGACCGGGCCGCCGCCGGTGCCGTCGTTGCCGGTGAACCCCGTCCACAGGTAGTAGCGGTTCGGGTCGGTGGAGGAGATGAGCGAGCAGTGGTAGGCGTCGCAGAGGGTGAACGCGTCGGCGAGCGCGTAGTGGAACGGGATGTCCTGGCGGGTCAGGTAGGCCATGGTGGTGGCCGACTTGGCGGGGATCCACTGGTCGTACGTGCCGTTGTTGAATGCCTGGTGGCCGCCGGCCCAGTCGTGGTTCAGGTCCTGGATGAACTGCAGGCCCAGGTCGTTGACCTGCGGGCGGAACGGCAGTACCTCCTTCTTCGCGCTGTCCGTCTGGTGCCACACGGACTTGCCGCCCGGCAGGGTGACCGGGCGGGGGTCGCCGAAGCCGCGGACGCCCTTCATCGCCCCGAAGTAGTGGTCGAAGGAACGGTTCTCCTGCATCAGCACGACGATGTGCTCGACGTCCTGGATGGTGCCGGTGCTCCCCTGCGGGGCTATGGACGCGGCCCGCGCGATGCTCTGCGACAGGGACGAGAACGCGACGGTGGCGCCGGCCAGTTGGAGGAAACGGCGGCGGTTCAGCTCTGCCATGAATGACCTCTGTCTGTCACAAGGATGGAGGGACAGTGCCCCGAGGGGAGCCGGGCCGGCCTACTTGACGGATCCGGCGGTGAGCCCGGAGACGACGTGGCGTTCGATCACCGCGAAGAGGACCACGACCGGCACGATGGCCACCAGCGAGGCCGCGAACACGTAGTTCCACTGCACGCTGTAGGCGCCGATCATGTTGTTGATGCCGACGGTCAGCGGTTGCCGGTCCGGGGAGTTGGTCAGGGTCAGGCCCATGATGAACTCGTTCCAGGCCGAGATGAAGGTGAAGATCACGGCGGTGACCACGCCGGGCAGTGCGAGCGGCAGGGTGACCCGGAACAGGGCCCCGACCCGGCTGTTGCCGTCGATCATCGCGGCCTCCTCCAGCTCGACCGGGATCGAGCCGATGTAGGCGCTGAGGATCCAGATCGCGAAGGCCAGGTTGAAGGCGGCGTTCGCGAGCACCAGGACGACGGGGGTGTCCAGCAGGTCGAGCGCGTAGAACTCGCGGTAGAGGCCGACCTGGAGGGCGGTGGGCTGGAACATCTGGGTGACCAGCACCAGCAGCAGGAACGCCTTGCGGCCGCGGAAGCGGACCCGGGCGGTGTAGTACGCGGCGGGCAGGGCGACCAGCAGCACCAGGAGTGTCGAGCCGCCGGCCACCAGCAGGGTGATCTGGAGGTTCTGGCCGAGCGTGGTGTCGGTCCAGACCTTGGTGAAGGAGGACCAGTCGAAGTGCGTCGGCAGGTAGGAGTTGTCGCGCAGCTGGTCGGCCGGGCGGCCGCCGGTGATCAGCATCTCCAGGTACGGCAGCAGGAAGAGCGCGGCGAGCGCCCAGGCCACCACGGTGAACAGGACGGTCCGGGCGCGCGGACGGCGGATCACCGGCGTCGACTGAAGGGTGGTCATCAGCTCTCCTCCCCGTTCCAGCGGCTGACCTTGAGGAAGACGATCACCATGAGGATCACGACGGCGAAGTTGACCACGGACATGGCGGCGGACTCGGCGACGTCGTAGCCGCGCAGCATGTACATGAACACGGTGGTGGTGGCGGTGTCGGCGTTCGGGCCGCCCTGGGTCATGCCCCAGATGACCGGGAACGAGTTGAAGACGTTGATCAGGTTGATCACCAGGCCGACCAGGAAGGCGGGGCGCAGCAGCGGCAGGGTGATCTTGCGGTAGGTCTGCCAGGGGGTGGCGCCGTCGACCCTGGCGGCTTCGTAGACCTCGGCGGGGATGGTCTGGAGGCCGGCGAGCAGGGTGTAGGTGGTGAACGGCAGTGAGACGAAGACGGCGACGAGGACCAGCCAGGGTTTGGCGTGGGCGGCGTCGCCGAGCCAGGCCTGGGGGTGGTCGATCAGGCCGAGGTCGAGCAGGAGCCGGTTGAACACGCCGGCGACCTGGTCGAGCATCCAGCGGAAGCCGATCGCGGTCATCAGCACGGAGGCGGCCCAGGGGGCGATGAGCGCCCAGCGGGTGACGCGGCGGCCGGGGAAGTTCTGGTTGAACAGCTGGGCCAGCGCGAGTGAGATCAGCATGGTCAGGCCGACGACGGCGAGCGTCCACACGGCGGTCCAGGTGAGGACCGCGGGCAGCCGGGGGTCACTGAAGAGCTTGTGGTACTTGATCAGGCCGGCCGGGCCGTGGTCGGTGCCGGTGGTGTCGATCTTGCGCAGCGAGGTGGCGACCATCTCGATGACCGGCCAGACCACCACGCCCAGGATGAGGACGACGGCCGGGGCCAGCCAGGGCAGTGGCCCGAGCCGTGCGAACAGGGAACGGCGCCTGACCGGCGGGCCCTCAGGTGGGCTCGGCGGGCCTGCCGTCGGCGTGTCCGGCGTGGCGGGGTCGCCCGGCCGGACGTCTGCGGTGGTGCGGGAGGACACGGCGGGGATTCCTTGCGCCGTCGCGCCGGTCACTCGCCGGCCTGCTGGGCGGCCTGCTGGAGTGCGTCGAGGGCCTTCTTCGGGTCGCCGAGCGCGCTGCCGATCTGGGTCTTGACCTGCGCGGAGACGGCCGGCCAGGTCGGGTCGCTGAGCGGGTAGAAGGTGGCGGTGGGCAGGGTCTGCAGGAACGGCACCAGGGCCTTCTCGTCCGGGTCGGCCTGGAGCGCGGTCAGCGCGGACTGGGTGACCGGCATCAGGCTGTACTCCTTGTCGAACTTCACCGTGTTGTCCTTGGAGTAGGCGAAGTCGAGGAAGGCCTTGATCTGGTCCTTGTGGCCGCCCTTCTTGAAGGCCATCACCCAGTCGGCGACGCCGAGGGTGGTCTTCGAGGTGCCGTCCTTGCTGGGCATGGCGGTCCAGGTGACGTCCATGGTCTTGACGTCGTTCAGCTGGGTGGGGATGCCGTTGAGCATGCCGACCTTGCCCGACGCGAAGTCCTTGGCCAGGTCGGTGCGGTTGACGGAGGCGGGGCTCTGCTCGGTCAGGCCGGCGTCCGCCCAGCTCTTGAGCTGGGTGAAGGTGTCGATGTTGGCCTGCGAGTTGATGGTGTACTTGCCCTTGGCATCCTGGTAGCCGCCGCCGTTCTCCAGCATCCAGATGAACGACTCGCCCTGGGCCTCCTCCTTGCCCAGCGGCACGCCGAGCGGGATCTCGACGCCGGCGTTCTTCAGCGCGGTGGCGGCGGCGGTGAGGTCGGCCCAGGTCTTGGGCGCCTTGGCCGGGTCGAGGCCGGCCTTCTTGAAGAGCGCGTTGTTGATCAGGAACATCCGGGCGCTGGAGACGAACGGGATCCCGTACTGGGTGCCGTCCTGTTCGCCGGCGTGCGCCATCGCGGGGATGAAGTCGCCTGCGGTGCTGCCGGAGAGGACGTCCTTGGCCGGGTAGAGCTGGCCGTTCTTGGCGAAGTCGGCGTAGCCGCCGGTCTGCAGGATGTCCGGCTGGTTGCCGTTCTGCACCATCGTCTTGACCTGGGTGTCGAGGTCGTTCCAGTTGATGACCTGGAGATCGACCTTGATCTTCGGGTTCTGCTGCTCGAAGGCGGAGATGACGCCCTGCCAGTACGCCTGACTCGGGTTCTGCCCGTTGGAGCCGTAGTCGGCGGCAACGAACCTGATCGTCGTGACGCCGTCGGCGGAGGTCGAACCGGAATTCGATCCCTTGCCGCACCCCGACAGTGCGAGCGTTCCGGCCACGGTGGCCGCCGACAGGGCGAGAAGACGCCGCTTCATCTCTGATACCGCCTTTGCAGCTGGGGCCGACCCAGCGGCGGCCCAGGTGAGGGTTGTACAAGTTGCACGAAAGTGCACCGTGCAATGGGTGTTTGCTCAATATCGAGCATCAATGTCACCAGAGTGTGCATCCTCATCCCCCCGCCGAGCCAGTCGCGTTACCGAAGCGTTGCAGTTGAAACGTGAAGAGAACGTGAGGCGAATCTGCACCTTGACGCGGACCGCCCAATCGCCCGAAGCTGCTCGACACATGACTGAATCTGCATGATCTTCCGATCATTGACGCAACTTCAGTCAAACACGGAAGGAATCCCCACACCTCGTGACCAGACGCTTCCGGTCCCCCCGATCCACCGCGCTGCTGGCGACGACCGCCGTGCTCGTCGCCGGTGCCGCGCTCGGCGCGACGCCCGCATCGGCCAATGACGGCGTGAACGCCCCGGCCGCCAACTACACCGCCTCGGCCAGCCCCAACGGCCCGATCGGCGCGGTGCCGCCGATGGGCTTCAACAACTGGGCGCGGGCCCAGTGCACGCCACAGGCCCCACTCGACGGCTCCGACCCGCTCACATACTCGTTCCAGCAGTACATGAAGGACAACGCCAAGGCGCTGTCCGACACCGGCCTGATCGCCGCGGGCTACAAGTCCGTGACCGTGGACGACTGCTGGATGTACCGCAACAGCGCCGGCTACCTGCACGGCGCCCTCAACTGGGGCGGCGCCACCGACGTCCGCAACACCTCCCAACAGCCCGGCTTCGAATACGACTTGAAGGCCTACGGCGACTACCTTCACAGCCTGGGCGCCAAGTTCGGCATCTACGAGACCTCCGGCACCCACACCTGCTCCACCGACCAGCCGACCGCGCCCAACCTGCCCAACGGCAGCGAGTACTACGAGCAGAACGACGCCAACTCCTTCGTCTCCTGGGGCGTCGACGAGCTCAAGTACGACAACTGCGGCGACGTCGAACCGGTCCGCACGCTCGACGCACGGATGTCCGCCGCCCTCAACACGGCCGTCACCAAGGCCAACCAGGCCGGCACCGCCACGCCGAACGTGATGTTCAACATCTCCGCCCCGGCCGGTTACGACAACGGCTCGGAGAAGTTCTCCTCGATGCGCTGGGTCCGCCCACTGGGCCAGCTGTGGCGGGTCGGCCCGGACATCTGGAACCACGGGGACGGCAAGAACCCGTGGAACCAGGCGATCGCCCCCGGCGGCTACAGCATCGGCGCCTACCAGAGCTTCGACTACTCCGTCGAGATGAGCCGCTACCAGGGCCCGGGCAACTGGAACGACGCCGACATGCTCCTGATCGGCGACAACGGCATGACCACCGCCGAGGAGCGCAGCCAGATGTCGCTGTTCTCCGCGCTGGCCGCTCCGCTGGTGATCTCCACCGACGCGCGCAAGTTCGAGCCCGCCTACCTCGCCGCCCACCCGGCCGAGGCCTCGCACCTGAAGGCGTCGATCGGCATCCTCGGCAACTCCGAGGTCATCGCCGTCGACCAGGACCCGCTGGGCGCGGGCGGGTACCGGGTGCTCGGCGGTGCCGCCGGCTCCAACGGCACGCCGGCCGCCACCAGCGGCATCGACGTGGTCGTCAAGCCGCTGGCCGACGGCAGCCGGGCCGTCGTGGTACTCAACAAGGGCGCCGCGAGCGCGAACTACTCGCTCAACCTGGCGGCGGCGGGCTTCAACACCGTCGGGTGCTCCTACAGTGTGCGCGACCTGTGGGCACACAGCACCGGCTCCTCCGGCGGCACGGTCGCCCTCACCATCGGGTCGCACGACAGCGCGATGCTCAAGGTCAGCGCGAACGGCGGCTGCGGCGGCACCACGCCGCGCGGCCAGATCACCGTCTCGCGCGACGACTGGGGCAAGGAGTCGCTCTGCCTGGACAACCACGCGTCCGGCACCGCCACCAACAACCCGGTCGACGTCTATCCCTGCACGAGCAAGAGCAACCAGCAGTGGCAGCGCAACGCCGACGGCTCCGTCCAGCTCCTCCAGACGGGCGCGGCCAGCCTCTGTCTCACCGCCCAGAGCACCGTCACCAAGGGCGCGCTCAACCAGCAGCAGGGGCAGTGGGTCGGTGTCGCACCCTGCGGCTCGGCCCCGGGACACCAGACCTGGACCTACAACCGGGACGGCAACCTGAAGCTCGCCGGCACCAGCTCCTGCCTGGACGTCTACGGCGGCACCACGACGGCCGCCGGCACGCCGGTCGACCTGTACGACTGCGGTGCCGCGCCGGACGCGATCCAGACCAACCAGACCTGGGCCGCGCCGTTCGACGCCCCGCCGACGGCCTGACGTCGGACACCTGCGCGGCCGTGCCGGTCGGTTCGGCGGAACCCACCGGCACGGCCGCCCGATCTTGCTCAGAGATGACACATTGAGCTATCAATAGATCAGCTTCGCGCAATCAAGCGCGCAACATGAAACGTGCACCCAGGGCAGAGCGACACCCGAGTGCCACCCAGCCCCGACCGAGGAGAGCCCTGATGAGCTACGTCGAGCAGGAGATCGCCAGTCAGCCGGAGTGCTGGCGCAAGGCGCTGGCGCTGGAGCCCGCCGGGCTGCCGGAGCACGGCGAGCGGGTGGCCGTGATCGGCTGCGGCACCTCGCTCTACATCGCCCAGGCGTACGCGGGCCTGCGCGAGGGTGCCGGGCTCGGTGAGACCGACGCCTTCGCGGCCTCCGAGTTCCCGGCCGCCCGCGACTACGACCGTGTCGTCGCCATCAGCCGCTCGGGCACCACGACCGAGGTGCTGGCCGCGCTGGTGCGCTGCGGCACCACGCCGACCGTCGCGATCACCGGCGACCTCGCCACCCCGATCAGCACGGCCGCCGGCACCGTGATCGACCTGGAGTTCGCCGACGAGAAGTCTGTCGTCCAGACCCGCTTCGCCACCACCGCGCTGGCGCTGCTGCGCGGCCACCTCGGCCTCGCCCCCGCCGACCTGGTCGCGCACGCCGAGCGGGCACTGACCGAGCCGCTGCCCGAACGAGCCGGCGCGGCGAGCCAGTTCACCTTCCTCGGGACCGGCTGGACAGTCGGCCTGGCCAACGAGGCCGCGCTCAAACTGCGCGAGGCCTCGGGGTCGTGGACCGAGTCGTACCCGGCAATGGAGTACCGGCACGGCCCGATCAGCGTCACCGGCCCGAACAGCGTCCTCTGGTTCTTCGGCGAGCCGCCGACCGGACTGGTCGACCAGGTCCAGCCGACCGGCACCGCGCTGTCGGTCAGCACGCTGGACCCGATGGCCGACCTCATCCGCGCCCAGCGGCTCGCCGTCGAGCTCGCCAAGGGCCGCGGCCTGGACCCCGACCAGCCCCGCAACCTCACCCGCTCCATCGTGCTGACCCAGCCGTGAGCCCCACCGCGATCGCCCTCGACGTCGGCGGCACCTACATCAAAGGCGCGGCGGTGGCCGAGGACGGCAGCCTGCGCCACACCGAGCGCTGGTTCACCCGGGCCGAACGCGGACCCGAGGCCGTGCTGGAGACCGTCCTGGACTGCGCGGCCGAACTCGCCGGGCGCTTCCGTCCGGCCGCCGCGGGCATCGCCGTACCCGGCATCGTCGACGAGCCGGCCGGCACCGCGGTGCTCGCCGCCAACCTCGGATGGCACGACCTGCCCCTCCGGCACTGGCTGTCCGAACACCTGGGCATCCCGGTCGCGTTCGGGCACGACGTACGGGCCGGCGGCATCGCCGAGGCCCGGGCCGGCGCCGGCCGCGGCAGCCGCAACTTCCTCTTCGTACCGGTCGGCACCGGCATCGCCACCGCCCTGATGGTCGACGGCCGACCGCTCACCGGCAGCCACACCCGCGCCGGCGAGCTCGGCCACCTGGTGGTCCGCCCCGGCGGCGAGCCCTGCGCGTGCGGCGGGCGCGGTTGCGTGGAGACCTTCGCCTCGGCCTCCGCCATCGCCCGCCGCTACACCGCCGCCACCGGCGAACGGTACGTCACCGCCCAGCAGGTCGCCGAGCGCGCCGCAACCGGGGACCGGACGGCCGCCGCAGTCTGGCAGGAGGCCGTCGACGCGCTCGCCGACGGCCTGGCGAGCGCGGTCACGCTGCTCGACCCCGAGCGCGTCGTGATCGGCGGCGGCCTGGCCCGGGCCGGCGAGCCGTACTTCGCTCCGCTGCGCGAAGCGCTGGCCGCCCGGCTCACCTTCCAGGCGATGCCGCAGCTCGTACCCGCCGAACTCGGCCACGAGGCAGGCTGTTACGGCGCCGGACTGCTCGCGCAGGACCTGCTGGCCGCCGGAGTCGCGCCGTGATCCTCACCGTCACGCTCAACACGGCCCTTGACATCACCCACCACCTGGACCGACTGCGCCCGCACGGCAGCAACCGCGTCCGGGCGGTCGCCGAACGTGCGGGCGGCAAAGGCGTCAACGTCGCCCGTATCCTGCACACCCTCGGCCACCCGACCGTCGTCACCGGCCTGGCCGGCGGCCGTACCGGCGAGGCGGTCCGCGCCGAACTCGCCGCCGCCGGGCTGGTCGACCGGATGCTGCCGATCCCCGGCGAGTCCCGGCGGACCGTGGCCGTGGTCGAGGAGGACGTCGGGGACACCACGATCCTGCTCGAACCCGGACCGGTGGTGGGCGTCGAGGAGTGGGAGCAGTTCATCAACCACCTCGACAGGCTGCTACCGCAGGCCGGGGCGGTGGTCCTCTCCGGCAGCCTGCCGCGCGGCCTCCCCGACGGCGCCTACGCCCACCTGCTCCGGCTCGCGCACGGCCACAACACCCCTGCCGTACTCGATGCCGACGGGGCGGCCCTGCGCGCGGCGCTCCCGGCCGGTCCGGCCCTGATCAAGCCGAACGCCGACGAACTCGCCGCCGCCACCGGCCTGGCCGACCCGGTGGCCGCCGCCCGGGCGCTGCAGACCGCCGGAGCGGGCGCGGTGGTCGGCTCGCTCGGCGAGCACGGCCTCATCGCCGTCACCCCGCAGGGCAGTTGGCGCGCCCGCCCACCCGAGCGGCTGGCCGGCAACTCCACCGGCGCCGGCGACGCAGCCGTCGCCGCGCTCACCCTCGGCCTGGTCACCAACACCTCCTGGCCCGACCGGCTGGCCGAGGCCGTGGCACTCTCCGCGGCCGCAGTCGCCGCACCGCTCGCCGGTGACTTCGACCCCGCCGTCCACCAGGCCCTGCGGTCCCGTGTGGATGTCCAGACCCTCGAACAGCCCCTCACAGCCAAGGAGTTCGACCCGTGCCCCTGACCGGAACCGGCGCGATCACCACCGCCGCCGCCAGCGCCGCGCGCGGCGTCGGAGCGTTCAACGTCGTCCAGCTCGAACATGCCCAGGCCATCATCGCCGGTGCCGAGGCCGCGCACGCCCCGGTCATCCTGCAGATCAGCGAGAACGCCGTGCGCTACCACGGCGCCCTCGCCCCTATAGGCGTCGCCACCCTCGCCGCCGCGCGCGCCGCAAAGGTGCCGGTCGCGGTCCATCTCGACCACGCCACCTCCGTCGAACTCGTCCACGAAGCAGTGGAGTCGGGCTTCACCTCGGTCATGTTCGACGCCTCCGCGCTCCCCTACGAGGACAACGTGCGCGCCACCGCCGAGGTGGTCGAGCACTGCCACGCCGCCGGCGTCTGGGCCGAGGCCGAACTCGGCGAGGTCGGCGGCAAGGACGGCGTCCACGCACCCGGCGCGCGCACGGATCCCGCCGAGGCCGCGGCGTTCGTCGCCGCCACCGGCGTGGACGCCCTCGCCGTGGCCGTCGGCACCTCGCACGCCATGCTCACCCGCGACGCGGCGCTCGACTTCGAGCTCATCGCCAGGCTGCGTGCGGCCGTCCCGGTCCCGCTCGTCCTGCACGGTTCCTCCGGCGTGGCGGACGAGCTCCTGACCGCCGCCGTCGACGCCGGCATGACCAAGGTCAACATCGCCACCCATCTCAACCAGGTCTTCACCACCGCCGTCCGCCAGGCCTTGGCCGGCGACGTACGGCTGGTCGACACCCGCCGCTACCTCGGCCCCGCCCGCACCGCCGTCGCCACCGAGGTCACCCGCCTGCTCGGCGTGCTCAAGGCGACGCTCCCCGGCGACGACCCCCGGCCAGCCCGATGAGCGCCCGGACCTGACACCGCCGCCCCTGCCACTCCTTCAGCCCGCTGCCGGAACCGGAAGCACCAGGTCATAACCGAAGTTGTCCGAGCCGACCCCGAACATGAGACGGACCGTCAGCGACACCGCACCCGACGGCAGACCTGGCTGTCCCGCCATGCTCCCGACGGTCCGGCGGCCGTCCGGGCTGAGGCCCCGGGCACTGCCGAAGTCGCTGTAATGGTTGCCGAGATCGTCGACGGCCTCCAGCCACATGAACACCGGAGAAGCGGACGGTGAGACGGAGCCCGGCTCGTCGGGCAGCGGTGGCGCAACCGAATAGCTCACGGTGAAGGACTCCGCCGACCTCGACAGCGAGTGGACCGTCAGTTCGTGGCGGCCGGACAGGACGGAGATCCGCAGCACCGACTTCTTCCCTCTGTTGCTCATGCCCTCTGTCTCTCCGGTGGTCAGGCGCTGCCGGCCGCGGGACCTGGCAGCGATGTAGCGGTCGCCCTGGTGGGCATACGAGTTCTCCTGGGCCGGGTTCCGTCCCGGCTCCACGCTCAGCGCGTCAGGATCCGGGCGGTGCTTGGAAGCCGCGGAGCCAGCGGCGTTGGTCCAGCGGGTACGGGTGGACGGCGAAGCCCCCGGGCGACTCCCGGAAGCCGGGCAGTTCGCGGTAGTGCTCAATGCGAGCCTCGGCGAGGGCGCGGGTGGTGTAGAAGCCGAGGACCTTGACGTCGTCCTCGTTGTCTGCCCAGTACAGGGGCTCGCCGTCCTCGAAGAGGTCGGGCACGGCCGGGTCCTGCCGCCAGCGCCTGTTCCACCAGGTCCGCCATCACACTCACGTCCTCACCTTCCGACGGCTCCTTGACCACCGATCACCGCAGCACCCGTGCAGGGCGCGGAAGGGCCCCTCAACAGGACGGCTGCCCGAGGAACACCATGCCGAGACCGGACAGGGTCGTCAGCGTCGCCAGCAGCGCGGCGGTCAGCGCGCCGCCCCGGGACTCGGAGCGGCGGACCACGACCCAGGACACCACCAGTGCCAGCAGGCCGAGAACTCCAAGACCCGCCGCGCCGAATCCTGCCACGACGCGCCCCGACCCCTTCCCCCAGCACGGCTGCTCCCGGTTGAACAGGCACCAGGACGCCACCGTGTCCAGGCCCAGGACGGCGGTCGCGACCACGGGCGCGGCCGACCGCCACCGCGCCGGGACTCCGGCGGACTTCTCGTTCACGTGGGCTCCTTCGAAGGCGTTCGGCAGGACGCCCCGGCGGGGCATCGTACGAGCCAGGGCGTCCTGCGTCGGTCACCGCGTCAATGGCCGCGCACAGCGGAGCTTGGCGGAGGAAAGGTGAGGATTCGATGAGGCGGGCCGACGGTCTCGTCATCACCCGTTGGCGGCCGTACGGTCGGCCCATGACATCTCCTCCGCTCATCCACCAGCGCTGGCCGGAGGTGGCCGTCACGCTTCCCCACCTGTCGCTGGGCGAGGCCCCGACGCCGGTGCGCCCGCTGACCGGCCTCGGTTGCCGGTCCGAAGTGTGGCTCAAGGACGAGAGCGGCTACGGCAACGGGGGCTGGGGCGGGAACAAGGTCCGCAAGCTGGAGTGGCTGCTGCCCGAGATCCTCCACGGCCGCCCTCGGACCGTCCTGACCGTCGGCGGCCTCGGCACCAACTGGGGCCTGGCCGCCGCGCTCTACGCCCGGCAGCATGGCCTCGACGTCGCGCTCGCGCTGATCGACCACCCGGTCGACGACCACGTCCGCGCCCAACTCCGGCGGCTGCGCGACTCCGGAGCCACCCTGCACTTCGCCCACACCAAAGTGCGACTGCTGCTGACCGCGCCCTGGCTGTTCGCCCGGCACACCCGTGGCCTGGCCCTCCCCCGCTACCTGCCGCCCGGCGGGTCCTCGCCGCTCGGCACGCTCGGGTACGTCGAGTGCGCACTCGAACTGGCCGAACAGGTGGCCCAGGGGCTGCTGCCCGAGCCTGGCTGGGTCGTGACGGCGGTGGGCTCCGGCGGCACCGCCGCCGGACTGGCCCTGGGACTGCGGCTGGCCGGCCTGCGGACCCGGGTCCTGGGCATCGTGGTCAACGACACCCTTCACCTCGACAGCGCAACACTCATCCACCTTGCCGCCAAGTCCCAGTCGCTGCTGCGGAATCGGGGCGCCCGACCGCCGCGCGTACAACTCGGCGAGGGCGACGTCGTCGCCGAGCGCGGCTGGCTCGGACCCGGCTACGCGCACCCGACCGCGCGCGCTCGGGTGGCACGCGACCGGGCCGCGTCCGAGGCCGGCCTGGACCTGGAACTCACCTACACCGCCAAGGCGCTCGCCGCGCTGCTCGACCTCGACGCGGCCGGGCGCTTCGCCGACGGACCCGTGCTGTTCCTCAACACCTTCGGCCCCAGGTGACCTGCATCGCCGGCGCGTTGAAGGGACAGACGCTACGACGCCTTGGTGACGTCGAGGGTCGTCAGGTCCCGGTCCGGGGCGGGCAGGCCGAGAGCGGTGACGTCGGCCCGGGTCTGCGGGGTGATCGTCAGCCCCCACGCGGTGAAGAAGTCGAGCAGGTTCCGCCCCGAGACGCGCGAGGCGTTCAGGATGAAGAACTGCTGGGCGTCGCTCGCCTTCTCCTCCCTGCGGGTCAGCTTGTGCAGGTCGGGGTAGAAGCGGTCGCCGAACGCCAGGCGGAGCTGCTCGAACATGGTCAGTTGGACGAAGGGGTCCGCGTCCGGAGCGTTGAAGTCCTTCTTGGCCGCCGGAGCCGCCAGGAACGTGCGGACCGCGTCGGGGGCGCCGTCCTCGGCGAGCCGGGTCGGCCGGGCGGCGTCGCGTTGCACGGCGAGGCTGTAGATGTTGACGGTCACCTCGGTGACGGCCTCCCAGAGCCAGGACGACTGCTGGTGCATGTGGCCGAACTCGTGCCAGATGCCCCAGCTCTTCGTCAGCTGCTCGGCGTTCAGCGCTTCATCGATCGCGTCGGAGGGGTAGGCGACCCGGTCGTCCTAGGCGTTGGGGTTGATGCCCGCCTTGGCCTCCGAGACGAAGTAGCGCAGCGGGCTGCGCCGGTCGCGGGGGTCGTGCCCGTCCAGTCCGCTGATCGCGTCCTCCACGGCGAGGATGCGTTCGTAGGTGTTCAGCAGTGCGTCGGGGTCCTGGCCGGCATTGCGGCGGGCCGAGTCGAGGTGGACGGTGAGCACGACGTGCTCGCCGACCAGCTGGGCCACCGGGACGTCCGTCGCCTCGGCGAGCCGCGTGCGCCAGTCGGCGGCCGGGGAGCGACCCAGGACGTGGTACGGAACGGGACGGGCGGCCGAACCGAAGTGCAGGGTGATCGTGGGCACTTCGTCCCGGTCGTCGTTGGTGTACCGGACGTACAGCATCCCGCCCGCGTCGTCGCTCACGGTGGCCGTGACGTCCGGCAGGGGACGGGCGCGCGGCTTCTCCTCCTCGCCCTGGTCGGTCCCGTCGAGGCCGTAGGTCCCGATCAGCAGCTCGGGCACCGGCGCGCCCGAGGGGCGGGCGATGCCGACGGTGACGGGGGTGTGGGGCGGCAGGTAGAGGCCGGTCGGCTGGACGTCGGCCGCATGGAAGTCCGTGGCCAGCCGCTTCTGCTCCGCCGCCGCGGACGGCGTGGCGGAGAGCGTGATGTCCCGGACGGACGGCGGTGAGGTCGAGGGAGGCGGCGTCGGGCCCGGAGGTGTGTCGGCGCTGCACCCCGTGCTCAGCATGGTGGCGGCCAGCAGGCCTACCACCGGGACGAGGCCGAGAGTTCGGGGTCTCCTGGGGTGCTGCACCATCCTGGTCGCGCTCTCCATTTCGTGTCGGGTGATCCGGCACGTCGCCTGCCGGTCGGTGTGCCTGCGGGGCCCGGGGGATCGTCGGGCCCCGCAGGGGTCAGTGGCTACCGGTCAGCTGCCGGTCAGCTGCGGGTCAGCCGGCCGGCTGGTCCGGCGGGGTGCCGCTGCCGGTGCTCCGCTGGGCGATCAGCCATTCGCGGTGGAAGAGCGGGAACGTCAGGTCCTTCTCGAAGGCGGATCCCAGGAACGGAATGCGTGCCGCCAGCGAGCCGTTGACGTCGAGCCCGCCGTAGAGGGAGGCCTGGCCGTCGATCTTCGGCGGCGCACCGGAGGTGTCGACGCTGATGCCGCCGTTCACCGTGCCCCGCAGGTAGGGCTCGATGCCGGCCTTGATGCCGACGGTGTCGTAGAGGAACACCCCGGCGTCGGCGAGCAGGCCGGTGCGCACCTGCGCGTTGCCGGTGAGCTTGGCGCTGACCGGGGTGACGTTGGTGGTGCCGGGGTCGGTGGTGGTGCTCCAGCCGGTGTCCTTGGTGTAGTCGGCGTGGATGCCCCAGGCGCCGTCGACGGCCTGTTCGGTGTCGATGGTGATGTCGCCGTCGGCGGAGACCTGTGCGGTGAGGGTGAGCTCCAGGGTGAGCGCGACCGGCAGTTGGCCGACCAGCACGACCGGGTGGGCGGAGAGCTTGGCGAGCGGCACCTTGACCGGGGTCAGGCCGGCGTGGAGGCCTGCGGTGACGTGCCAGTCGGCGTGCGCGCCGAGGTCGAAGCCCACGTTGATGTGCTGGGGGATGAGGCCGAACTTCGCGCCCTGGTAGTCGAGGTCGACCACGGGCTTGAGCTCGATGGTGCCGTCGACGTCGACTGTGGGCTTGGTGGTTACGGCCCCGCCGGCCCAGCTCTGGTCGGGCAGCGGGACGGAGGCGTGCGCCTTCAACTGGAGTGCGGCCGCGGCGGAACCGCTGCCGCCTGCGTTGTCGCCGGCGAAGGAGACGTCCAGGCCGTTGACCAGCGGCTGGACCTGGATGTTGTGCGGGTCGAGGACGGTACGGCCGGCGGCCTTGACCCGGCCCAGCAGCTCGGTGAGCGCGGCCGGGCGGGTGCTGACCGCGACCTTGCCGTCGCCGGTCGGACGGACGTCGGTGACCTTGACCAGGGCCCCGTGCGGTGCGGCGTCGGTCGGCGGGCTGTCGATCAGCTGGCCCGGCTGGACGCTCGCCGTGGCGGCGGCCGCGGCGCCGGGATCGGCGGTGGCGTTCCCGGTGGGCGCGAGGACGGCCTGACCGCTCTGCTGGTCGTAGGAGTCCAGCTTGAGGTCCGGGGTGGCGGCCTTGGCGGGCGCGCCGGAGTCGGACGGGGTCGCCAGCGCGACGTTCGGCGCGTCGGTGGCGGCCGCCACGGCGACCGGCAGCGTCGTCGTGGCGGGATCGGTCGGCTCGGCTGCCGACGCGGCCGGGGTGATGGCGCCGACCGCGAGCACGGCGGATGCCGCGAGCGCGGACAGCGCGATGGTGCGAGTGGACAAGTGGAAAGTCCCCCAGGGTTGTTGGGCGATCGGGAGACGCCGGCCAGGCCGACGATCCCGATCTTCTGACTGGATGCGTCAGAAGAATGAGGTCAGCAACTCGCCCCGGGCTGCACGGGCTTGAGGTCCACGAGGTAGCCGTCCACGGCGTCACTCACGCAGGCGTTGCTGCGCCCGTACGCGGTGTGGCCCAGGCCCTTGTAGGTGAGCAGCATGCCGCCGGGGAGCTGGGAGGCGAGGCTCTGGGCGTCCTTGTACGGGGTCGCCGCGTCGCCGGTGGTGCCGACCACGAGGACGGGCGGCAGGCCGTCGGCCTTCACCCGGTGGGGCTGCAGCGGCCCGGTGGGCCAGTTGCGGCAGTTGAGGTCGGCGAGCACCGTGGAGGCGCCGAACGCTCCCGACTCCTGGTAGGCGCGGTCGAGGACCTGCCAGTACGCCTGCGGGTCCTTGGGGTGGGGGTTGTCGAGGCAGTTGACGGCCATCAGGGCGTCGCCGCTGTTGTCGCGCGGCGTCGCGTCGGCGGCGGGGGCGGCGGTAGGAGTGCCCGGATCGTTCGCGGCGGGCGAGGAGCTCGAATCGCCGGAGCCGTTGTCCTGGAGGTTCTGGCCGTGGTCGGCGATGTCTGCGAGTTTGGTGCCGTCGCCCTTGCGCGCGGCGGTCAGGCCCTCGGAGAGGTCCTGCCACTGGGCTTCCGGCGTGTACATCGACGCGGTGATGGCGCTGTGCAGCGTGTTCTCGTCGAGCCGCCGGTCGCTGCCCTTGATGCGCAGCGGGTGGCGCGCCGTCTTCGCGAAGAGGTCGGATATGAGCGTGCGGATGCCGTCCGGCGTGGCCGCCGGGCAACCCTGTTGGACAACCTTGGCGCAGTTGTCGGCGTAGTCGTCGACGGCCTTGCGGAAGGCCCGGCCCCCGCTCAGCGCCTCCTCGGACCAGTCGAGGGCAGGATCCATCGCGCCGTCGAGGACCAGGGCGCGCACCCGCTGCGGGAACTGTTCGGCGTAGATCGTGCCGAGGTAGGTGCCGTAGGACCAGCCGACGTAGCTGAGCTTGTCGTCGCCGAGGGCGGCGCGCAGCACGTCCAGGTCGCGGGCGGCGTCGAGGGTTCCGATGTGCGGGAGGATGTCGCCGCTGCGGGCCTGGCAGGCGGCGGCGGTGCGGTCGGCGTCCGCGAGGGCGGCCTGGCGTTCGGCGTCGGTGCGCGGGTAGAGCGGCTGTGGCGCGTCGCCGTCGCCCTGGTCGGGTGCGTCGTCGGGGGGCGTGCAGTCGACGGCGGGCTTGCTGCCCGCGACACCGCGCGGGTCGAAGCTGACGATGTCGAAGTGCGCCCTGGCCCCCTTCGTGAAGGAGTCGACACCGCCGTCCTTCAGCTGGGCCACGCCGGAGGCACCCGGGCCGCCCGGGTTGAAGACCAGCGAACCGATGCGCTGGTCCGGCATCGCGGTGGCTGCCTTGACCACGGGAAGCACGAAGGTCTTCCCGTTCTCCGGGTGTGCGTAGTCCATGGGGACGGTCAGCGTGGCGCACTTCAGCTCGCCGCACGCCGCCCAGTCGAGCTTCTGCCGGTAGAAGGCTTGCAGCGTCGGCTGGGCGGAGGCCTCGGCTGTCACCGTCGCCTGCGCTGCGGTCGGTGTGCCCGGGGTGCAGGCGGCAAGCGGGACGGCGCCCAGGACGGCCAGCGCCAGGGCGAGGGCGGCGCGGCGCTCGGGGGTGCGGCGCGGCGCCCTCGCGCCTGGGGTCCGGGGAGTGCGGCCGAGGCGCCGGCGGACCGGACCTGCCGCTGCGGGATCATTGCCGAACAAGCCCTCCTCCGTGTGCGTGGTGCCCTTGCTCCGGAGAAAACGCTGCACTGCTCGGTCCCATCCCACGTCGCTGTCGGGTACGTCGCAGGAGCATGGCTGGGGGACCATGAGGTTTTGATGAGGCCGGCGGGACTATCCTTGACCACTGTGCGCGTATTGGTTGTAGAGGACAACGATGATCTGCGGTTCGCCGTGACGGCGGCCCTGCGCGGCGACGGTCTCGCCGTCGACGAGGCGGCCGATCTACCAGCCGCCGACGCGGCCCTGTTCGTCACCGACTACGACTGCGCCGTCTTCGACCGGATGCTGCCCTCCGGCGACTCCCTCGACCACGTCCGGGAACTGCGCCGCTCCGGCCGCACCGTGCCGGTCCTCTTCCTCACCGCCCGCGACCGGGTCGCCGACCGCGTCGAGGGGTTCGCCGCGGGCGGCGACGACTACCTGGTCAAGCCGTTCGCCGTCCCCGAGCTCATCGCCCGGGTCCGCAACCTGTGCCGCCGGGCGGGTACCGTCACCCCGCCCGTCCACCGCCTGGCCGACCTGGAGATCGACACCGCCCGCCGCCAGGTACGCCGCGGCGGCGTGCTCCTGCTCCTCACCTCCAAGGAGTTCGCCGTCCTGGAACTGCTGGCGACCCGCGTCGACCAGGCGGTGCCCCGGGCCGAACTGATCGAGAAGTGCTGGGACGAGATGGCCGAACCCAACTCCAACGTCGTCGACGTCCTCGTCTCCCAGCTGCGCCGCAAGCTCGGCGACCCGCCCCTGATCCACACCGTCCGGGGCGTCGGCTACCGACTGGCGCCCGCCGAGGACAGACGATGAAGGCACTCCTCCACCGGCTCCGGAAGGCGCCCCGGCGGACACCGGCGGAGAACCGGGCCCGAAGACTGCGCTGGCGCCTCACCGCGCTGTACGCGCTCACCAGCGCCATCGGCCTGGTCGCCCTGGCGGCCTTCGCCGTCCACAACGACGACGTCTCCCGACGCCACCAGACCGACGACGCCCTCAAGCTGCAGGCCACCCAGACCATCGCCGAACTCGCCTACGACGACAACGGCCAGCTCGACACCCGCAACCTGCCCGACTTCGTCGACACCTCCTGCCCGCCGGTCACCGTCCTGTCCGGGACCGGCGACAGCCTCAGGACCGTCTACACCCCGCGCCAACCCTGCGTGCACGTCCGGGACGCCGACATCCGCGCAGCGGCCCACGCAGCAGTGTCGGACGACAGCGTCGCCAAGACCGACGCCCGGACCGACAACGGACACCCGCTCCGCCTCCTCGCCCAGGTCTTCACCGGCCCCGACGACAAGGGCACCGGCGGCGCCGTCGTCGTGGCCACCGACACCACCACCGACCAGGACGCCCACCGCGACCTGACCCTCCTGCTGACCGCCGGCTGCGCCGTCGCGCTGGCGCTCTCCGCCCTCGCCGGCCACCTCCTCTCCGGCCGCGCCATCCGGCCCACCGTGACCGCCGTGCACCAGCACGAGGCCTTCCTCGCCGACGCCGCCCACGACCTGCGCACCCCCGCCGCCTCACTGCGCCTGCTCGCCGAAACCGCGCTGCGCGACGACGCCGCCCGCACGGAGGCACTCAAGCGCACCGTCAGCCTGGCCACCCGCATGGGCGACCTCGTCGACGGCCTGCTCACCCGCGCCCGCCTCACCGCCGGCGTCACCACCCTCGCCACCGAGCCGCTGCGCCTCGACCAGCTCGTCGAAGCCGTCGTCGACGACACCCACACCGGCGAGAACGTCATCACCCTCCGCACCGAGCCCACCGTCGTCAACGCCGACCCCGACCTGCTCCGCCGAGCCGTCACCAACCTGCTCGCCAACGCCCTCACCCACGGCCACGCCCCCGGCCAACCCGCCGAGATCGAACTCACCGTCACCCACGACGGCACCCTCACCGTCGACGACGCCGGACCCGGAGTACCGCCCCACCTGGCCGACTCACTGTTCCAGCGCTTCCGCAGCGGCTCCGACTCCACCGGCACCGGCCTCGGCCTGTCCATCACCGCCTGGATCGCCCGCGCCCACGACGGCTCCCTCACCGTCACCACCAGCGCCCGCGGCGGCGCCCGCTTCACCCTGACGCTCCCGGCGAAGCGACGCCCCTGACCACGGGCAGCAGAACGGTTCGGACACCACCCCGCTCCTCACGGAAACCTCAGGTTCCCCCAGGCACCCTGCCCGGAACACCGAAAGGGGAGCCCCGTGAAGTCCGCCATCCGCGAGCGCTGTGCCATTGCCCTGCTCGCCACCGCCGTCGTCTGCACTTTCCTCGTAGGGCTCAGCTCGGCCACCCCGGAGCCCGGGTCGGCCCACCGCGGCCGGACGGTCGGGGCAACCGCCGACCAGCTGCGGCCGTTCCACTCGGTGCTGCGGCGGCACTACGCGGCCGGCACGTTCGTACTCAAGGGCTTGCGGATGCGACCAGTGGCGGTGGTTCTCACTCGCGGCGCCCGCTGACCCTTGCGCCAACCGGTGGTTCGTCAGAACCGCAGCGCGGCGGGGCCGCTCCAAGGTCTTGCCCTGCCCGCTGACCAGCACGACCGCGCGGCGCTGAACAGCCTCTCCCTGCGCGAGCGCTGGCGCCGCTGATACCTACCGACGTTCAGAGGAGCACCATGAGCAGACCATTCGGCCCGCTGTCCTACACCTGCGAGGAGAGCGCTGCGGAGCACGAGGCCACGGCCGCCACCCGGACCGGCACGCGGCGCCTGAAATCGATGGCCCTGGCCGCGCGGGACTGGACCGATGCCGAGTTCCACGAGCGGGCACTGGCCCTGCTCGACGAAGTGGCCGCGGTCCGCCCCACCTTCCGGAAGCTGAAGTGGGCACTCCCGGAGTACGCGTCCGCCCTGTTCACCGCGGGCCGGACGGAGGAGGCCTGGGCCGCGGTCGAGGCCGCCGAGAAGCACGCGCGCAAGGCGGGCGGCTCCGACGCCTACGAGGACCTCGCCGACTGCCTGGCCGCGGCCGGCCACCCCGAGCGGGCCGCCGGCTACTACACGGCGGCGCTGGAGCTGCTGCTGCTGCACGGTGACGACCCGAACCCCGCCCGGCCCGGTGGCTGGCCCCGGACAGGGCCGATCCCCCGGATCCGTGCGGCCCGCCACCGCCAGCGCGAACTGCTCGGCCCGTCCCGGGGGGACGACCGGTCGGCCCGGGTCGGGGCCTGCCTCGACGCCGTCCGAAGCGCCCGCGAGGGTCACCCGCCCGGCGACCGCACGGCGCGCTCGGCCGCGGAGCCGGCCCATCGCGAGCTGATCGCGAACCTGGCCGCCACGGTCGAGGTCACCGATCCGACCGACCCGTCCGCCCCGGGCACCCCGACTCACCTGGTACTCAAGCTCCCCGAGAAGCGCGACGAGTGGCGGCTGGCGCTGTCCGCGAGCGGCCCCTTCGCCATGCTACTGCGGGTGACCACGGCCGCTCCCCGCAGGTTCCGCCGGCTCCGGGTCGAGCCGGTCGAGCCCGCGGCCACCGACACCGAGCGGGCGATCCTGGACACCGTCCTGGAGTCCGGCCGCACGATGGTCCGGGCCGAGGACGCCGAGGCCGCGGTGACCTGGTCCGGCCCGCTCGGCGAGCCGGTCGACGGCCCGCTCTACCAGGCGCTGTTCGGCACGCTCCCGGGCACCGGCAGCGGCCTCCCGTGGCGCTGGAAGTCTGTGCCGCCGAGCTGAGCAGCCGACTGGGTCAGCGCGGATCCTCGCCGCCGACCAGCCGGAACCCCGCCCCGCGCACGGTGTGGATCAGTGGCGGGTTGCCGAGCTTGCGGCGCACCTGGGACATCACGACGTCGACCACGTTGGACTGCGGCTCGGCCCCGCCCTCCCAGCACCGCTCGGTCAGCTCCGCCCGCGTCACCACCTGGTCCGCCCGGAGCACCAGGACCTCCAGCACCGCGTACTCCTTCGCGGTCAGCAGCCGCAGCACGCCACCCCGGCGCACCTCACGGCGCGCGGTGTCGACGGCGAGGTCGGCGACCCGATACGAGGGCAGCCGCACACTCCCGGCCCGCCGGCACAGACTCCGTACCCGGGCCACCAGTTCGGGCGCGGCGAACGGCTTCACCAGGTAGTCGTCGCCACCCGCGTCGAACCCCTCCAGCCGGTCGGCGATCCCGTCGAGCACGGTGAGGAGGAGCACGGGCACCGCGTCGCCGCGCTGCCGCAGCCTCTGCACGAGGTCGACGGCGTCGCCGGCGGGCAACAGCCGGTCGAGGACCACGCAGTCGTACCTGACACCCCGCAGCGCCTCGGCCGCCGCCGGGAGGTCGGTGGCCTCGTCGACCGCGAAGCCGTCCCAGCGCAGCGCGGCCGCAGCGGCGAACCGCAGATCGTCATCGTCCTCCACCATCAGTACACGCACGGCGGCCAACGATAGCCGCCTTCCTCCTCCGGTCAACTCCGCCCCGGGCAAGGCCGGTTCGGCTTTCGGCCAGGGGCAGGCGACCTCATCAGATCCTCATGATCGGCCCGCCATGCTCTTCGTCGACACCCCACGTCAACTTCCGGCCCTCGGGCTGGCACGGGTGGCGGCCCACCGCAGCGCGCTCCCCTTCCTCCGGTTCGAGGAACTCGACCCGGCGCACCCCGTGAAGGTGCAACCAGACTCGGTCTGGAGGCGCACGACTGCTGTTTTGTGGGATCAGCCGTCGCTTGCACCCGCCCTCCCGACCGTCCGGCACAGCCGCCGCAGGGGCGCGGCAGCTGTGTCCCGGCCAGGTGGCAGGTGGCGGCGGCCCAAGCAACCGCCCCCTGCCACCGGCCGGCCCCGCCACCAGCCGCCTTCGGCCGCGGCACCTGGCCCGTCAACCCGCACGACCCTCGACGGGGAAAGTGCCGACCAGGGCTGATCCCACCCCGCCACTCACCGACCGGTGCCGGTCCCCCGCGCGCACGTCCGAACGCGGAAGCTCCTCGTGCCTTGGCGCGGTGGGTCACTGCGCGGTCCGGCCTCCGTGCACGCCCAGCGCCTGGCCGGTGACGTGGGAGGCCTCGTCCAAGGAGAGCCGGAGCACGGCGTCGGCGACCTCGCCTCGAACCTCGTGGATCGCCGGGGACCGGTCCGACGGGTTCAGGGCACAGTACTCGTCGTGACATGGCCGCCGCCCGGACGTTGGCAGGTCGCGGGGTCCGGTTCGGGGACCGGTTCGCATTGGTACTCGCGATCGGCGGCGTCCTGGCTGAGGTACCGGCCGGAGCACTGGTGGTCGCCGTGCCCGGCGCAGTAGGCGAGTGCCTCGTAGCCGTCCGTGAAGGTGCCGGGTGCGCGGACGATCCAGTAGCCCGAGGGCAGCGACTCCCAGTTGTCGGAATCGACCAGCGTGGCGCCGGGTATCCGCCGCTGAAGCTCAGCGAGTTGCCGGTCACGCTCGGCGGGGTCAGTGGTGTGCGGGATCTCGGCCAGCTGGGCGATCCAGCTGCCGGGCTCGGCGCTCGCTGTTCCCTCCTCGGCGCTCGGCGCTGCGGAGTCTGGGCTTCGATGGGTGCCACCGCCGAGCCACGGCAGGGTGACTGCCGCGACGGTGGCGACGGCCGCCGCGAGCACGAGGGGAAGCCGACTGCGCCCGCGGCGGGTCGGTGCGGCGAGCGGGGCAGGGGCGGTGCCCGCGTCCGGAGCGGCCTCGTGCGGGAGCACCCGTCCCGCCAGGGTGGGCGCGTCGAGCCGGCGGAGCACTTCGGTGACGGCCTCGCTCCCTGCGACGGCCTCGCCCTCGGCCACGGCGGAGAGTCGCCGTTCGAGCGTGGCGGCGTCCGGACGGAGCCCGGCCTCCTTGACCAGCAGGGCCTCGATCACGGGGGCGAGCGGTCCGCCGTGGGCGGGTACGGGCAGCGGCTGGTCGCAGACGGCGACCATCGTCTGCCACACCGAGTCGCGCCGTGTCGGATTCTCGCCCTCGACGCACACGTAGAGCAGCATGCCCAGGGACCACAGGTCGGAGGCCGGCCCGCCCGCCTGGCCCCGGATCCGTTCCGGGGCCATGTACTCCGGCGAGCCGATGATGTCGCCGGGAGCGGTGAGGGTCTGCGAACCGTCGACGACGGCGATCCCGAAATCCGTCAGCACGGCCGCGCCGTCCGGACGGATGATCACGTTCCCCGGTTTGACGTCCCGGTGGAGGATGCCCGCCGCGTGCGCGGCCCGGAGGGCGCCGAGCACGTCCAAGCCGATCCGGGCCGCCTGCACGGGAGGGAGAGGGCCGTCTGCGAGGACTTCGTGCAGGGGGCGGCCGGTGACCAGCTCCATCACCAGCCAGGGGAAGGGCTGGTGGTCGAGCACCTCGTGGACGGTGACGGCCCTGACGTGGTTGACCCTGGCCAGGGCCCGGGCCTCGCGCAGCACCCGCTCCCGAATGCGGTCCGCGTGGCCCGGGTCGGCGGAGCCGAGCGCCCGCATCTCCTTGAGGGCGACCTCGCGCTCCAGCATCAGGTCACGGGCCCGCCAGACTGTTCCCATGCCGCCGACGCCGAGCCGCTCCAGGAGCTCGAAACGCCCGGCGACCCACTCGCCGACGGCGTACGCCCGTTCCTCAGCCATCCAGCTACCCCTGTCCCGGTGCCCTCCTCGGGACCGGACGGCGGTTCCGGACGCGAGGACACACGCGCCCTGTTCGTCGCTTGCAGTTCGAAACGCCGCGGCCGGGATGTCGGCCCCGGCCAGTCGTACGGCAGCCGCCGGGAGCGGAGGCCCCCTCCCCTCCCGCGGCTCGGGCACCGTAGCCACCCCAACGTGAGGTTCTGATGAGGGCAGTCGTCCCATCGCGGACGCCTCTGAGCGCGCCTCTCGGCGGGAACCCTGGATGGTCTCCTTCATCAGAGCCTCATGATCCGCCCGCCATACTCCTACGACGCACGACCGGTTCGATGACTCGACCGCAGCCCGGAGGAGAGCCCGCATGCACAACCGACCGACCCGCTTCCGACGACCCGCCGCAGCGCGCCGCCTCGGCCTGGCGAGCGGGCTCGGTGCCATGGCCATCGCTTTGGTCGGCGCGGGCACGGCGGCCGCCGACGAGGGACACACACCGGGCACATACACCTACTACACCTTCCCGAAGGGCACCGGCTCCCTGCACGACGTCAGTTGGACCACCACCCCGGCCTACGACCCCGGCTACACCGCCGAGATCTTTTGGAGCCACCAGTTCGACTTCGACAACCAGCACACCGCCTACATCGGCATGCAGAGCAACGGCGGCTCCCCGCGCAAGATCCTCTTCTCGGTCTGGGACACCACGGAGTCGAAGCCGGGCAGCCCCGGCAGCGGATGCAAGCCCTTCGGCGGCGAGGGCACCGGTCAGCAATGCTCGGCTTCCCTGGACTGGCAGGCGGGCCACACCTACCAGTTCAAGGTCGCAGCCGTCACCGGCGGATGGTTCGACGCGACCGTCACCGACCAGACCACCGGCACCACCATCGACCTGGGCAGCATCAAGACCAAGGCCACCGGCATCTCCCCCGACAACATGGTCGACTGGACCGAGTACTTCGAGTGGAACGACGCTCGCTCCACCTGCTACGACCAGCCGAACTCAGCCGTCGCCTTCGGCCTGCCGACCGGCAACGCGGGCACCGTCACCGCCGCGGCCACCTCCACCGAACTGCGCGACTTCTGCAAGCCCCAGGCCAAGGCCGAGCTGACCGCGCAAGGCAGCACGCACCGCAACGCCATCGGCAACAGCGCCCGCGGCCCGCTACAGAACGGCCGCACCTGCCTCACCGCCCAGGGCACCCCCGCCGACGGCACCAAGCTCACGATGTCCAACTGCACGCCCACCACCGACCGCGCCTGGGTCCTTGCCCCCGACCAGACTCTGCGCCTGCCCTCCAACTACTGCCTCACCGAACAGAGTTCCACCACCGCCGTGCGCGACTGCGCCGGCGCCGCCGACGACGGCAAGGTCACCGACCCCGCCAAGCAGTGGACCTACGACGCCACGGCGAGAACCCTGCGGAACAAGAAGTCCGGGCAGTGCCTCACCGCCACCCCCGACGGCACACCCGCCACCCGGCCCTGCACGCCAGGAAGCACGGACCAGACATGGAGCGTCCCCACCCGCGACGGCGCCCCCACGAACGACGCCCCCGCAAACGGCACCCCGCCGACGGCGCCCTCCCCCACCACCACGCCGCACAGCCCCCACCCGGCCACCCCCACGGCCACCCGACACAGCGACACCCTCCCACTCCTCCTGGGCGGCACAGCCGTGCTCCTCGCGGGAACCGCCACCGCCCTCGCCGTCTTCCACCGCCGCAACCGTGCTCGACGGACCCGCGGCTGACCCCGCCCCTGGAGCCGACCTGTCCGCGAACCGCTCATGGGCTCCTCGCCGTCAGGCGTTCAGCCGACTGAGGCTGAAGTCCCCTCAGCAGGGCAAGCGAACCGGACTCGAAAACGTGCCGGACGCCCCGTCCAACCGCTCACCGAACAGAGAAGAACGCTCGTGACCAGTCACAGCCGCAGGGCCGCTCGCGCGGCGGCGGGCACGGTCGCCCACCTGACCGCGGTCGTGCGCAGCCGACGTGCCCATGAGCAGCGGGCCGTCCGGGCAGGAGCCGCTCGGCCTCCCTCGCCGGGATGGGCTTGCGTCGCCTCAGCCGTCTCCACGGCAGTGGCCGCCATGCAGCGGGTCACAGCACCGTCCACCTGCCGACCCGGCTGCCACCGGTGCTTGTCGATCAGGGACAGCTGGACCAGGCGCTGACCGCGATGGTGAGGTCCGCGTGGCGGACCGGGGGCCGGACGTGGCCTGCGAGGCGAAGCCCTGGCTGCTCGCGGACGCGCAGCTCAGGAGGCGGCCTGCAAGCCGTGGTTCGGCAGCTGAAGGCGTCCGGCAGCGGCCGGATCACTCTCGAGGACAACCCCGCGGGGGGACTCGTCCTCGTGCTCGCGCTCCCGGTGGCCACCCACGGATGACACCCGCAGCCGGTCGGCAAGACGGTGCGGCAAAGAGGATCCGACGCCCCGGATACCCGACCACAGCCGTCGTCCGGCCGGGTGAGCAGAGGCGGAGGACCGTGCCCGCTGAAGGCACCTCAGGCTACCGCCCGCGCCGCGAGCGCTTCGCCCAGCTCGTCCGCGAAACCGCCGCCCGCCACCACGACCGGCTCATCTGACCGCCTCTGCCCGGACACTGCGGCAACCCGATGCCCAACCACCTGCGGATCTCCTTTGCGGCTGATCAAGGGAGATCCGCAGGTCAGCGATCTTTTCATGAGCGGGTGGTCGCGTGGTGGTCGCCCCGCGAGCGCAGACTGGGAGCGGAACATCCCGCGCGCCCGACCCTTCGAGGCGATCACCATGCACTGCTCCCCCACCCCCACCGGCAACCGAGATCGGGGACGCGTCTACCGGCGCTGCGGCTGCCGCGACGACCACCGCCGCCGACAAGCCCTCGCTGTCGCGGGCTTGTCGGCGATCGCCGATTCCCTCCGTACCAACCCCGCCAGCGCCGGACTCCACCGGCTCGCCGACGACGACCGCCATGCCGTCGACCATCTACGAACAGGCCCCGCTCAATCGGCCCGAGCGCGTTGCCGCCGGTCCTGACGGTCGGTGAGACGGGCGAGAGTCCCCTCGCGGCAGGGAACTCCTGTCGCTAGGCGGAGGATCCGCAGATGGACGCGGAGTTGGAGCGGGTCACCAGCGCGCCTGGCGCGGGCGGGATGCTGTTGGTGCCGCACCGCAAGCAGGGCATGAGCCAGGACGCGCTGCCCGAGAACTACCCGAAGGTCCTGCAGACCGTGGGCGCGATGCCACGGCACGTGCAGCACGGGCGATATCACGCGGCACGGCAACAACGGCTCCGGCGCTCAGCGCAGCGCCGCTGCGAGCGGCATCGTCAGCCTGCCAAGCGGCGGCGCCGACGGCAACAGAGGCCCTGGAGGTGCCAGCCCGTCCGGCAACGGCCATGCCGGTGACGCCGGCGGGACCGGGTATCTCGTCGTCTGGTGGTAACTGCACATCCCGCGAGTTCTCCGAGCCCCGCTGGGACTGACGCTCGGCGACCGAACAGAATGCAGCCGTGCTGCCGCTCATCAGGCGGCAGCGTCGGTCAGATCGGGCAGCGACTCGGGGCCCTGCACGGCGGCGACGCTACCGGCCCGAACCGGGCCACCGCCGCGTCTTCCCGACAAGATCCGCAGGCAGTGGCGATCACGCCAGGCGCCACCGAGGTCACCCGCCTGCTCGGCGAACCCGAGGCAGCCCTCCCCACCGGCGCCCCGGCCACCAGCCTCACTCCCGGTGATCGCGTTCCAAACCGTGGCGCGCAGCGTTCGGCAGCGTCAGTCGCCACTCCAGGCGTCAATTGTCCGGCACACAGAGGAAATGAATGAGGGCTTCAGGCCGCCGCCGTCCGGCCTGCCGCCCTCATTCTTCACCACCCCGAAATCGACTCTGCACGCCTCCGATAATCGCCACGGAATCGACATCCCCTTCCCTTGTGCGCTTTCCAAGGGGATCACCGCAGCTCGCAGGCCCAGATGGTCGCCAGATTCGCCTCCCCGACGCCATGATCCACCCCCTGCCGCGCCAGTCCAGCCCGCGGTGAAGCTGGGCCCAGCCCGATCACACAAGGAGTCGATTTCCGTGAACCTGACCGATCCTGCGCGCGGACGCGTCTACCGGCGCTGCGGGTGCCGGGACACCAACGGCCGCCAGTACGGCGCACGCTGCCCGAAACTGAACGCATCGCCCGACCACGGCAGTTGGGCCTACGCCGTGGACCTGGCCTCATCGTCCGGCAAGCGTGAGACCCGGCGTCGCGGCGGCTTCTCCGACCAGAGCGCAGCCCTCACCGCACTACAGAACTTCCTGGTGGCCGAGCGCACCGGCGTCACAGCGAACGAGACCCTCACCGTCGCCGACTACCTGAGGGAGTGGCTGCTCTCCAAGCAGGAAATCCTCAAGGCCACGACCTACGCCGGCTACCACCGCCACGTCCACCACGACCTCATACCGGCCTTCGGCCCACTCCCCCTGGCCGGCCTGCGCGACCGGCACGTCACCACCTGGTCCCAGCAACAGCTTGCCGCCGGCCGCGGACGCCCCACCGTCCACCGCTGCTGCGCCATCCTCTCCAGCGCCATGAACACCGCCGTCAGCGCCGACCTGCTGGCCCGCAACCCCGCCCGCAACGCCGCCCTGAAGCGCCCCGCCGCACCCGAGCGCCTCTGCTGGACACCCCAGCAGGCCTCCGCCTTCCTCCACCACAACGCCGAGACCTACAACGACGCCTACGCCGACATCTTCGAGGTCATCCTCGGCACCGGCATGCGCCGCGGCGAAGTCCTGGGCCTGCACTGGCCCGACATCCATCTCCAGCAGCGGATCCTGTTCGTGCGCTGGACCCTGGCCTCGGTGAACAACGCCCGCCTGCACCTGCAAGCGCCCAAGACCCGCGCCAGCCGCAACTGGGTCAGCCTCTCCCCCCGCGTCACCGCCGCCCTGCGCCGACAAACCGTCCGCCACCGCGGCACACACCCAGGCCAACCCCACCCGCAGGGCCTGGTCTTCACCCGCCCCGACGGCAAGCCCATCAACCCCGAGCGCCTCCTGCACGCACTGCGCCGGCGCTCAGCCGAGATCGGCCTGCCCAAGATCGGCCTTCACGACCTGCGACACACCGCCGCCACCATCATGATCAGCTCGCAGGTGCCGCTCGCCATCGTCTCCAAGACCCTACGGCACTCCACCCTGGCCACCACCGTCAACATCTACGGCCACCTGCTCCCCCAGGCCGCCCGCGAAGCCGTCACCGCCCTCGCTGACGCACTCGACCACGCAGACCTCCCGCGCGAGATCAACTGACTAGCCGTCAGCCCACGCGATCACCCGCACTCACGTCAGCCGCAAACCGCCAGGTCAGAGCACCGGACGCGACCACCCTGCGACCACGCGCGCCCCGGAAACGAGTGAGAGCGGCTACTTGGTTTCCCAAGTAGCCGCTCTCACAACCGACTTCACAGTCGGGACGACAGGATTTGAACCTGCGACCCCTTGACCCCCAGTCAAGGGGTTCAACTATTGTCGGCAGCCGAGGCCTCCAGGCCTCGGCTTTCTCGTTGCTCAACTACGCTGAAAACATGAGAAGTTGATGCGCTTCATGGAGATCCACGGTCGACAGGACCCGAACCCACGCGATACCCAGTCGCGTTCAAATTCGTACATAGATGTCCGTAAACGCCCACGGGCGCTCATGGGCGCCCACCAGGTGCGGTCCCAAACTGGTCCCCAAATGGTCCCCAGACCCCCGAAGCTGCCTTCGTCACCGCCAGTAACAGCAATCTGTCGACGCGTCAGCAGGGGCCTTCGCTCGACCACCGCAGCCCTCCGCGAGTCGCCCCTGGCCAGGTGGGGTGCCTCGGGCGGATCACGGTCGCTTACCCACCGGCTACGGATCGTGACCTTCCGGACGGTGTGTCGCCTGGCGCGTGTCGTCGCCGTCTGGTTCTGACGTGCTTCACGCACCGCACGATGCGCTCTGCCGCCACACCTCACACAGCAGCCACTCTTGCCCCAGAGTCACCAGGCAATCCGGGAGAAGGGGAAGCTCATGGGACAGCGTGCGCAGCGGGGCAGGGTGTACCGGCGGTGCGGGTGCCGGGACGCGCGGGAGGCAGTTGGGGGCGTGGTGTGTGCGGTTGTTGGAGGAGGCGGGGCACGGGTCGTGGACGTACTGCGTCGACCTGGCGCCGGCGGACGGCCGGCGTCGTACCCGGCGCCGCGGCGGGTTCGCGACGGAGGCCGAGGCTGTGCAGGAGTTGGCTGCAGTGCTGGAGGGTGAGCTGGGCGGGGCGTACGAGGAGCGTCGTACGACCGTGGCGGAGTACCTGCGGGAGTGGCTGGCGGCGCGGAAGGAGGAGCTCACTGTGAACACGTACGCCGGCTACAGGGCCTATGTGGAGAGGGATCTGGTGCCGGCGTTCGGGCGTTGCCGGTTGCTGGATCTGCGGCCGAAGCAGATCGAGGACTGGGTGGCCGCTCAGCGCAGGGCCGGCAGGGGCCGGGTCACGCTGTACCGGGTGGTCTCGACGCTGCGCAACGCGCTGAACCACGCGGTGCGCTCCTGGCGGCTGAAGTTCAACCCGGCCAAACATTGCGTGCCGCCCAAGCCCCGCGCCGAGGAACGCACCTGCTGGACACCGGTGCAGGCTGCGGCGTTTCTGCGGCACAACGCCGATCAGTACGCGGACCAGCTGGCCGACCTGTTCGAGGTTCTGCTCGGAACCGGTATGCGCCGCGGTGAGGTCCTGGCCCTGCACTGGTCGGACGTCCACCTCATGGACCGCAAGCTGTTCGTCCGCTGGACGTTGTCCGCCGTGGACAACGGCGACCTCCACTTCAACCAGCCCAAGACCGAGGCCAGCCGCGCCTGGATCAGCCTCTCCCCCAGAGTCGTGACCGCCCTCCACCGCCAAGCCGCCCTCCAGACGGCCGCCGCCCAGGAGGCCGGCTGGAGGGCCTGGTCTTCGCCAACTCGGACGGAGCTCCCCTGTGGCCCCAGTGGGTGCTCGACCAGCTCCGCAAACGCACCGCCGAACTCGGACTCCCCCGGATCGGCCTGCACGACCTGCGCCACACCGCCGCCAGCATCATGATCGCCGAAGGCATCCCCATCGCCATCGTCTCCAAGACCCTGCGCCACGCCACCCTCGCCACCACCATCAACCTCTACGGCCACCTCTTCAAGGACTCCGCCGACCAGGCCGTCAAGGCTCTCTCCACCGCACTCGACCACGCCGACGCCCACCACGTCGTTGACGGCCCCACCCGCGCACTGCGGTTCGCCGCGTAGACGATCACAGCCTTGCCCGTCATCGGTCAAAGGCAGCGGGTATCCGCTGGTGGCCCCTGTCCTCGTCCTTCCGAGCCACCCTCGAGCACTGGAGACAGCGTGACGCCGACCACCGCCGCATCTGGGACCGCGCGCGCCGAGACGGAGGAGCCCACCGTCCTTCTGCCGAAAGGCGACTGTCCCGGCGGTGACATCGAGCACGCAGCTCTCAAGGCCGGAATCCTCACCGACCCCGAGGACGGCGGCCCGTGCGTCTGGATCGACCTCGGCGATACCGGCATGAGCAGTAGCTACATGCGCGATGCCGACCGGGTCAGAAAGTTCGCCTCGGATCTCCGCATCTTCGCCACCGAGGTCGACACAATCGCAGCCGAACTCGACGAACTCCAGCCGTAGGCGGACACGCCAGCATCGCCACGGTGCCTTGGGGCAGCAGTCGGTCGAAGGCGGTGCAGGGCTAGCCGGCTTGGGCGGACCTGGCTCGGAGCAGCAGCTCCCGGACAATCCGGCGCCACCGGCGAGAGTCCTCGCTGTAGGAGCGGTCGTCACCGGCGGGGTCCCACTTCTCAAGTTCCAGGAGCTGCTCCACCAGCTGGCTGAGGCGGCCCGGATCGTACCCGCCCCAGCCGGGGTCCAATTGCTGCGCGATGTCGTGGAGTCGGTGGGCGGCACGGTAGTGGGCGAGCTGGGTGTCCGTCAGGCGGCGGATCGCATAGCCGCCGCATTTGCTGCACCAGTCGAACTTCGTGTCACCGAGCAGGTCGGCGATGGTGAGCAGGTCGTCGTCTGCAGCGACTCCGCGTTCGCGGACATGGGAGCAGAACGGCGAGTGCCCCTTGCCCTGGTAGCGGGGGTCGGCGTTGACCGCGTAGACCTCGACCTGCACGAGGAGGCCCAGCGGGATGCCGCTACCGCTGCGCTTCCAGGTGCTGTCGTCGGGTGCTTCGAACGGTTCGAGGTCCAAGTCCTGGCTGTGGGCGAGGAGTCCGTGCCACACCGCGCTGGGGAGGCTGCGCGAACGCCCGGCCCGGTCGTACCCGGAGTCCAGACTGCGTAGGTCGGGCACGCCGCGGGCCACCGCGAGCAGCCTCAGGTTGGACTCCCGCGCCCAGGGTTTGTCGCCGAACACCAGCCAGGCGGCGTGCTCGGCGCCAACGGCCAGGCCCAGCCGCTCGCCGAACAGCGGATCGTCGGCCTCGCACATCCGTTCCCGCCACATGGCGGAGGGCTCCTGGGGACGATGGCCGATGGCCTCGGACCAGGGCACGATCAGTGCCGCGGGCAGGTCGGCGGAGCTGGCGACGAGGACACCATGCCAGCCACGGGCCGCACGCCGCTCCAGTTCCTTGAAGGGCAGGACCTCCGTCCCGGCGTCGGTGGAGAACACGGTGTACAGCTGGTCCTCGGCGCCGGGCGCGGTGCTGAGCAGCCGCAGGTGCTCTGCGGTGAGGGGGCGGCGCTGGTGCACGGGGGTGTCGTCGAAGACCCCCGGCCTCAGAGGACCCGCTTCGTCGGCAACCGTTGGGGCGCCGGGAGGCTCGGGCTCGCACCGCACGAGCGCGGTGCGGGTCAGGAGTTGGTCGACGATCAGCTGGGGTGCGCGGAAAGTGAGCCTGCGCTGGCCCCAGTCGGCGCTGCTCAGGTAAGTGAGCAGGACGCCAATCGTCCAGTTGTCGAGGCCGCCCAGCAGCGTCCGCTCACGCTGCTGCGAGTAGGGGTCCTCATCCCGGAGTTCCTGCAGGTGTGCAGTCAGCGTCACCGTCACACCCGGGTCCGAGGTACGGGCGACCCGGCGTGCTTCCTCCTCCCAGGAAAGCAGCAGCCGGTCTGCCGCACGGCAGGCTTCGTCGTACCCCTTGCGCCGTGAATTGATTCCCCCGATGGCCTGATACGTGACCAGGTGGTCGCCCGGCAGTCCCCATGCGTCCGTTGCTGATCCCTGCCAGCGGGACCACATCGACCGCAGCCGGCTGGCGATCTCCTTGCGGTCGCCGATGGCGCTGAATGCGTCGTCTTCTGTGGGGAGTTCGGGCATTTCCAGGCTCGCGGCCGCCGCTGCTTCCACCAGTGCGGCCGCTTCGACGAACAGTCCCGCTCGTTCGCGCAGCGCCTGGAGGTACTCCTCCTTCAGTGCCGCCTTCGGCCGCGCCCAGTCGGTGAGCCAGGGGAACTTCGCGACGACGCTCTCGGCGAGGTGAAGGCTGTCCGCGGCGTCACGCCACTTGGACAGCGCCCGGTCCCGCAGGTGCTCCGCGTCGTCGCGGGCATCCCTGTCCTCGCCGTAGGTCTCGTTCTCCTCGGAAACCGGCTCGGCGCGCAGAACCTCTGCGGCGTCCTCGGCTTCCTCCTGCGTCACCTCGTCGTCCGGATCCGCCTCCGTGTACTCCTGCAGTTGGGAGAGCAGCCCGTGGTAGCCGCCGAGCGCGCGCAGGAAGAGGCCGACACCGCTGTCCGGACGGTCCCAGTCCCCGTGATGTGCGCAGGCGGAGCACATCCGGGCGATCGTCGCGGCGTTCAGCGGCGCTTCGGAGGCCACCGCTCCGTCCGCGCGAAGCCGGGGGCATCGCAGGTGTGCGTGCAGCTTGGAGGCTTTGCCCTTCGCCGCGAAGACAGGGACGAGATGGCCGTCGAACGGGCCGAGCGGAATGTCAGCAGTCAGCACAGAGTCGCGCACGTAACTCCCCTATCAGTCTCGACCGGTGAGCATATCCGGCAGCTCGGACACCGGCCCCGCGAGCGCCTGTTCCGGGCGAACTGCACCACAGCGGGAGCGCGTCCGTGGCACTCCAGCACGCTCGCTCCGAAGAGAAGCCGATCCAGCATCGCGCGTCGTCCGGCTCCTGCTCCTCGTCGCCTCGAGATCGATGGGCTCGGTAGGCAGTAGGGGCGGCGAGCGCCTTCGACCTCCTGCTGCTCCTCAATCTCATCGGGATCGGGAGCAGCCGCTCAGCAGGCCGGCCGGGATGAGGCTCATGGACGGATCTACGGACCGGGATCTGTCGGCCCTTCAGCAGGCACCGCCGCGCGCACCCGGAAGCTGCTGCGTCGACGGCGCTGGTCGCCTCGCGGGGCTGGCGTCTGTGGGCGGATCACGGTCGCTTACCCACTGGCTACGGATAGTGATCTTCCGGACGGTGTGTCGTCTTGAGCGTGTCTTCGCGGTCTGGTTCTGAGTGCTTCGCGCACCGCCCAACGCGCTCTGCCGCCACACCCGACACAGCAGCCACTCTTGCCTCAGATTCACCAGGCAGTCCGGGAGAAGGGGAAGCTCATGGGACAGCGTGCGCAGCGGGGCAGGGTGTACCGGCGGTGTGGGTGCAAGGACGGGCACGGGAGGCAGTTGGGTGCGTGGTGTGTGCGGTTGCTGGAGGAGGCGGAGCACGGGTCGTGGACGTACTGCGTCGACCTGGCACCGGCGGACGGCAGGCGGCGTACCCGGCGGCGGGGCGGGTTCGCGACGGAGGCCGAGGCCGCGCAGGAGTTGGCGGCGGTGCTGGAGGGCGAGCTGAATGGGGCGTACGAGGTGCGTCGTACGACCGTGGCGGATTTCCTGCGGGAGTGGCTGGCGGCGAGGAAGGAGGAGCTCACGGTGAACACCTACGCCGGCTACAAGGCGTACGTGGAGAGGGACCTGATCCCCGCGTTCGGGCGGTGCCGGCTGCTGGACCTGCGGCCGAAGCAGATCGAGGACTGGATGGCCGCGCAGCGCAAGGCCGGCCGGGGCCGGGTCACGCTGTACCGGGTGGTCTCGACGCTGCGCAACGCGCTGAACCACGCGGTGCGGTCGTGGCGGCTGAAGTTCAACCCGGCCGAGCACTGCGTGCCGCCCAAGCCCCGCGCGGACGAGCGGACCTGCTGGACTCCGAAGGAGGCCGCGGCGTTCCTGCGGCACAACGCGGAGCAGTATGCGGACCAGCTGGCCGACTTGTTCGAGGTGATGCTCGGTACCGGCATGCGCCGCGGTGAGGTCCTGGCCCTGCACTGGCCGGACGTCCACCTCATGGACCGCAAGCTGTTCGTCCGCTGGACCCTGTCCGCCGTGGACAACGGCGACCTCCACTTCAACCAGCCCAAGACCGAGGCCAGCCGCGCCTGGATCAGCCTCTCCCCCAGGGTCATGGCCGCCCTCCACCGCCAGGCCGCCATCCAGATGGCCGCCCACCCCGAGGGCCGGCTGGAGGGTTTGGTCTTCGCCCACGCGGACGGCTCGCCCCTGCGGCCCCAGTGGGTCCTCGACCAGCTCCGCAAACGCACCGTCGAACTCGGCCTGCCCCGGATCGGGCTGCACGACCTGCGACACACGGCTGCCAGCATCATGATCGCCGAGGGCATCCCCATCGCGATCGTCTCCAAGACCCTGCGCCACGCCACCCTGGCGACCACGATCAACCTCTACGGCCACCTCTTCAAGGACTCCGCCGACCAGGCCGTCAACGCCCTCGCCCGAGCCCTCGACCAAGCCCAGACAGGCCAACTCCGAGCCCTCCCCCGTGGTGACGACGACTTGCCACTGGCGGCGTAGCGGACGGCCACGCGGTCGGGGCTCGTTCTTCCGTCCGGCCGGTGGCCGCATCCGGTGTGCAATCTGTGGGGCCTCAGCAGCGTGCGACAGTGTGGTTGTGGACGATCAGCGTGCCGGTCGCTAATCGTCCACACCGCGCCTGGCGAGCGTTCGCTCCGGAGTACGGCGGCGGAAGGTTGCAGGTCTGTGCTGAAGGTCGCGAACGATCTCCAGCCACTTCCACGGCTCAGGGGCATCCCAGTACTTCTCGCCGATCGGGCGCCAGTCGGACGGCTCGCTGAGCTGTCTCTCCAGGGCTCACCAGTCGGTCCTGCCCGGTACGCTGCGGTTCGGGTCGAGCGTCCGGGCGAGTTGTGGAGGCGGTGGGCCACCCGGTAGTAGGAGAGTTGGCCGTCGGTGAGCCGTCGTACTTGCTGCACCAGTCGAAGTTGTCACGGGCGAGCAGGTCCGCGACGGTCAGCAGGTCGTCGACCCGGTGACGCCGCGTTCACCGGCGTGCGTGCAGAAGGCAAAGTGGCCCTTACGCTGCCAGCCCGGTTCGGCATCCGTCGTGTAGACATGCATATCGGTCAGGACGCCAAGTGGGATTCCGCTGCCTCTGTGGGCGGCTGCCGCCGGTCGATGCGCAGGTCGTCAAACGAAAGCGCAGCTCCGTCTCTTGGGGCACTTCTCGTCCACATGCGCTCAGCGTTGTCCACCGGTGTCAGGGAATTCGTTCCGTGGGAGTGCCACCTGTCAGGCGCTTCGGCTGGCCTCGGCACTGGCTGTTCTGTCGTCGTCTTCGCCGAGTACGTCGAGAAGCGGGCTTCCCCACGTGGCCCAGCGCTCCAGGTCTTCTCCCCACAGCAGGTGGATGTCGTGCTTATGGGCAAGCTCGCGAGCGGGCTTCGTGAAAGTGCCGTTGGTGAGAATCACGGCGATGTCGGCTCCGTGTTCAGGGCGGGCCGTGCCGTTGACGGTCTGGACCACGTCCGAACCGCACGGTCGCCTTCGGCCCGCTTTGTGCTTGTGTTTGCACTGGATGACGATCTTGCGGCCGTCCGGGGCAAGCGCGATCACATCGGCGCCAAGGTCGCCTGCCCTGCCGCGACCTTGCATCACCAACAGGCCGTCTCGTCGGGCGAGTTCGGCGACCGCCCGCTCGAACTCGACAGGGGTGATTTCATCGGGTCATATGGGCACCACGTCTTCGGCAGGAGTCGGCCCCATGGTTGGGCTGTTCGTGACGCCGATGTACCTGATCGTGCTCAAG